>CAYGXL010000204.1:0-4526 GCA_964353935.1 uncultured Burkholderiaceae bacterium | reverse complement strand
ACCGGGAAGCTCAGCGTCGGCGCGTGGAAGCCGTAGTCCATCAGCCGCTTGGCGACGTCCTCGGCGCCGATGCCGCTCGCGTCCTTCAGGGGGCGCAGGTCGAGGATGCACTCGTGCGCCACGTAGCCGTTGCGGCCCGCGTACAGCGTCGGGTAGTACGGTGCGAGCCGCTTCGCGACGTAGTTGGCGTTCAGCAGCGCGACCTGCGTCGCCCGCCGCAGCCCTTCGGCGCCCATCATCGTGATGTACATCCACGAGATCGGCAGGATGCTGGCGCTGCCGAAGCTGCCGGCGCTGACCATGCCGACGTCGCTGTCGGCTCCGAGCCTGCCCGGCAGGTACGGCGCGAGATGCGACTTGACCGCGACGGGGCCGACGCCCGGCCCGCCGCCGCCGTGCGGAATGCAGAAGGTCTTGTGCAGGTTCAGGTGCGAGACGTCCGAGCCGTACTTGCCGGGCTTGGCCACGCCGACCAGCGCGTTCATGTTCGCGCCGTCGGTGTACACCTGACCGCCGTGCCGGTGGACGATGTCGCAGATGTCGACGATCGCTTCCTCGAACACGCCGTGCGTCGAGGGGTACGTCACCATCAGCGCCGCGAGCTTCGCGCCGTTCTGTTCGGCCTTGGCCTTCAGGTCGGCGATGTCGACGTTGCCGTCGCGGTCGGTCTTGATGACGACGACGTCCATGCCGCACATCTGCGCCGAGGCGGGGTTGGTGCCGTGCGCGCTCTCCGGGATCAGGCACACGGTGCGGTGCCCTTCACCGCGCGCGCGGTGGTAGGCGCGGATCGCGAGCAGGCCGGCGTACTCGCCCTGCGCGCCGGAGTTCGGCTGCAGGCTGACCGCGTCGTAGCCGGTGCACTCGACCAGCATCTGCTCGAGTTCGTCGATCAGTAGTCGATAGCCCTCGGACTGGCCGGCGGGCGCGAGCGGGTGGATGTTCGCGAACTCGGGCCAGGTGACCGGAATCATCTCGCTCGTCGAGTTGAGCTTCATCGTGCACGAGCCCAGCGGGATCATCGAGCGGTCCATCGCCAGGTCCTTGTCGGCCAGCGAGCGCAGGTAGCGCAGCATCTCGTGCTCGCTGTGATGCGCGTTGAACACCGGGTGCGTCAGGAACGGCGTCGTGCGGCGCACGGCCGTCGGGATCGCGGTCTCGTTGGCCGCGACGGCGGCATCCAGTTCTTCGACGTTCGCCTGCACGCCGAAGACGCCCCACAGGGTTTCGACGTCCGCGCGGGTCGTCGTCTCGTCGAACGCGACGCCGACGATCTGCGTGGCGTGCTCGCCGACATCGCGCGGGCTGAACTCGCGCAGGTTGATGCCGTGCGCGCGCGCCGCGGCCAGCACCTTCGCAGCGTCGATACCGGCCACCGCCAGCGTGTCGAAGAACGTGCCGTTGACCTTCAGGCCGGCGCGCTTCAGCCCCTCCGCGAAGATCGCGGTCAGGCGGTGCACGCGCTGCGCGATCCTCGCGAGCCCGTCCGGCCCGTGGTACACGGCATACATGCTCGCCATCACGGCCAGCAGCACCTGCGCGGTGCAGATGTTCGACGTCGCCTTCTCGCGGCGGATGTGCTGTTCGCGCGTCTGCAGCGTCAGCCGGTACGCGGGCTTGCCCTGCGAGTCGACCGAGACGCCGACCAGGCGGCCGGGCATCGAGCGCTTGAACGCGTCCTTGCAGCCCATGAACGCCGCGTGCGGGCCGCCGAAGCCGAACGGAACGCCGAAGCGCTGGGAGTTGCCGACGACGATGTCGGCGCCCCACGCGCCCGGCGCTTCGAGCAGCGTCAGCGCAAGCAGGTCGGCCGCGACGCAGAACAGCGCGCCGGCGGCGTGCGCCTGCTCGGCGAACGGCCGCATGTCGTGGATCAGGCCGGTCGTCGACGGGTACTGCGCCAGCACGCCGAAGTAGTCGCCTTCCTTCATCAGGTCGGGAACGAAGCCGACCTTGACGGCGAGCCCGAGCGGCTCGGCGCGCGTCTTCACGACCGCGATCGTCTGCGGGTGGCAGTCGCCCGCGACCAGGAAGACGTTGCTCTTGCTCTTCGCGCTGCGCTTGGCGAGCGTCATCGCCTCGGCCGCGGCCGTGGCCTCGTCCAGCAGCGACGCGTTGGCGATCTCCATGCCGGTGAGGTCGGCGATCATCGTCTGGAAGTTGATCAACGCTTCCATCCGCCCCTGCGAGATCTCGGCCTGGTACGGCGTGTACGCCGTGTACCACGCGGGATTCTCGAGCACGTTGCGCAGGATGACCTTGGGCGTGTGCGTGCCGTGATAGCCCTGGCCGATGAAGCTCCTGAACACCCGGTTCTTCTCCGCGATGCCGCGGATCTTCGCGAGAGCCTCCTCCTCGGTGATCGCGCCCGGCAGCGCCAGCGGCGCGGCGAGCTTGATCGACTTCGGGACGATGGCGTCGACCAGGCCGTCGAGCGACTCGCTGCCGACGAACTTCAGCATCTCATCGATCTCGGCGTCGTCCGGACCGATGTGGCGCGCGTGGAATTCGCCGTGGTTTTCGAGCTGGGCAAGCGTGGTCATGGTGTCTTTATCGGGCAGCAAAGATGGTTTCGCAGGCGACGCGGCGGAAGGCATAGAGCGCGCGGGCGCCTTCCTGGTCGGGCGCGGCCGCGGACAGGCGCGCTTCGAGGCGGTCGCCGTCGCGGCGGTAGTCGATGTACTTCGGAAAATCGTTCTGCGGATTCGCGAAGAGGATGCGCTGGGCCTCCACGCGCTGGGCCTGGAACTCGGTCGGCGGGCGTCCGCCCGGCTGCGCCACGAAGCGCAGTCCACGCTCGCCGCGTTCGATGCGCATGAACTCGAACATCGAGCCGGCGCCGCGCAGCGTCTGGCTGACCCCAAGCATGCGGTCCGCGCGGGGCGCCGACCAGGCCTCGAACGCGTTTGCCGCCGCGGTCCCGGCTTCGCCCTGCCAGCAGCCGGCCAGCCACGCGGGCGGGGCGTCCGCGGCGCGCGCGGGGACGGCGACCGCGCACAGCGCGGCGATCGCCGCGAGGGCGAGCGCGAGCGCGCTAGTGCGGATCGGCGACATTGGACTCGTACGTCTTCGCGTCGAGCAGCCCGTCGATGGACGCCGCGCTCTTCATCTTGAAGATCCACGCGCTGTACGGATCGGCGTTGATCTGCTGCGGCTCGGACTCGAGCGCCTCGTTGAACGCGACCACCTCGCCGTCGACCGGCGCATAGATGTCCGACGCCGCCTTCACCGACTCCACCACGCCGGCCGTTTCGGCCGCCTTCAGCGTCTGGCCGACCTTGATGTCGCCGACGAAGACCAGGTCGCCGAGCATGTCCTGCGCGGCGTCGGTGATGCCGACCCACAGCAGGCCGTCATCGCCCTTCTTCACCCACTCGTGCGTCAATGTGTACTTCAGTTCCGCGGGGAATTTCATGATCTCTCCTCTCTCTGACTGTTCGTTGCTCTTTCGTTGTCTTTGACTTCGAGCCGGGTGCCCGGCCGCTCCGAAACCTGGCTCGCTCACTATTCGGAGCAGGTGCACGTGCGGCGCGCAGCGCCGCGTACACCTGCGACGCTCAGATCATCGGTTTGCCGTTGCGCACGAACGGCATCTTCACCACCTGCGCGGCGAGCATCTTGCCGCGGACGTCGACCTGCACGGTGTCGCCCGGTTTCACGCCCGGCGGCACGCGCGCCATCGCGACGGAGAACCCGAGCGTCGGCGCGAACGTCCCGCTGGTGATCTCGCCCTCGCCCTGCGGCGTGACGACCTTCTGGTGCGATCGCAACACGCCCTTGTCGAGCAGTTTCAGCCCGACGAGCGCCTTGCGCGCGCCCGCATCTGCCAACTGCTGCTCCAGCGCGGCACGACCGACGAACTCGCGCGGGGTCTTCAGGTCGACCGTCCAGGCCAGCCCGGCGTCGAGCGGCGAGATCGTCTCGTCCATGTCGTTGCCGTACAGGTTCATCCCCGCTTCCAGGCGCAGCGTGTCGCGCGCGCCCAGCCCGGCCTCGGCGACGCCCGCGGCCTCGAGGTCCGCCCACAGCGCCGCGGCCTGCCCGGCCGGCAGCATCACCTCGAAGCCGTCCTCGCCGGTGTAGCCCGTGCGGGCCACGAAGAGGTCGCCGACCGCGGCGGCGAAGAACACGCCGAGGCCTTCGGTGGCGGCCTTCGTCGCCGGCCGCACCTGCCAGAACTTCGCGCGCGCGTTCGGCCCCTGGACCGCGATCATCGCGAGGTCGCGGCGGGGCGTGACGGTCACGGTGAAGGCGCGCTCGAGCCGCACCTTCTCCATCCACGCGAGGTCCTTGCCGGCGGTGGACGCGTTGACGACGACGCGGAACCAGTCATTGCCCAGGAAGTAGATGATCAGGTCGTCGACCACCCCGCCGGCAGGGTTCAGCATGCACGAGTACAGCGCCTTGCCGGGTTGAGTCAGGCGGTCGACGTTGTTGGCGACGAGGGTGCGCAGGAACGCGCGCGCATCGGCGCCCTTCACGTCGACCGGGCACATGTGCGAGACGTCGAACATGCCGGCGTCGCG
>CAYGXL010000203.1:0-4582 GCA_964353935.1 uncultured Burkholderiaceae bacterium | reverse complement strand
GCGCGCAGTTCCCGTTCCACTTCTGGCTGCCGCACGCGATGGCGGCGCCGACGCCCGTTTCCGCCTACCTGCACTCGGCCACGATGGTCAAGGCGGGCGTGTTCCTGCTCGCGCGGCTCTACCCGGCGCTCGGCGGGTCCGAAGCGTGGTTCTGGATCGTCGCGCCGACCGGGCTGGCGACGCTGCTGCTCGGCGCGTACTTCGCGATCTTCAAGCACGACCTGAAGGGACTGCTGGCGTATTCGACGATCAGCCACCTGGGGCTGATCACGCTGCTGTTCGGCCTCGACTCGCCGCTGGCCGTGGTGGCCGGGGTCTTCCACATCCTCAACCACGCGACCTTCAAGGCGTCGCTCTTCATGGCCGCGGGGATCATCGATCACGAAACCGGGTCGCGCGACATGCGCAAGCTGAACGGCCTGTGGAAGTACATGCCGTGGACCGCGCTGCTCGCGATCGTCGCGAGCGCAGCGATGGCGGGCGTGCCGCTGCTGAACGGCTTCCTCTCGAAGGAGATGTTCTTCGCGGAGGCGCTCGAGAGCGACGCGCACCCGCTGATGGCGTGGCTGCTGCCGGTCGGCGCGACGCTGGCGGGAGTGTTCAGCGTCGCCTACAGCACACGCTTCATCCACGACGTGTTCTTCAACGGTGAGCCCGTCGACCTGCCGAAGACCCCGCACGAGCCGCCGCGCTTCATGCGAGTTCCGGTGGAGATCCTTGCCCTCGTCTGCCTCGCCGTCGGCATCGCTCCAGGCCTGACGGTCGGCCCGATCCTCGCGGCTGGCGCCCGCGCGGCGCTGGGCGCGCCGCTTCCCGCGTACAGCCTGGCCCTGTGGCACGGGTTCAACACGCCGCTCGTGATGTCGCTCGTCGCGCTCGCCGGCGGCGTTGCGCTGTATTTCGGCCTGCAGCGCTTCATCAACCTGCACCTGATCGTCCAGGTGCCGCGCGGTGGTCGCGAGGCGTTTGCGGTCGTCCTGGCGGGGACGGTGAAGGCGGCGCGCGACCTGACGCTCGGCCTGCAGAACGGCAGCCTGCAGCGCTACCTGCTGCTGCTCGTGGCGATGGCGCTGACGGCCGGCCTGCTTCCCTTCCTGCTCGACGCCACCTTCCAAATGACGCCCGGTCCGTCGACGCCGCCGTCCCCTGCGTTCGCGTTGCTGTGGTTCGTCGGCATCGCGGCGGCGCTCGCGACGCTGGTCGAGTTCCGGCGTCGCCTGCTCGCCATCACGGTCCTCGGCGCGGTCGGCCTCGTCGTCGCGCTGGTATTTGTCTACTTGTCGGCCCCGGATCTCGCGCTGACGCAACTGCTGGTCGAGGTGGCGACCGTCATCCTGATGATGCTCGCGCTGAACTGGCTGCCGCAGGAGAGTCCGCCCGAACGATCAACCGCGCGGCGAACGCTGCACGCGATCGTCGCCTGCGCGGCAGGGCTGGGCGCAACGGCCGTGGTGTGGATGGTGCTGGCACGGCCCTTCGACTCGATCTCGCCGTACTTCCTGGAGACCGCGGTTGCGCTGGGAGGCGGCGCGAACGCCGTCAACGTGATCATCGTCGACTACCGGGGCTTCGACACCCTGGGCGAGATCGCCGTGCTCGGCATCGCCGCTCTGATCATCGCGGCGCTGCTGGATGGACGGCGCCCGCCGGCGATGCAGGGCACGCGCTTGCCGGCGCCGACCGAGCGCAACGCGCACCCGCTGATGCTGAAACTCGTCACGCGCCTGCTGCTGCCGCTTGCCGTTCTGGTGGCCCTGCACCTGTTCCTGCGTGGTCACAACCTTCCCGGGGGCGGCTTCATCGCGGGACTGGTGCTCGCGATCGCAATGGTGCTGCTGAGCCTCGCCCATGGAGAGCACTGGGTGAACGAACGGCTGCGCACGGACTTCCGGCACTGGATCGCCGCCGGGCTGTTGATCGCGGCGCTGACCGGGGTCGGCAGCGGGCTGCTGGGACATCCCTTCCTGACCAGCACCTACGACTATCCGGTGCTTCCACTGGTCGGTGCCGTGCCGCTCGCGAGCGCCAGCCTCTTCGACCTTGGCGTGTTCCTCACGGTCGTGGGCGGGACCATGGTGATGCTGACCGCCATCGGCCGCCTGCAGCCGGGCGCGGGACCGGGAGCGTCGTGATGGAACTGATGGTCGCCATCTTCGTGGGCGTTCTCACCGGCACCGGCATCTACCTGATGCTGCGCGCGCGGACCTTCGATCTGGTGCTCGGCCTCACCCTGTTGTCGTATGCCGTCAACCTGCTGATCTTCGTGATGGGGCGCCTGACCGTGGGGCGGCCGCCGATACTCGACGGCAGCCAGGCGCCCGTGCTGGCCAACTACGCCGACCCGCTGCCGCAGGCGCTCGTGCTGACCGCCATCGTGATCAGCTTCGCGATGACGGCCTTGCTGCTCGTGATCGCGCTCGTGGCGCGCGCGGAGACGGACAGCGATCACGTCGACGGCGAGGAACCGCGGTGAACTGGCCGCACTGGATCGTCGTTCCTGTGGTGCTTCCACTGCTCGCGGGGGCAGCGTGCCTGCTGTTCGAGCGGCGGGCGGCGAGCGTCGCGCGCGCCCTGTCGATCGGAACGACGTTTGTTCTGCTCGGCGTTGCGCTCCACCTGGCCAGTGCTGCGGCGAGCGGGTCGGTGCACGCCTACCTGCTCGGCAACTGGAAGGCGCCGTTCGGCATCGCGCTGGCGCTCGACCGCCTGTCCGCACTGATGCTGGTGCTGACGGCTGTCGTGGCCATCGCGAGCGTGCTGTACGCGCGCGGCGGCGGGGCGCGCGGTGCGCACGACGCGCAGGGGCTCCATTACCACGCGCTGTTCCAGTTCCAGCTGATGGGCCTGAACGGCGCGTTCCTCACGGCCGACCTCTTCAACCTGTTCGTGTTCTTCGAGGTGCTGCTCATCGCGTCGTACGGCCTGCTGCTCCACGGCGGCGGGGCTGCGCGCCTGAAGGCGGCGATCCACTATGTCGGCTTCAACCTCGCCGGGTCGGCGCTGTTTCTCGTGGCGGTGGCATTGCTGTACGGCATCACGGGCACGCTGAACATGGCCGACCTGGCGCAGCGCGTGGCTGCGCTTGGGCCTGAGCAGGCAGCGCTCGTCCGCGCGGCGGCGCTGCTGCTGATCGTCGTGTTCGGCGTCAAGGCCGCGCTCCTGCCGCTGTACTTCTGGCTGCCGGACACGTATCGCGCCGCGTCGGCCCCGGTGGCCGCGCTGTTCGCGATCATGACCAAGGTCGGCGTCTATTGCGTCGCGCGCGTCACCACCCTGATCTTCGGCGACGACGCCGGCGTGGCGGTCGACGTCGCCGATCCATGGCTTCCGTGGCTTGCGATCGGCACGCTGGCCCTGGCCGCGCTTGGAACGCTTGCAGCGGTCCGATTACGCACCCTGGTGTCGTACCTCGTCATCGCCTCGGCCGGCACGCTGCTGCTGGCGATCGGGCTCGGGTCGGCGGAGACGCTGAGCGCGGCCCTCTTCTATCTCGTCAACAGCACACTCGTCGCCGCCGCGTTGTTCCTGCTGGTCGATTCGATCGCGAGCGGCCGTGGCGAGGCGGACGACGCGATGATTCCTGCCCCGCTCGCGTACCGCGCGGCGTACGGCGTGCTGTTCTTCGTGTTCGCGCTCGAGGCCGCGGGCCTGCCTCCGATGGGCGGCTTCATCGGCAAGGCGCTGCTGTTGCGCGCGACCACGGACCTGCCGCTGATGGCTGCCACCTGGGCCGCGCTGCTCCTGTCCGGCCTCGGCATGATGATCGCCGTCGCGCGCGCGGGATCCACCGTCTTCTGGAAGGCGGCTGACGCGAACCGGGCGCAGACGGCGGCGGCGCGACCGGCGCGCATCGAGCGCCTTGCGATCGGCTGGCTGACGGTCGCGATGCTGCTGGTCGTGCTGAATGCCGGTCCGATGACGCGGTACGCCGAGTCGACCGCGGCGCAACTGCTGGATCGCCGTGCCTATGTCGACGCGGTGCTCGGGGCGCAGCCGGTCCCGCCAGCGTGGACGCCGCGCGAAGGGATGAAGAAGCCGTGATGTCGCGACTTGTTCCCGCGCCTCTGCTGAGCGTGGTCCTCTTCGGCGCATGGCTGCTGCTCAACGGCCTGTCGGCTGGGCACTTCGCGCTGGCTGCCGTGCTCGGCATCGCGATCCCGTGGTTCACGGAGCCGTTCCGGCCCGACCGGTTTCACCTGCGGTCGTGGCCGACGCTCGCGGCCCTCGCCGTGACCGTGCTCCGGGACATCGTCGTGTCGAACGTGCAGGTGGCTTGGCTGATCATCGGTCCGGAGCGTCGCATCCATCCGCGCTTTGTCTGGCTGCCGCTCGACATCCGCGATCCGCACGGGATCGCCACGCTGGCCGGGATCATCACGATGACGCCCGGAACGCTATCCGCGGACCTGACTGAGGATCGGAAGCACCTGCTGGTCCACGCGCTGAATGTCGGCGACGAGGCTGCGCTCGTCGCGTCGATCAAGGCCCGGTACGAAGCGCCGCTTAGGCGCATCTTCGAGGGGACAACATGAGCGCCGCCCGGCCGCTCCGAAGGCGCTCGCTCCCCCTTGGGGGGACGGCG
>CAYGXL010000202.1:1887-4609 GCA_964353935.1 uncultured Burkholderiaceae bacterium | reverse complement strand
CGGGCCGCACCGGATGCGACATCGGGCCGCTGTCCTCGGGGAACTGCACCGCGCGCAGCAGGCGCACGTCCTCGATGCGCTTGACCGCGCGGCTGGCGGCGTCGCCCATCATGTCGGCGGCGAACTCCTGGTCGCGGAACACGGTCAGGCCTTCCTTCAGGCTCAACTGGAACCAGTCGCGGCAGGTGACGCGGTTGCCGGTCCAGTTGTGGAAGTATTCGTGGCCGACGATGGACTCGATGCCGGCGTAGTCGAGGTCCGTGGCGACCCTCGGATTCGCCAGCACGTACTTCGCGTTGAAGATGTTGAGGCCCTTGTTTTCCATCGCCCCCATGTTGAAGTGGTTGGACGCGACGATCATGAAGCGATCGAGGTCGAGTTCCAGCCCGAACCGGCGCTCGTCCCACGCGATCGCGCGCTTCAGGCTCGCCATCGCGTGCGCGGTCTTGTCGAGGTTGCCGGGCTCGACGTAGACCTGCAGCAGGGCTTCGCGGCCGCTGGCGCGCACGACGCGGTCCTCGTGCACGTCGAAGCGGCCGGCGACCAGCGCGAACAGGTAGCTCGGCTTGGCGAACGGGTCGTCCCACACCGCGTAGTGGCGGCCGTCGTCGAGCCGGCCCTGCTCGACCAGGTTGCCGTTCGACAGCAGCACCGGATAGCGGCCTTCGTCCGCGCGCACGGTCACGCGGTACGGCGCCATCACGTCGGGCCGGTCCGGGAAGAAGGTGATGCGGCGGAAGCCCTCGGCCTCGCACTGGCTGAAGAAATTGCCGTTCGAAACGAACAGGCCCATCAGCTCGGTGTTCGACTCCGGGCTGATGCGGTTGACGGTCCGGACGGTGAAGCGATCGGAGGGCGCCTGGATGCGCAGCGCGCCGTCGATCAGTTCGTAGCCGGCGCGCGCCAGTGCCGTGCCATCGACGTCCACCTCCTCCAGTTCGAGGTCTTCGCCGTCGAGGACCAGCGGGCCGGTGTTGCCTGGAAGGGCCTGGTTGCGACGGACTTCGAGGGTAGACGTGACGCGCGTCGACGCGGGGTCGAGGTCGAACTCGAGCACGACCCGGTCGAGCAGGAAGGCGGGTGGCCGGTAGTCGGTGCGTCGTACGGTGACGACCTGGTCGTTACGCATCGGCATCGAATGGCCTTGGCCTGGGCAGGGGTGAGTCCGCGGGACGCGGCATTGTAGCCACCGCCTCCTGCGCGCCCGCGCGCATCCGGCGCGCCGCTGGTCAGGCCACGGGCCGGTTCGCGAGGTGGATGCCGACCAGGATCAGGGCTCCGCCCACGAGGTGATACAGGCCGATCGGCTCGGCGAGGAAGAACGTCGCGAGCAAGGCCGTGAACACCGGCGTCAGGTTGACGAAGTGCATCGGCAGGACGGCGCCGGCGCGCGCCACGCCCCGGTCCCAGCAGTAGTAGGCAACGATCGAGGGCAGCACGGCCACGTAGACGAGGGCCGCGACGTTGGCCGCGTTGGCTTCCGGGACGCGCTGCGTGATGGCGAGTTCGATCAGGTAGAGGGGCAGGATCATCAGCGCGCCGAGCCCGATCTGCACTGCCAGGAACGCAGTCATCGGCAGCGGCGGCCGCTGGCGCCGCAGCATCCACGTGTAGAAACTCCACAGCACGGTCGCTACCAGCATGATCAGGTCGCCGATCGCGAACTGGAGCGCGAGCAGGTTGGCCAGGTCGCCGCGCGCGATCACCCACAGGACGCCGGCGGCCGACAGCGCCGCGCCGATCGATTGCCGGTGGGTCACTCGGGCCTGATAAAACGCCGCGCCGATCAGCAGGCCGGCCACCGGCCCGGAAGCGCCGATGAGGGTCGCGTTGACCGCGCCCGACGTCTGCAGCGCGAGGTACTGAAGCGAGTTGTAGCAGGCCACGCCGAGAAAACTCAGGACGGCGAGCGCCCGCCAGTGCGAGCGGATCGTGTCGCGATGCGCCCGGATCGATCGCGCGGCGAACGGCAGCAGGATCGCGAACGCCAGTGCCCAGCGCCAGAACGACAAGGCCAGCGGGGGAAAGTGGCCGACCAGCGCGCGTCCGACGACGGCGTTGCCGGCCCAGAACAGAGGCGGCAGGACGAGCAGCGCTGCCGTCAACGGCGTGAGACGGGAGGTCACGCCGTCGATGGTATCGCGGGCACCTCCGCGGTCGCGCCAGGGCCGCCTGGATCGCGCATGCGCGATCCAGGGGTTATCAATCCCTAGAAGTCCAGTTCGTCGCGGATCGCGGCGATGCCGGCCTTGGCGCAGGCCTCGTCGGCTTCGCCGGTCGGCGCGCCCGAGACGCCGATCGCGCCGACGGTCGTTCCACCGGCCTGGATGTTCACTCCGCCGCCTACCGCGACCACATTGGGCAAGTGACGAATGCCGGCGCTCTCGCTGGCCCCGGCGGTCGCGCGGCCGAACTCGAGCGTGTCGGTGCGGAAACTGATCGCGGTCCAGCCCTTGTTGATCGCGGTGCTGACGGTGTGCGGTCCGGCGAAGCGGTCGCGCATCAGGGCCTGTGCCACGCCGGCACGGTCGACGACGGCGACGGCCACCTGATAGCCGCGCTTGCGGCAATCGTCGAGCGCCGCGCGCGTGGCCTTGGCGGCCGTCTCGGGCGTGAGCTGGCGGACGTTGAAGGTGCCGGCCTGCGCGAACGCGAGCGCGGGCATGGCGACGGCGACGATCGCCGCGATGAGAGTGCAACGGGCTTTCATGGGGTCTCCGTG
>CAYGXL010000202.1:0-1787 GCA_964353935.1 uncultured Burkholderiaceae bacterium | reverse complement strand
CGACGGCGACGATCGCCGCGATGAGAGTGCAACGGGCTTTCATGGGGTCTCCGTGCTGTCGATGCGAGGCATGTGCTGCGAGTTGCGCATGAAACGCCTGTTTAGCGTAGCAGCGGCGCGACAGCGCGTTTGACGAGGCGCAACTTCGACCGTGTCCGCATGCGACCGGAAGCCGGCGAAGAGATCGGTTCATTTGACGCCATCGAAACCCCTGTGCTTCGCGGGGAAAGCGCGGTGGCCGCCTTGACGTGTGTCAACGGTGCATGGGAGTCGCATGCAACACTGCCCGCGCCATGACCATGCAGCGCGCCCTGATGCGCATTCACCGCGCGCCGACGTTGAATGCCGAATGATTCGATGCGCGGGCCCAACATGCTGAAAATCCGTCTGTCTCGCCTTATGCCCGGCCTGGTGGCGCTGGCCGCTCTGACTGTATCCCTATCGCTCGACGCCAAGCCTGCCCCTGCCGCCGCCGCAGCTCCCCCTCCGAATCCCAACGAGAGCTGCATGATGTGCCACGCGGACCCGGCAGCGAAGTCCGGGAGCGGCAAGTCGATCGCCGTGGACGCCAAGGCTTTCGCCGGTTCCGTGCACGGGCAGATGCAGTTCAAGTGCACCGACTGCCACAGCGACGTATCGGCGGAAAAACTGCCGCACGAGCCGAAGCTGAAGCCGGCCAACTGCGCGGGCTGCCACGAGGCGGCCGTGAAGGAGTATCAGTCGACCGCGCATGCGAAGGCGCGCAAGGGCGGCAACATGGTCGCCGCGACCTGCACCGACTGCCATGGCAACCACGACATCAGGAAGTCCAGCGATCCCGCGTCGCGCACGCACGTCGCGAAGATCGAGTCCACCTGCGGTTCGTGCCACGGCAACGATGCCGTGGTCCAGAAAGCCCATCTGCCCGGCGGCAACATCGTCGCGAAGTACCACGACAGCATCCACGGGGCGAAGACCAACGGCAAGGGCGCGGATGCCGGCAAGGCGCCGACCTGCACCGGATGCCATGGCGCCCACAAGATCCGCGGCAAGATGGATGCCGAGAGCCGCGTCAACCGCGAGAATGTCGCGCTGATGTGCGGCAGCTGCCACCAGCAGGTCTACAGCCGCTTCAGCGGCAGCCAGCACGGCACCGTGCGCCAGGCCGGCAACTCGGCCGCGCCGACCTGCATCGATTGCCACAGCACGCACGGGATCCAGTCGCACACCTCGGCGCAGTGGCAGGTCGATGTCATCAAGGAGTGCGGCAACTGCCACGGCGGCCTGCTGACGACGTACCGCGACACGTACCACGGCCAGGTGACGGAGCTGGGCTACACGCGCGTCGCCACCTGTTCCAGCTGCCACGGCGCGCACGAGGTGCTGCCGGCATCCAATCCGAAGTCGATGATCTCGCCCGAGAACCGCGTCAGCACCTGCCGCAGCTGCCACCCGGGCGCGAACGCCAACTTCGCCGCCTTCAAGCCGCACGGCAACCCGCACGACCGCGAGGGCGAGCCCATCCTCTACTACACGCGGCTCTTCATGGTGTGGCTGCTGATCGGGGTGTTCTCCTTCTTCGGCCTGCACACCCTGCTGTGGATGATGCGCGAGCTGAAAGAAGTGCGTGAACGCCGCGGTCGCGGCCGCTGAAGGAAGGACACCATGCCCAACTCGATTGCAATCGACTCCTCCCTTTCCGTCGCGCGCACCCACGCGGGCTCCGGCCGCCACTACCGGCGCTTCGGTCCGGTCGAGATCGTGATGCACGCGTTCGTGATGATCACGTTCATCGGCTTGGCGCTGAC
>CAYGXL010000201.1:1590-4616 GCA_964353935.1 uncultured Burkholderiaceae bacterium | reverse complement strand
CCTTCGATCTCCGCCTTGAAGTAGAGCAGGACCGTCATGCCGACCCCCAGCGCGACCGCCGGGGTGCGGTAGCCGTAGTAGTTGATCGCGCCGAGGAAGAAGACAACGCGCGCGGCCATCACCGTCGTGGTGCCCGAGTCGTCCTTGACCGACTCCCGGTCCTGCAGATAGGCGGCCACCAGCGCTCCGGTGACCGCGACCGCACCCGCCCCCAGCGTCCAGGCCGAGTCGGTGGCTTCCGCCAGCAGCGCGCTGAGCGAGCCGAGCAGCGCGATGAGGGTGAAGGTCCGCACGCCCGCCTTGGCCGATGGCTTGCGCTCGCGCTCCAGCCCGACCAGCAGGCCGACCGCCGCGCTGACCAAGAACGTCAGGACCAGTGACACGACCCCATTCATGCATTCAATTTAGGGGCACCGGACGCGGCCGGATTGGCGGCGGTCAAGGGCACGCCGCGGTCCGTTGGAGCGGAAAGCCTAGGTCAGCGTCTCGTCGCGCGACTCGGCCAGGTGCGCGACGTCGCCCCAGTCCACCATCGCGAGCGCGGGCGGGGAGAAGGTCACGCGCACCCGGTTGATGCTGGCGTTCAGCATCTGGTGCTCGCGCGGCGCGTCCCAGTCGAGCGCGCGCGCCGCGCGGTAGGCCACGTCGAGCACGCCGCCATGGGTGACGATCGCGACCGTCTGCCCGCGGTGCCGGCCCGCGATGTCGTGCAGGGCTTCCAGCACGCGATCGATCAGTTGCTGGCCCGTCTCGCCCCCCTCCATGGCCCACAGCGGATCGCGCCCGCGCCACAACCGGAACGACTCGGAGTGCCGCGCGGCGATCTCGTCGAGCGTCAGTCCCTCGAAGATGCCGAATGACCGCTCGCGCAGGCGCCGCTCGGGAATCACCTCGAGGCCCAGGCGCTCCGCGAGCGGAAGCGCCGTCAGCCAGGCGCGCGCGAGTTCACTGGAGTAGACGGCGTCGACGCCGACGCCCTCTCCGGCGAGCCGCTCGGCGAGCTGCGCCGCCTGGCGGAGTCCGGTGGCCGACAGCGGGATGTCGAGATGGCCCTGGATGCGATGCTCGGCATTCCACGCCGTCTCGCCGTGCCGGATCACCAGCAGCTGAGTCGTCACCCGGCGATCCTCACGCGAGCCGCGGGTTCAGCGTGTAGGTGCCGGTGATCGCCGCTTTCGCGAGCACGTGCCCTTCGATGGCCTTCAGCACGTCCGGTCCGGTGAACTTGCCGTCGACCGCGGCACGCTCGACGTCGAGCGCGTGCAGGGTGAAGACGTAGTGGTGCACGATCGAGTCGTTCCAGGGCGGGCACGGGCCGTCGTACCCGTAGTAGTCGCCGTTCATGTCGTGGTCGGACGCGAACCAGCCGGTGTAGTCGTTGATGCCCTGGCGCGTGCCCTCCGGTGTGGCCGGCCCGGCCTTGCCGCGCGGCGTCACTTCCTTCGAGTAGCTGCCGGCAGGGATGGACGTGTCGCCAGCGGGAATGTCGACCAGCACCCAGTGATGGAAGTCCACGCGCGGCAGCGTCGACGGGATCTCGAAGTCGTCCTTGAAGAGATCGTCGGGCTTGCTCGGCACGTCGACGTCGTGGCAGATCAGCACGAACGACCGGGTGCCGGCCGGCACGTCGTCCCATGCGAGGTGCGGATTGCGGTTGCCCGACAGCGTCACGTGCGACTTCGGATCGATCACGCAGAACGCGTACTCGCCCGGTATCGGCTGGCCGTCCTGAAACGAATCACTCCTGAGCTTCATCGTCGACTCCTCTCGGTCATCCAGCAGGACGGCGCGTCTGCAGCCAGAACGTCACCGGCCCGTCGTTGATCAACTGCACCTGCATGTACGCGCCGAACATGCCCGTGGCCACGTGCGCGTGGCGCTCGAGCGCGACTCGCACGAATTCGCCGAACAGCCGCTCGCCGAGTTCGGGCGGCGCCGCCGGCGTGAAGCTCGGACGCGTCCCGCTGTTGGTGTCCGCCGCCAGGGTGAACTGCGGCACTGCCAGCAGCCCGCCACCGACGTCGGCGAGGCTCCTGTTCATGCGGCCCTGCTCGTCCGGAAAGATACGGTACCCGAGCAACTTCGTGACCAGCGCGGCGGCCTCGGCTTCCGTGTCGTTTCTCTCGGCGCAAACAAGCGCGAGCACGCCGCGGCCGATCTGCCCGACCGTGGCGCCGTCGACCGAAACAGAGGCCTGCGCGACGCGCTGGATCAGGGCGATCATCGCCGCATTCCAGTTCGCACGCCTGACCGCCGGCGCGCCTACCTCGGCTTGCTCTGGCCTTCCTTGACGCCCCTCTCGAACGCCTTCTGCTCGTTCTGCCTGCTCTGGTCGTACAGGAAGCCGCTCGCCGCGCCGACCGCCGCGCCTGCGGCAGCCCAGCCCCATTCGCCCGTCACAACGCCGGCAGCGACGCCGCCGATCGCAGCCCCGGTCGTCGTGCGCCTTTGCGTGTCACTCATGCTCTCGCAGCCTGCAAGTGCCAGCGTCGCGGCGAGCGCACAGCAGATCGTCATGTTGTGTTTCATCCGGTGTTCCCTCTTCACAGGTGGCTTCGTCTCGTCACTTCCGGCACGGAAACGCTTCCGCGAGATACCTGAACAGCGTATCGACCGGAGCGTCCTTCATGTACTGCGGGCGCGACCCGGCCCATGCGACGAAGTCGTTCATCACCTTCGCGCGGGTCGGCATCGCGCTTGGAGGACAGACGAGCCGGTCCTCGGCCTTCACGGTGGACTCGTAAACGCGATACGCGCCCACAAGCAACCCGTGACAGAAGCCCATCGCATTCGCATGGAGCGGGTGGTCCGGCTTGACGCTGCAGGCCTGCACGAGATCGCCCGCGCTTCGCAACTGGAAGTTGCTCGAATCGACCGCCATGGCAGGCCCCGAGGCCAGCAATGCCGCCGCAAGAATCCATCTACGCATGTTTGCTCCTTTGCAGTGCTACGAGGAAAAAACTGCCCGGTGTCCAACCAGCGGTGTCCAGCACGCACGAGGCGCTTGCGCCAGGCAGTCCAGCCCA
>CAYGXL010000201.1:0-1490 GCA_964353935.1 uncultured Burkholderiaceae bacterium | reverse complement strand
CTTGGCCACCGGCGTCACCGCCACCGCCAGCGCCTCCGTGTAGGTCGCCTGGATCTGGTCGCCCACGGCGACGAGCTTGAACTGCTCGGGGTCGCGCGCCTTCAGATCGACCGTTCGCTGCGGACCTTTCACCGTGATGGTCTGAGTCGCCGCGTCCAGCTTGATGACGTCGCCGACCACGGTGACCTGCCGCCCGACGACGCCTCCCGGCGTCTCGCCCGGTTTGGCGCGCGCCCCGCCGACCGCCTCGGTCTTCTCGACCTTCAGGCCGCCGCCCTTCTTCAGTTCGAGCACCAGTGACTCCAGGAACTTCAACTGCACGACGTCGCCGACTTTCAGCTGTTCGAAGTTCTTGACCTCGGGCCCCGCGACGACCTTCACCTCGTCGCCTTTCGGTCCCTTCAGAGTGATGCCGCGCGTCGCCTTGTCGATCGCCGTGATGGTCGCGCTGACTTCCACCGTCTGCGCGACGCCGACCTTTCCGGGCGCACTGGCCACTGCGGCATTGCTCGTCTGCGCGCCCGCAGGCTGGACCAGCGCAAAGGTGGAAACAACGGCAGCAACAAGTAAAGAAAGACGCATGGAGTGGCTCCAGTTCATTGAGAGGGGATTGAAGGAAGAAATCATTCGGGCTTCACGACGTTCCAGCCCTTGCCCGGGTCGAAGGCCGTGATGCCGGGCGCCAGCTTGGCCGTGTTCGGGCCGAGGTCGCGCTCGTACACCACGCCGTTGTGGTTGACGATGAACGTCATCACGCCGCTCTCGCCGTAGTAGGCCGGATACGCCACCATTGCGAAGCCGGCGATCATGCGGCCGTTGATCACGTAGCCGTAGGCACCGCCCGCCGCGTTCGTGCCCTGCCGCGGCAGGATGCGGAAGTAATACCCGCGGTACGGCTCGCCCGCCTTGTGGCCCGCCGTGTAAGGAGCGGCTTCGGCGATCAGCGGCCCGAAGGGGCTGGCCTCTTCGCCCTTGGCGGGGTCTGCCGGCCAGTACAGGCCATCCTGCTTGCCCGGCGAACTCATGACCTTCTGCGCGTACTGCAGTACGCCATCGCCGTCTCGATCGCGGGAGGCATAGGCGCGCTGGGCGTCGACGAAAGCGCGCAGCGAAGAGATGGCGTTGCGCTCGTTGCCGCCGATCCGTCGATTGATGAGTTCCTCGACACCTTCCTCGGTCGCGAAGCGCCAGCGGTCGCCGGCCTTCACGATGGGGAACGGTACCGGCCACGCATTGGCGCCGATCACGAGGATGCGACGGTCGGCGCTGGGCTCCTTCAGCACGCGCAGCGTCTGCATCGATTCGACGATCCTGACGCGGTTCGCCTTCGCCGCCGCGGGATCGGGATCGAACAGCTTGACCTTGTGCTCCTCGCCGAACAGGGCCGTCAGCGGCCCGTCGCTATCGGCCTTCAGCGCAGCCATCAGGGCATCGACCGCCGCCTCCGGCGTGGCGAATGTTTCCTGGGGTGTTGCCGCCACGGCGGCAAC
>CAYGXL010000200.1:0-4654 GCA_964353935.1 uncultured Burkholderiaceae bacterium | reverse complement strand
CTGCTGGCGCTGATCATCATCTCCAGCCTCGGCAGCGGCGAGTTCAAGCTGAAGGAGATCCTGCCGCTGGCGATCGGCCTCTGCCTGCTCGTGCTCGCGGTGTTCATCTGGGGCCTCGGACTGACGATCCCGGTCCTCCCTGCGTTCATGCAGCGCTGAGGACACGCCATGGACCTGATCAACAACCTGCTCCTCGGCTTCGGCACGGCGCTGACGCTCACGAACCTGTTCTACGCGTTCATCGGCTGCATGATCGGCACGCTGATCGGCGTGCTGCCCGGCATCGGTCCCATCGCCACGCTGGCGATGCTGCTTCCGATGACGTACTCGCTGGAGCCGACGTCCGCGCTGATCATGCTCGCCGGCATCTACTACGGCGCGCAGTACGGCGGCTCGACGACCGCAATCCTGGTCAACCTGCCCGGCGAGTCCTCGTCGGTGGTGACGTGCCTGGACGGCTACCAGATGGCGCGGCGCGGCCGCGCCGGCGCGGCGCTTGCCACCGCCGCCCTCGGCTCGTTCTTCGCCGGCACCGTCGGCACGCTGGTGCTCGCGGCGCTCGCGGCACCGATGGTCGAACTCGCGTTCAAGTTCGGCCCTGCCGAGTACTTCTCGCTGATGGTGCTCGGCCTGATCGGCGCCGTCGTGCTGGCGTCCGGATCGCTGATCAAGGCGATCGGCATGATCGTGCTGGGCCTGCTTCTGGGCCTGGTCGGCACCGACGTCAACTCCGGCGTGTCGCGCTATGCGTTCGACATCCCGGAACTTGCCGACGGCATCGGGTTCGTGGGTGTCGCGATGGGCGTCTTCGGCTTCGCCGAGATCATCGCCAACCTCGAACACGGCGGCGAGAAGCGCCAGGTGTTCACCGACAAGGTGGGCTCGCTGATGCCGACGTGGGACGAGGTGAAGCAGGCCTCGGGTGCCGTGCTGCGCGGCACCGGCCTCGGCGCGGTGCTCGGCGTGCTGCCCGGCGGCGGAGCGCTGCTCGCCGCCTTCGCGGCGTATACCGTCGAGAAGAAACTCGGCGGCAAGAACGCGAACCCGCCGTTCGGCCAGGGCAACATCCGCGGCGTCGCGGCGCCGGAGTCGGCCAACAACGCCGGCGCCCAGACGTCGTTCATCCCGATGCTGACCCTCGGCATCCCGCCGAACGCGGTGATGGCGCTGATGATCGGCGCGATGACGATCCACAACATCCAGCCGGGACCGCAGGTCATGACCAGCAACCCGACGCTCTTCTGGGGCCTGATCGCGTCGATGTGGATCGGCAACCTGATGCTGGTGATCCTGAACCTGCCGCTGATCGGCATGTGGGTGCAGCTGCTGAAGGTGCCGTACCGCCTGCTCTACCCGGCGATCCTGGTGTTCTGCGCGATCGGCGTCTACTCGATCAACAACAACCCGTTCGACGTCCTGATGACGGCGGCCTTCGGCGCGCTCGGCTACCTCTTCTTCAAGCTGCGCTGCGAACCGGCGCCGCTGATCCTCGGCTTCATCCTCGGACCGATGATGGAAGAGAACCTGCGCCGCGCCATGCTGCTGTCGCGGGGCGATCCGACGGTGTTCTTCACGCGCCCGCTGTCGCTGGGGCTGCTGATCGCGGCGGCCGCGCTGGTCGTCATCGTTGCCTTGCCGCAGATCAGCAGGAAGCGCGAGGAAGCGTTCCAAGAGGTCGACTGACACCCCGCGGCGACGCGCGCACGCGCGTCGCCGCTCATCAGGAAGCTCCGTGAAACCGTACAAAGTCCTCGCCGCTCTCGCGCTCGCGGTACTGCCCGCCATCGCGACCGCCCAGTCTTACCCGACCAAGCCGATCCGCCTGGTCGTGCCCTTCCCGCCCGCCGGCGCCACCGACATCCTGTCGCGCGAGCTCGCGCGCATGCTCTCGGAGCGGCTGAAGCAGCAGGTGATCGTCGACAACAAGCCGGGCGCGGGCGGAGCGCTGGGCAGCGACCTCGTCGCGAAGAGCGCGCCCGACGGCTACACGATCCAGATGGCGACGAGTTCGACGCACTCGATCGGCCCCAGCCTGAATCCGAAGATTCCGTACAACGCGCAGACCGACTTCACGCCGGTCGCGCACGTGGCCAACGCGACCAACGTGCTCGTCGTGTCGCCGAGCGTGAAGGCGAACACGGTGGCCGAGCTGATCGCCGAGATCAAGGCGAAGCCGGGCCAGTTCAACTTCGGCTCGAGCGGCAACGGCACCATCGTTCACCTCACCGGCGAGCTCTTCAAGTCGATGACGGGCACGTACATCGTCCACATCCCGTACCGCGGCACCGCGCTGGTCATTCCCGACATGGTCAGCGGCCAGATCCAGCTGCTGTTCGACAACGTCGCCTCCGCGCTTCCGCACATCCGCGACGGCCGCGTGAAGGCACTGGGCGTCACGTCGCTGACGCGTTCTCCGCTGCTGCCGAACCTGCCGACGGTTGCCGACACCGTGCCGGGCTTCGAGTCCAACACGTGGTTCGGCGTGTTCGGACCGAAGAACATGCCGGCCGAGGCCACGCAGCGGCTCAACACCGAGATCGGCGCGGTCCTCAGGACGCCCGAGTTCCAGGAGCGGCTGCGCACGCTCGGCTACGACGCGGCCGGCGGGTCGCCCGCGGATTTCGCGAAGGTCGTCGCCAGCGACACCGCGAAGTGGGCGCGGCTGATCAAGGAACGCAGGATCGCCAGCGACTAGCCCAGGGCTTCGCGCTCGACCCACTCCATGAGCTTCGACTGGAAGAACCCGTACCCGACCGTCCGCGCGCCGGTCTTCGCCCGCAATGTCGTCGCGACGTCGCAGCCGCTCGCCTCGCAGGCCGGGCTGCATGTCCTGCAGCGCGGCGGCAATGCGGTGGACGCGGCGATCGCGACCGCCGCCGTGCTGACGCTGACGGAGCCGTGCAGCAACGGGCTGGGTTCCGACAACTTCGCGATCCTGTGGGACCCGGCCACGCAGCAGCTCCACGGCCTGAACTCGAGCGGCACCGCGCCGGCGGCGTGGACGCTCGACCACTTCCGCCGCAAGTACGGCGACGATCCCGCGAAGCGGCCGTCGCGCGGCTGGGATGCCGTGACGGTGCCGGGCGCCGTCGCCGGCTGGTCGGCTCTGCACCGGCGCTTCGGCAAGCTGTCCTTCGGCGAAGTCCTCGCTCCCGCGCGTTACTACGCCGAGCGCGGCTTCGCCGTGTCGGCGATCGTGCAGGAGAAATGGTCGCTCGCCGCCCCGATCCTCAAGGACTTCCCGGGCTGGGCCCAGCACTTCCTGCCGCGCAGCCGCGTGCCTCATGTCGGCGAACACTTCACGCTGGCGGGCGCCACGCGCACGCTGCAACTGATCGCCGACAGCCACGGCGAGGCGTTCTACAAGGGCGAGATCGCCGACGCGATCGCGCGCTACGCGCAGGCCACCGGCGGTGCGCTGACCGCGGCGGACCTCGCGAACTACTGGGACTGGGTGCAGGCCAACGGCTGGGTCGACACGATCAGCACGGAGTTCCATGGCCACCAGTTGCATGAGATCCCGCCGAACGGCCAGGGCATCGCGGCGCTGATCTGCCTCGGGATCCTGCGCCACACCGACGTCGCGTCGCACGCGCTCGACTCCGCCGACTGGCAGCACGTCGCGATCGAGGCGATGAAGCTCGCGTTCGCGGACGTCTACCGGTACGTCGGCGACCCGCGGACGATGACGGTGACGCCCGAGGAGATGCTCGACGACGCCTATCTCGCCGAACGCGCGAAGCGCATCGACATGAAGCGCGCGCAGGCGACGACGGCCGGCACGCCGCCGCGCGGAGGCACGGTCTACCTCACCGCCGCGGACGAGGGCGGCATGATGGTGTCGTTCATCCAGAGCAACTACATGGGCTTCGGCTCGGGCATCGTGGTGCCTAACTACGGCATCTCGCTGCAGAACCGCGGCGCGGGTTTCTCGATGGATCCGGCGAGCCCCAACTGCGTGGCGCCTGGCAAGCGGCCGTTCCAGACCATCATCCCCGCGTTCCTGATGAAGGACGGCGTGCCGCAGATGAGCTTCGGCGTCATGGGCGGCAACATGCAGCCGCAGGGCCACGTGCAGACGCTGCTGCGCATGCTGCTCAGGCAGCAGCAGCCGCAGGCCGCCTGCGACGCGCCGCGCTGGCGCGTCATGCACGGCCTGGACATCGAGATCGAGAGCGCGATGGGACAGGCAGTGACCGACGAACTCACCGCGCGCGGGCACCGGATCACGCAATCGAAGGACACCTACATGGACTTCGGTTCGGGCCAGTTCATCTGGCGCCTCGGCGACCCGGCGACCGACGGCTACGTCGCGGCGAGCGACTCGCGGCGCGACGGGCTGGCGGCGGGGTTCTAGGTGTGAGCGGCATGCCGGGTCTTTCGTAAGCCAGCGAGCGAAGCCATCGATTTGCGGTGCGGGGCGTCTGCTTGAACACCGAGGTCGTCTCCTGCGCCTGAACGGGCGGCGGGGCACCTCCCTCCGCGCCCGTCGCGGCGGGCGTCATTCAGCCAGCGCTACTTCCTGCGGGCCAGCAGATTTCTGAGCGTGGCCGTCAGCGCACCAATGGTGGTGCCTTGCGGCTGCGCCCACTTGGCCCGCCGCCCTCACGCTACTGGCGCGCCCGCCGCCTGACGGTCGCTCCGTGAGGTACCC
>CAYGXL010000199.1:0-4665 GCA_964353935.1 uncultured Burkholderiaceae bacterium | reverse complement strand
TGGGCAGCCACTCGGGGCAGCGCTGGATGATGCGCACGAACGAGAAGCCGCGGTGGTGGAACGCCTTGGAGATGATGTCGTACAGCATCTCCGGCATCCAGTCGACGCCCTGCGCCACGAACGACGCGTTCTGGACGCCGAGCGTGACCGTCAGCGGGTTCATCGCCTCGAGCACGCTCCCGCGCGGGGTCGTGTTGCTCTTGGTGCCGATCTGCGAGGTCGGCGACGCCTGCTTCTTGGTCAGCCCGTAGATCTGGTTGTCGTGCAGGATCACCGTGATGTTCATGTTGTACCGGATCGCGTGGATCCAGTGCGCGGCCCCGATCGAGCAGCAGTCGCCGTCGCCGGTGTTCACGAACACGTTCAGGTCCGGGCGCGCCATCTTGACGCCCTCGGCGAGCGGGAACGCGCGGCCGTGGATGCCGTGGAACCCGTAGGTCTTCATGTAGTGCGGGAAGCGGCTCGAGCAGCCGATCCCGGACACGAAGACCGTGCGCTCGGGCGCCAGGTTCTCGTCGCGGCACAGGCGCTGGACGGCCGTGAGGATCGCGTTGTCGCCGCATCCGCTGCACCAGCGCGGCACGCCGCCCTCGTAGTCCTCGAGGGTGTGGTGTTCCTCGTGCAGCTTGATGATGAGTTGGCTGAGTGCGGAGCCCATCGTCTACTTTCCTTTGCTCGGATTCATTCGGCCAGCTTGGCGCGGAGGGCCGCGGCCACCTGGCCCGGCTTGATCGGCTGGCCCTTGGCCTCGGTCCAGCAGTCCACGTCGACCAAGGTGCGCGCGCGCAGCATCATCGCCAGCGGCGCATAGCGGCGGTTCTCCTCGTCGATCACTTCGTCCTCGGCAGGGCGGTCCGCCCACGTGCCCTCGACCGTCATGACCTTCCTGAACCGCTTGAAGATGTCCTTGATGCCCGACGGCATCGGCTGGATGAAGCGCATCTGCAGCGCCGAGACTTTCAGGCCTTCGTCGCGCAGGCGCTGCACCGCTTCCTCGATCACGCCCTGCGTGCTGCCCCAGCCGACGACCAGCAGGTCGCCCTGGGGTTCGCCGAATACCTCCGGCGTCTTCAGCGTCTTCTGCAGCGTGGCGAGCTTCAGGCTGCGCATGCGCAGCCCTTCCTCGTTGATGATCGGGTCGTACGCCACCTTGCTGGCGCGGTCGTGCGCGAGGCCGGTGACGGTGTGCATCCCGTTCGGCTGGCCCGGCGAGAAGCGCCGCGCGATGCCGGTGATCCTGTCCCAGTCGTATGGCTTCGCGCCCTCGGGCAGCGGCGACTGGTCGATCGGCGGCGCCAGCCACTCGTCGTTGAACGCCGGGCGGGGGAAGGGCTGCTGCGCGGTGGCGAGGCTGGCGTCGGTCAGCACCACGACGACCATGTTGAAGGTCTCGGCGATCTTGCGCGCCGTGATCATCGAGTAGAAGCAGTCCTCGATGCTCGTCACCGCGATCACGACCTTCGGCGCGTCGCCGTGGCTGCCGTAGATGGTCGTCAGCAGGTCGGCCTGCTCGACTTTCGTCGGCTGGCCGGTGGACGGACCGCCGCGCATCACGTTGACGACGACCAGCGGGATCTCCGCCATCACCGCCAGCCCGATGCCTTCCTGCTTCAGCGAGTAGCCGGGCCCGGACGTGATCGTCACCGCGCAACGGCCGGCGTACGAGGCGCCGATCGCGAACGCGCACGCCGCGATCTCGTCCTCGGCCTGGTGCACGATGCCGCCGACGCGCTCGAAGCACTCGGACAGGTAGTGCGACGCCGACGTCGCCGGCGTGATCGGGTACATCGCGCAGATGTCCATCCCGGAGGCGAGGACGCCGAGCGCGACGGCGGTGTTGCCGTTGACGACGATCTGCGGCACCTTGGACTTCTCGGCCGGGATCTCGTACTTGAAGTCGAGGTTGGCTTCGCCCCACGCGTGCCCGGCTTCCATCAGCCGCACATTGGAGTCGATGACCTTCTGGTCCTTCTTGCCGAAGGTCAGCGCGATCTGATCGCGCGCGAGCTGCAGGTCGAGGCTGTAGATGCTGGCCAGCACGCCCAGCACGAACATGTTCTTGCCGCGCCGGGCGTCGCTCATCAGTGCGCGGCACTCCTTTTCCAGGGGCAGAGGGATCACGCGGAAGCCGGCGTCCTTCAGCGCCTTGACAGCCTCGGTGTACGTCCTGGCGATGACCGGATCGCGATGCTCGCCCCACATGTTCTCTAGCAGGATCGTGGCGCCTGGCTTCAACTCGCCGGCGCGCACGCGTCCGAGCAGCACCTGCTCGTTGAACGCGACGACGAGGTCGGTCTCGTCGCCGCCGTTGTTGACATGCTTGGAACCCACGCGGATGCGGATGCCGCTGGCCCCCGCGACGCTGCGTGCCGGCGGCTGGATCTCGGCCGGGATGATCTCGACCGTCCAGATGCCGTTGCCGCTGCGCGCGGCGATCGACGCGAACGCCTGTCCGCAGCGCTGGGCGCCTTCGCCGGAGTCGCTGATGACCTCGACGATGTGCTCGGGAAGCCTGACGGCCTTCTTGGTGGACGGGGTGCCCGTGGGAGCAAGTACTGCGGCATTCATGCGCATTCCTTATTACGAATTCGTCAGGCGACCCGGACCTGCGCAAAGCCGTGTTCTGCGCGCGGGATGCCGAAGAGCGAGCCTTCGGCTCCGGCGTCGTACACGGAGTCACTGTCGCGCAGGCCGAGGTAGGCCTTCATGGCGCTGGCGGCCTTGCGACCGGCGCCCATCGCCTGGATGACGGTCGCGGCGCCGGTGACGATGTCGCCGCCTGCCCAGACTCCCGCGATCGAGGTCGCGAGGCTGTCGTCGGCCGCGATGTAGCCCCACTTGTTGAGCTTCAGCTTCGACGTCTGCCCGAGGATCGGGTTGGCGTTGGTGCCGATGGCGAACACGACCATGTCGGCCTCGAACTCGAACTCGCTGCCGGGCACGACGACCGGGCGGCGGCGTCCGGACTCGTCCGGCTCGCCGAGTTCCATCTTCACGCAGCGCAGCGCGCGCACGCGGTTCTTCTCATCGCCGAGGATCTCGACCGGACTGGTCAGCCAGTTGAAGTCGACGCCTTCCTCCTCGGCGTGGTGGATCTCCTCGACGCGCGCCGGCGCTTCCTTCTTCGAGCGGCGGTAGATGCAGTGGACGCTTTCGGCGCCGAGGCGCAGGGAAACGCGCAGCGCGTCCATCGCGGTGTTGCCCGCGCCGATGACCGCGACTTGCTTGCCAGGCTGCAGCGGCGTGTCGAAATTCGGGAAGTCGCGCGCCCGCATCAGGTTGCAGCGCGTGAGCAGTTCGTTCGCGGAGAGCACGCCGTTCAGCGACTCGCCCGGGATGCCCATGAAGCTCGGATAGCCTGCACCGGTGCCGATGAAGACGGCGTGGAACCCCATCTCGCTCACCATCTGTTCGATCGTGAACAGGCGGCCGACCAGCGTGTTGCACTCGAACTTCACGCCGAGGTTCCTGACCTTGTCGATTTCGGCGTCGATGACGTCGTTCGGCAGGCGGAAGTCGGGGATGCCGTACTTCAGCACGCCGCCCGGCGTGTGGAATGCCTCGTAGACGATGACTTCGCAACCGGCCTTGGCCATGTCGGCCGCACACGCCATGCCGGCGGGTCCCGCGCCGACGATGCCGACCTTGTATCCCGACGGCTCGATGTACGGCACGTTCTCCCAGCCCTCGGCGATCGCCATGTCGCCGATGAAGCGCTCGAGCCGGCCGATGGCCACGGGCTCCAGCGTCTCGCCCACCGTGCACACGCCCTCGCACTGGTTCTCCTGCGGGCACACGCGCCCGCAGATCGACGGCAGCAGGTTGGTGTCGGTGATGATGTCGTACGCGCCGTTGTAGTGCTTCTCGGTGATCTTCGCGATGAAGTTCGGGATGTCGATGCTGACCGGGCAGCCGCGCACGCACGGCTCGTCGGGGCACTGCAGGCAGCGTTCGGCTTCACGCAGCGCGTCTTCGAGGCGGTAGCCGCAGGCGACCTCCTGGAAGTTCTTCGCCCGGACCTGCGGATCCTGCTCCGGCATCGGCGTCCGCTCCTGAGGAATGGTGCGGATCGTCCTCTTCTTCGCGGTCGCCATGGCCCCTCCTAGGCGTCCGCGGCGGGGCGCGCGTCGAGCACCGAGGCCTTCAGGTCGACCACCTTGTCGGCGCGGATGCGGCAGGATTCCTGCCAGCGCTCGACCGCCTCGATCTCGGTCTGCTTGTAGCGGCCGAGGCGCGACATCAGGTCGTCGAAGTCCACCTTGTGGCCGTCGAAGTCCGGCCCATCGACGCAGGCGAACTTCACCTGCTCGCCGACCTTGACGCGGCAGCCACCGCACATCCCCGTGCCGTCGACCATCACGGGGTTCAGGCTGACGATGGTCTTGATGCCGAGCGCCCGGGTCGTCTCGGAGCAGCCCTTCATCATGATGGGGGGGCCGATCGCGACGACTTCGTCGATGTCGGAGTGCTTCGCCGCTGCCTGCTTGATGCCCTCGGTGACGAGGCCCTTGATGCCGGCCGACCCGTCGTCGGTGCAGACGATCAGCTCGTCACACACCGCGCCGAACTTGTCCTGCCAGAACATCAGGTCCTTGTTGCGGAAGCCGATCACGCCGATCACGTAGGCGCCGCTTTCCTTGTAGGCGCGCGCCTGCGGATAGACCG
>CAYGXL010000198.1:0-4676 GCA_964353935.1 uncultured Burkholderiaceae bacterium | reverse complement strand
TGTTCATCCCGAGGCCCATCAGCACGAGCATGCCGACGCAGAAGATGACGAAGGCCAGCGCTTCAGGACTCATGTCTACTCGATCTCCGCGCCGTGGCCGAGGTGCAGAGGCGTGCGCCGCGCCAGCTCGACCAGCACCATCACGCCGATCGCCGTCGTGCAAAGCAGCGCGGGCAACGGCAGCAGCGCGACCGGATAGCCAAGCACGACCGAGTTGCTATCGAGGCCGACCACGACCTGCTGCCACGCGCCCCAGGCGACCAGCACGCAGGCGAGCAGCACCAGCAGGCGGATCAGGACGGTGATCGCTTCGAAGACGCGAGGCCGCGCCCGCAGCTTCAGCAGCAGGCTGGTGAACGCCATGTGCTCGCCGGCCGGATAGGCGACCGTCGCGCCGATGAACACCATCCACACGAACAGCAGCCGCGACAGTTCCTCGCTCGCCGCGATGCCGGCGCCGAACCCGTAGCGCAGCACGACGTTCACGAACACCAATGCCGCCATCGCGGCAAGGCACAGGGCCATCGCGGCCTGAAGCAGTCGCGCGGCCCAGCCCTTCACGGCTGGCCTCCGTTGCGCAGCCACGCGATCACCTCGGCCTGCAGCTGAGGCAACGGCGCGAGCGCGTCGACGCGCAGCACGCCCGGCTCGCCCACCGGCAACTCGAGTGCCGCGAACTGACTGCCCACCAGCGACGGCGAGAAGAAGTGCGCGTCCTTGCGCGCCTCGATGCGTGCGCGCGCCGAATCCGGGTCGATCTCCATGAACACAAAGCGCAGGCCGGGTGCCGCAGCGCGCAGGCGTTCGCGGTACGCACGCTTCAGCGCAGAGCACGTGAGCACGACGTTCGACGAGTGAGCGCGCAGTTCGGTTGCAAGCGCGTCGAGCCAGCCCGCGCGGTCAGCGTCGGTGAGCGGAACGCCCCGCTGCATCTTCTCGAGGTTGGCCGAGCTGTGATGCTCATCGCCTTCGATGAGCCGCGCACCCTCGGCCCGCGCCAGCGCGACGCCGAGGCTCGACTTGCCGCAGCCGGCCACGCCCATGACCACCACCGAGTGCTCCATGTTTGGGTAGCGCTGTCCAATCAAGCCGCGGCCGCGCCACCTGGCACGGCCGCTCGCTCTATACCTGCAATGTATCTCCAACGACCCAGGCTCTTCTACTTGTCGTTCTTCTCTGGATAGCGCTATCCTGAACTTCCAGAACGCGCCCGTCAACCGCCGCCCGACCGCCCGCCATGCCCCCTTCGACCCGCCGCTCCCGCGCCACCGGCCGCGTGACCCTGGCCGACGTGGCGCGCGCCGCCGACGTCAGCGCGATCACCGCATCGCGCGCCCTCACCGGCAAGCGCGCAGTCGATCCGGCGCTGGTCGAGCGCGTGCGGCGCGCGGCACGCAAGCTCGGGTACGTACCGGACCCGGCGGCCCAGGCGCTGGCTTCGCGACGCAGCACGCACGTGGCCCTGCTGCTGCCGATGCTGTCGAACACGCTGTTCGTCGACCTGCTCGAGGCCGCGCAGAGCCAGCTGCGCGGCGCGGGATTCCAGACGCTGATCGGCATCACCCACTACGACGAGCGGGAGGAGGAGCAGCTGCTGCGCGAGCAGCTGGTGCATCGGCCCGCGGGCATGCTCGTCACCGGGCTGCCGGGCGGCGCCACGCGCCGCCTGATCGCATCGAGCGGCGTTCCGTGCGTGCACCTGATGGAGCTGTCGGACCGGGCCGGCGACTGCAGCGTCGGCTTCTCGCAGCAGGAAGCGGCCGCGGCAATGACGCGCCACCTGCTCGCGCGCGGCCGCCGCCGCATCGCGTTCGCCGCCGCCCAGCTGGACGCGCGGACGATGCAGCGGCTGAACGGGTGGAGGACCACGCTGGCGGCCGGCGGGCTGCACGCGCCGACGCTCGAGTGGCTGAACCCGGCGCCCTCCTCGCTCGCGCTCGGCGCGCAGATGTTCGAGCAGATCATCGGTCAGTCGCCACGCGTGGACGCGATCTTCTTCTGCAACGACGACCTCGCTCAGGGTGCGCTGCTGGCCGCGGCCCGGCGCGGCGTGTCCGTACCCGGGCGCATCGCCATCGCCGGCTTCAACGACCTCACCGGCAGCGACCAGATGACCCCGCCGCTGACCACCGTGCACACCCCGCGCCGCGAGATCGGCGCGGAAGGCGCCGCGATGCTGCTTGCGCTGATGCGCGGCGTGCCGGTCGCGCAACCGCGCCTCGACCTTGGATACACGCTGGTGACACGCGCCAGCACCTGACCGCGTCGCGCGACGAAGGAGCGCATATGCAAATCGGAATGATCGGCGCCGGCCGCATGGGCGGAAACATGGTGCGGCGCCTGCTGCGGGGCGGCCACGCCTGCGTCGTCCACTCGCTGTCGGCGCAGGAGTTGGAGCCCCTCGTGGCCGAGGGCGCGGTCGCCGCGGCGTCGCTGGCGGAGCTGGTCGAGCGCCTGAGCCCGCCGCGCGCGGTCTGGCTGATGGTGCCCGCCGCCGCGGTCGACGCCACGCTCGACGCCCTCGCACCGCTGCTGGCCCGCGGCGACACCGTGATCGACGGCGGCAACTCACACTTCGCCGACGACCTGCGGCGCGCCGAGGCGCTCGGCGCGCGCGGTGTCCACTACCTCGACGTCGGCACCAGCGGTGGCGTCTGGGGCCTCGAGCGCGGTTACTGCCTGATGATCGGCGGCGACGCCGGCGCTGCGCACAGGCTGGAGCCGGTCTTCGCGTGCCTCGCGCCTGGCACGTCCGACGCTGCGCCGTCCGACGCCGCGTCGACCGCGGGCACCGCGGCCCTCGGCTACCTGCACTGCGGCCCGAGCGGCGCTGGCCACTTCGTCAAGATGATCCACAACGGCATCGAGTACGGAATCATGGCCGCGTACGCCGAAGGCATGGGCATCCTCGCCGCCGCCGACGCCGGCGAACGGGCGCGCGCCGTCGATGCGGAGACCGCGCCGATGCGCGAGCCCACGCACTATCGGTACCGCTTCGACCTGCCCGCCATCGCCGAGGTGTGGCGCCACGGCAGCGTCATCTCGTCGTGGCTGCTCGACCTGACGGCGGGCGCGCTCGACGGCGATCCCGCGCTCGCGCGCTATGCCGGGCGCGTCGCCGACTCCGGCGAGGGCCGATGGACCGTGCAGGCCGCGGTCGACACGAGCGTGCCGGCCCCGGTGCTGACCGCGGCGCTCTACGCGCGCTTCGCTTCGCGCGGCGGCGCCGACTTCCAGAACCGTCTGCTGTCGGCGCTGCGTCACGCGTTCGGCGGGCACCAGGAGCCGCCGCGCTAGCGCGCGCACAGGCACGTCCTGGACGCGCATCACGTTCACCGCCACTCGGAGCTGGCACACGCCGATCGGCGATGCCGTCGCCCGTGCGCTGACTCTTGTCGCCAGTCACACCGCGCAGGTTCGCTACCGAGGATCATTGCGACTTTCTCAAACGAACCCTCCCGCGCCATGACACTCACTCGCCTGATCCCGGCCCTTTTCGTCGCCTTTTCCCTGGTTGCCTCAGCCATGCCGCCCGCACCGACGACGGGAACCACGCTCTCCGGCACTGTTCTCGAAGCCAAAGACGGCGGCGGCTACACGTACCTGCGGCTGCGCACGAAGAATGGCGAGGTGTGGGCCGCGGTTCCGGCGGCACAGGTCAAGACGGGCGCCGAAGTGAGCATCGCCAATCCGCAGACGATGAGCGGGTTCCAGAGCAAGGCACTGAATCGGACCTTCGACACCATCATCTTCGGCACCCTCGCCGGCGCCGGAGCCCAGGCCGCGCCCGACCTGCGCGCGATGCACGCGGACGTGAACCAGGCGCCGAAGGTCCCCGAAGTGAAGGTCGAGAAGGCGAAGGGCGCGAATGCCCAGACCGTCGCGGGGATCGTGGGAAGCGCGCCGAAGCTCAAGGACAAGCCGGTCACCGTCCGCGGCCAGGTCGTGAAGTTCTCCTCCGGGATCATGGGCAAGAACTGGCTGCACCTGCGCGACGGGACGGGCTCCAGCCGCGACGGCACCGACGACCTCATCGTGGTCACGAACGACTCGACGAGCGTTGGCGAGGTCGTGCTCGTCAGCGGCACCGTCCGGACCGATCGCGACCTCGGCATGGGCTACTCGTACAAGGTGCTGGTGGAGGACGCCCGGTTGGCGAAGTGATCGTCGCGGCCCTGCCGCCGCGCGTTGTCCCGGCGTCCTCCGGTCACGTCTTGTGGCACTTCTGGCAGGAGGCCATGCCCCTATCGAACTTCATCAACCTGGCCCGGCCGCCGTCTGTCGGCCCCGCTTGACACCCGGCTCCGCCCGTATCAAAGTGATATCACTTTGATAAGGAGGCCGTGATGCAACAGTCCCCCCGCACCGAGGAGGTCAAACGCGCCAGCCCGAGCGGTTACCTCTGGGTCGCCATCGGCATCGCGCTGGTCGCGGCCGGCATCTTCCTCGTCGTCCGCCCGATGGGCCTGCCCTTCCTCGCGCTCGGCATCGTGCTGATCGTGCTCGGCGCACTAACGCTGGCCGGCCTCTACATGCTGCAGCCGAACGAGGCGGCGATCCTGCTGCTGTTCGGCGCGTACGTCGGCACCGACCGCTCCGAAGGCCTGCGCTGGGCCAACCCGTTCTACAAGAAGCAGAAGATCAGCCTGCGCTCGCACAACCTGATGAGCGAGCGG
>CAYGXL010000197.1:0-4762 GCA_964353935.1 uncultured Burkholderiaceae bacterium | reverse complement strand
AGGATGCCGCCGCTCGTTGGTCGGGCGCGTGCGGCCTTGCCTCCACACCGCGCGGCGCGCCGGCCGTGGTGCGGGGTACCGCGCGGAGCGCGGCTCAGGCGGCGGGCGTGGCCAGTCAGCGGGGCGGCGGGCCGAGCACACCGTCCGCCGGAAGGCACACCACCGGATGCGCGCTGGCCTCACTCCGAAAGCTGCGCGCCCGCAAGGAACACCTCTCAGCGTAGACGCCCGCCGCCGAGTCGCGCGGAGTCGCGGTGCCCCGCAGCGCGGTCGGCGTGCAGGGGACTCCGCTGCCGGGCGCGCGTGGCAAACGCTCCCCGAGAGCGGTCGGCGACTGCCGCGCCACTCTCGCAGCTGACTCGAAGCGCGTGTCAGGCCGCCGCGCGCAGCCCCTGTTCGGACGCCCACACCGCCGCCTCGACGCGCGAGCGGAAACCGAGCTTTTTCAGCAGGTGCTTCACGTGCACCTTGACCGTGCCCTCGGTGATCGAAAGGTTGCGCGCGATCACCTTGTTGGCCTGTCCACCCGCCAGGCACTTCAGCACGGCGAGCTCGCGGTCGGTGAGGTCGCGCACGTCGCGGCGCTCGCCGCGGGCTTCGTCGCGCAAGGCGCCGGCGAGTGCGGCCGTCAGCGTGTCGCTGATGACGGTCCGGCCCTCGAGCGCGTCGCGCAGGCGGCCGAGCAGCTGCTCGGGCTCCATGTCCTTCAGCAGGTATCCGTCGGCGCCCGCGCGGATGGCTGCCATCAGGTCTTCCGGCGCATCGGAAACGGTCAGCATCACCACGCGGCGGGACGGGTCCTCTTCCTTCAGGGTCGAGAGGATCTCGAGGCCGCCGCTGCCCTTCAGGTTGAGGTCGAGCAACGTCAGGTCCGGCTCCTTCTCCCTCGCCAGCCGGACGGCGGCTTCGTAGTCGCCTGCCTCGCCGACGACGTCGAAGCTCGGCTCGAGTTGCAGCAGCTGGATCACTCCGCGGCGGAACAGCGGGTGGTCGTCGACCACGAGGATGGTGTGGCGGGTCGTCATTGAGGAGTCTCGACGGATGTGGCGGATTCGGTGTGCGCGGCCGTGCCGAACGCGGTCTGCGCGTTGAAGACGAGGCGGACGCGGGTGCCGGTCGGCTGGCGGCGCTCGATCACCAGTTGTCCACTCACCGACTGGGCGCGATCGCGCATGATCGACAGCCCGAAGTGGCCGCGCGGCGACTGTTCGCTCCTGATCCCGACGCCGTCGTCCTCGACCGTCACCTCGATGGCCTGACCGGCGCCGCGCTCGAGCGACACCCACGCGTGGCGCGCGTGCGCGTGGTGCTCGATGTTGGTGAGGGCCTCGCGCACGACCTGCAGCACGTGCACCTGTTCGTTGGCGGACAGCTCCACCTTGAGCAGGTCGTTGTCCAGCGTCGCGTGCACGCCCGATCGCCGCTCGAACTCGGTCACCGTGTCGCGCAACGCGCCGGCAAAGCCTTCTTCGCCCAGCCCCAGCCGGAACGTGGTGAGGAGTTCACGCAGTTCGCGGTAAGCGGTATTGATGCCTTCGCGCAGCTCCATCAGCACGTTCATCGACCGCAGCGAGTGCCCCTCGTGCTCGATGGACGCCGCCAGCCGGGCGAGCTGGATCTTCGTGTACGACAGCGACTGCGCCAGCGAGTCGTGCAGCTCGCGCGCGATCGCCGCGCGCTCCTCGAGCACGCCGAGCCGTCGGTGCTCGTCGCGGCGCTCGGCCGACGCCAGCGCTCCGCCGATGTGCCGCCCCATCGTCTCGGCCAGTTCGAGCTGCCACACCTCGAGCCCCTTGCCCGGCGGCAGCACCAGCGGCATCACCCCGTACGACACGCCGCCTTCCACCAGCGGAATCCCGAGGATGCGCCGCTCGCCGGACTCGCCCGGCTCGGTGCGCCAGGTGACGCGCCCGCCGTCGGCGCAGTTGTGGCAGTCCACGCCACGGCACGCCTTCACCGTCGACTCGTCGCGCGCGAGCGGCATGCCGCGCGTGCTGTCGCCGTGGATCGAACAGATCGCGCCGCTTTCGACGCCGAGCGCCTTCCGCACCAGCGACAGCACCCGCGTCAGCGACTCGGAGTCGACCGGCTTCTCGGCCAGCATCCGGGTGGTCTCGTACAGCAGCCCCAGCGACTCGTTGCGGCGCTCGAGGTCGCGCGTCTTCTCCGCGACCTGCTTTTCGAGCGAGCCGTAGAGGCGCGCCAGGTCGTCGACCATGAAGTTGAACGCCTGCCCGAGCTGGCCGATCTCGTCCGCGCCGGTGCTCTCCGCGCGGACGTGGAAATCCCCCGTGCGAACGCGCTTCGCCGCCTCGGCCAGGCGCGCGATGGGCTGGAACACCTCGATGTTCAGCAGGAACAGCGCCGCCACCACCAGCAGCATCATCACGAAGAACCCGATGCCGAGCAGCAGCCGCAGCTTCTGGATGCGGCCCTCGAGATCGGTCTCGATCTGGCGCACCAGCACGTCGACCTTCGAGACGAAGTTCGGGATCGTCGTCAGGAACTCCGCGCGCGCGGCCTCGTCGTCGACCGCGTGGCGCGCCAGCGGCGCGATGCGCGATTCCCAGTCGATGACGATGCCCGAGTAGATGCGGTGCACGGGATTCGCGCCGTCGTCCGGGATGCCGCCCAGCAGCGACGGGCTCTTCAGCCGCCGCTCGAACTCCTTGATCGCGTCCTCGGCGGCACGCTGCCGTTCCTCGGCGGGGCCGCGCGTGTCGGCCACCCGCGTCGACAGCGCGTACGACTGCATGCGCAGCGAGCCGGCCACGTTGATCGCGCTCGCCTTGCCGGTCGACTGCTCGGTGAAGACCGTGGCGGCGACGATCACCGACAGCGCCAGCAGCGCGACGACCGACAGCACGATCCCGACGCGGACCAGCGTCGAATCGGACCACACGCGCCGCAGGGCACTCAGCGGGTTCATGCATTCATTTTCCCACCGAAGCTCGCCCCGCGCGGCCGTCGGCGCAAATGGCGCCGCACCGGCCCCGACCTCTCAACGGCCACTGACCCGCCCCCTCTGTTCTCCGCCTCTACCCCGGTGTGAGTAGCGGCGGTTTCCTCTGACGGCCAGACCTCCGGCGCGGCTTGATGTGCGTCATGGAAAAGACCCTTTCGGCATCTAGCTTGCACGCCAGCGCAGAGTTCTCGAGGAGACCGCGATGGCGGCAGTAGGGGGCAGGAACGCACAGCCAGGCACCAGTCCGCGGGCACGGCAGTGGTCCGTAGTCGTGATGAGCACGCTGGCGTTCACCGTGTGCTTCGCAATCTGGATGATGTTCGCGGTGATCGGCATCCCGATCAAGAAGATGCTCGACCTGAACGCCACGCAGTTCGGGCTGCTCACCGCGACTCCGGTGCTGACCGGCTCGCTGATCCGCGTGCCGCTGGGCATGTGGACCGACAAGTACGGCGGCCGGATCGTCTTCTTCCTGCTGATGCTGTCCACCGTCGTGCCGATCTGGCTGCTCACCTACGCGACCGAGTACTGGCACTTCCTGGTGCTGGGGCTGTTCGTCGGCCTGGCCGGCGGCTCGTTCTCGGTCGGCACGCCGTACGTCGCGCGCTGGTTCGAGAAGAAGAACCAGGGCTTCGCGATGGGGATTTTCGGCGCCGGGAACTCCGGCGCGGCCGTGACCAAGTTCGTCGCGCCCGCGCTCGTGGTCGCGTTCGGCTGGGCGATGGTGCCGCAGGTCTACGCCGTGGCGATGCTGGTCACCGCGATCGCGTTCTGGTTCTTCACGTACAGCGACCCGAAGCACCTGGTCCCGGGACACATCACCTACCGGCGCCAGCTCGAGGTGCTGCGCGATCCGGCGGTCTGGAAGTACTGCCAGTACTACTCGATCGTGTTCGGCGGCTACGTCGCGCTGTCGCTTTGGATGGTCAATTACTACGTCGGCGAGTTCGGCCTCGACATCCGCATCGCCGCCCTGCTCGCCGCGTGCTTCTCGCTGCCGGGCGGCGTGCTGCGCGCCATCGGCGGCTGGATGTCCGACAAGTGGGGCGCGCACAAGGTGACCTGGTGGGTCATGTGGGTGAGCTGGATCTGCCTGTTCCTGCTGTCGTATCCCACGACCAGCTACACGGTCACCACGGTCAACGGGCCGTACACGTTCACGCTCGCGCACAACGTCTGGACGTTCACGCTCCTGATGGGGGTGCTCGGCGTGGCGTGGGCCTTCGGCAAGGCGAGCGTGTTCAAGTACATCGCCGACGACTACCCGACCAACATCGGGACGATCTCCGGGATCGTCGGCCTGGCGGGCGGCCTCGGCGGCTTCGTGCTGCCCGTGATGTTCGGCGCGCTGCTCGACCTGACCGGCGTGCGCTCGAGCGCCTTCATGCTGATGTACGGCGTGGTCTGGGTCTCGCTGATCTGGATGTACCGCACCGAGGTCAGCACGCGCGACGTCGTCGGCCGCGCGCCGAAGCCTGCCGCCTGATCCAAGAGAACGAGAAAAGGGGAAGTCACGATGTCAGCCAACTCGTCCGCCGCGCCGCGGCCCACCAGCCGGGTCGACATCGTCGACTGGCGCCCCGAGGACAACGCGTTCTGGGAGTCCACGGGAAAGAAGGTCGCCAACCGCAACCTGTGGATCAGCGTCCCGAGCCTGCTGTGCGGCTTCGCGGTCTGGCTGATGTGGGGAATCATCACGGTGCAGATGGCGAACCTCGGGTTCGCGTTCTCGCAGGCCGAACTGTTCACGCTGGCGGCGATCTCGGGCCTGTCGGGCGCCACGCTGCGCATCCCGGC
>CAYGXL010000196.1:0-4920 GCA_964353935.1 uncultured Burkholderiaceae bacterium | reverse complement strand
ACACCGGGCCCGGTACCCGGCGCGCGATGAGCACCATCGTCCTCGACATCCTGCGCCATGCGTTCCCGGGCGCCTACAAGCTTGCCGGACGCGTGTTCGATGCCGCGGAAGCGAAGGACAAGGGCCTCGTCACCCGCGTCGTGCCGGACGACCAAGTCGCCACCGAGGCGCGCGCGACCGCCGAGCGCATCGCCGACGGCGCCCCGCTCGTGGCGCGCTGGCACAAGAAGTTCGCCCGGCGGCTCGCCGAAGGCGGCCCGCTCACTCCGCAGGAAATCGACGAGTGCTTCGACTGCTTCGACACCGAGGACTTCCGCATCGGCTACTCGGCCTTCCTCGCCAAGAAGAAGCCCGGCTTCGTCGGGCGCTGACGCGATGACCGGGAAGCACGCGGCGCCGGAGCGCCCCTCGCACCCCGGCCCGCTCGCCGGATTGCGCGTGCTCGAGCTCGCGCAGATCATGGCCGGCCCGACCACCGGGCTGATGCTCGCCGACATGGGCGCCGACGTGATCAAGGTCGAGAAGCTGCCCGGCGGCGACGATTCGCGCGGCTACCGCGAGCCGCGCATCAACGGCGTGTCGGCGCCGTTCCTGATGATGAACCGCAACAAGCGCGGCATCGCCCTGAACCTCAAGCATCCGCAGGGCAAGGCCATCCTGCTGCGGATGGTGCGCGACGCCGACGTGCTGACGGAGAACTACCGCACCGGCACGATGGAGAAGCTGGGGCTCGGCTACGACGTGCTGTCCGAGGCCAACCCCGGCCTCATCTACTGTTCGATCACCGGCTTCGGCCGCGACGGCCCGTGGGCCGACAAGGGCGGCTTCGACCTGATCGCGCAGGGCTTCGGCGGGCTGATGTCGATCACCGGCGAACCCGGCGGCGCGCCGGCGAAAACCGGCAATCCGGTCTCCGACATCAGCGCCGGCAACCTCGCCGTCATCGGCATCCTCGCCGCCTACGTGCACCGGCTTAAGACCGGACGCGGCCAGGTCGTCGACACGTCGCTGATGGAAGCGGCGCTGCAGCAGACCTACTGGCACGCGGCGATCTTCTTCCCGACCGGCAACTCGCCGGGGCCGACCGGCTCCGCGCACGTCCTCAGCGCGCCGTACCAGGCGTTCCATGCGCGCGATGGCTGGATCAACCTCGGCGGCGCCAACCAGGCGAACTGGGAGCGCATCGCCGAGGTGATCGGGCACCCCGAGTGGCGCGACGATCCGCGCTTCCGCACCAACACCGACCGCATGGCCAACCTCGAGGAACTCGTGCGGCTGATGAACACGGTGCTGTTCACGCGCACGCGCGCCGAGTGGGTCGAACTGTTCGACGCGGCCGGCGTTCCGTGCGGCCCGGTGCACTCGATCGGCGAAGCGATGACGCATCCGCAGACGCTGGCGCGCGGCATGGTGGTCGAGACGCAGCATCCCGCCGCGGGAGCGACGAAGGCGATCGGCTGCCCCGTGCACTTCTCCGAGACGCCGACGGCGGTCACGCGGCCCGCGCCCGGGCTCGGAGAGCACACGCGCGAGGTGCTGCGCGGTTACGGCTACAGCGACGGCGAGATCGACGGCTTCGTCGCCGAAGGCGTGGTGGAAGCCGCAGGCTGATCCGCGCAGATCAGGAGCCTTCAGCTGCCGCTCGACGACAACAGCCGGCGCCATCCCTCGAATCCAAGCCGGCGCAGCGTCTCGATGTTCCGCTCGTAGATCGAGTCGGCCTCCGGAAAGGCTGCCACCGCCGCGTCGATACTGGCCTCGCGCAGAAGATGCAGCGTCGGATAGGGCGAACGATTGCTGAGGTTCTCCGCGTCGTCCGGCGCGGTGCCCGCGAACTGGTAGTCGGGATGAAAGCTCGCCACCTGGAGGACTCCGGCCAGCCCGAGCGATTCGACGGCGGCGTCCGCGACATCGAGGAAGTCGTTGTAGTCGAGGAAGTCCGCGAGGGCGTGCGGATGGATCAGCAGCGTCGTTTCCACGATCGCCGGGTCGGCGGCGGCGAGAAACCGCAGTTCGCGCGCGAGATCCTCGAGCAGTTGCTCCGGATCTCCGGCCGCGCTCTCGACCCAGCGGATCTGCTCCTTCACGTGCACGGCCTTCGCGAACGGGCAGAGGTTGAGCCCGATGACGGCGCGCTCCAGCCAGTGGCGGGTGTCCTCGATGGCGTTCATGGCGCCTCCATTCTGGCCGAAAGCCGCGGACTCCGCCGCGCTCGACCGGGTCCTGCGCACGGCGGCATGAAGCCGGATGAGATCATGTCGTCATGCCGCTGACACCGAACGAGATCGAGGAGATCGCCGCGCGCACGCTCGCGCACTACGACGCGGGAGCGCGCGACTTCTGGGAAGGCACGCGCGATCACGACGTCAGCCAGAACATCGCGGCGCTGCTGGATCACATCGACGCGCGTCCGCCGTTCGAACTCCTCGACTTCGGATGCGGGCCCGGGCGCGACCTGATGACATTCAAGCGCCTCGGCCACCACGCGACCGGGCTGGAAGGCTCCGCCCAGCTCGCGGCCATGGCGCGCGCTCACAGCGGCTGCGAAGTGCTCGAGCAGAACTTCCTTCGGCTCGACCTGCCCGCTGAACGCTTCGACGGCGTGTTCGCCAACGCGGTGCTGTTCCACGTTCCCGCTGAGGAGTTGCCTCGCATCCTGCGCCAGCTGCGTGCCACGCTGAAGCCGAACGGCGTCCTGTTCAGCTCCAATCCGCGCGGCGACGGCCAGGAGGGATGGAGCGGCGACCGGTACGGCGTGTTCCACGACTGGGAATCGTGGCGCGCCCACATGGTGGCCGCCGGATTCTCGGAACTCACCCACTACTACCGGCCGCCGGGCCGGCCACGGGACCAGCAGCCGTGGCTGGCGAGCGTGTGGCGCAAGCCGGCCGCGTGAAGGCAACGCCGCCGGCCTGCAGACACCGGCTACTTGGCCCGCTTCCAGACGACGTAGGACGTCCCGCCGACCGCAGCCGTGGGATTCGTCACGTTCATCTCATCCCCGGTCACGGCCATCACCCGCTTCTGCTCCTGTCCGTCCCAGTTGGGAAACGTGCTGCCTTCGATGCGCAGGCTGACGGTCTTGTCCTTGTCGCTGAGGACCGCGTACGTGCCAAAGTAGGCCACCGAGCCCTGCGCGACCGCCTGGTTCTCCTCCGCGGTGCCCTTCGCTCGGTTGTTGGAAGCAAACGGGGGCAACTTCGCCCGCATCAGCGTCATGATGAAACGGCCGTCCGGCGTCAGGACCATCATGCCGCGCGGGTTGGTGCCGAACACGTCCGTCCGCACCCCATCCGCAACCCCGTACTGCGATACGAGGAGCCACGTCCCCTGGATCTCCTTCCCGAAACCGCCCGCCTGACCGAGTGCGACTGCCGGAACGCCGAGGACCATGGCCAGTGCCAAGCCCCTGCAAAGACGCAGAACAGCCTCACCTCGTCCGCTTGCTGTCATCGCTGACTCCCTTGGGTAGACACAGTTCCTCGATCCCGAGGAACATGGTTCAAGCTCGCAGGCGGTGCGTTGCCCGTATTGACTTCGATTAAGGGCGAACCACGCACGCCGGGCCGGCCATCCACCCGAGTCCGCCGATCAGCATCACGCACGCCGGGATGTGGGCCGACGCGCTGAAGATGCGGATGCGGTCGCCGACCGCGTTCATGATGGAGAGCAGCCGACCGGTGTCCGACGACGCGTCCTTCAGGTAGCGGATCGTGTCGACCTTAGCGAGGCGCTCCAGCGCGGGAATCGTCAGGTCGCTACGCTGGCACTGCGGATTGGTGTAGAGCACGACCGGCAGCGGCGTCGCCTGCCCGATCGCGGAGAAGTAGGAAACGACGCCGTCCTCGTTGATCGGGAAGTAGGCCGTCGGCATCGATGGGCGAGACAAGGTATGGAAACACGCCGTGGAAGTCGTTCTTCACGCTCATCTCCTGATGGTCGGTCCAGCCGTTGCAGGATCGTACGGTGGCGCACGCGCGCTGCGGCTGGTTGATCGAAGGCAACGAGGCGGCGAGGGCCGATCGTAAGGTGTAGGTTCCACCACGAGCCACGCGCGCCATGCACGTTTCCCTCCGGCGAAGAACCTTGCTCCAGGCCGCGGCGACCGCCGCGCTGCTGCCTGCGTCGATGCGGGTCCGCGCGCAAGCGCGGCGGCGTGTCGTGATCGTCGCGACATCGCACGGGGACGCATCCGGCGGGCGACAGACCGGCGTCTGGCTGCCCGAGGTGACCGGGCCGTACTGGATCTTCCGCGACGCCGGCTGCGCAGTCGACATCGGAACGATCCGCGGCGAGGCGCCGCCGATCGACCCGCGCTCGGGATCCGAGCGCGCGCTGCCGGGACTTCTGCGCAACGACGAAACCGCCCTGAAGGCGTTTCACGAGGCCGTCTGCCTCGACTGTGTCGACGGCCGGCGCTACGACGCGGTGTTCCTCGCCGGCGGGCGTGGCGCGCTGTGGGACTTTCCAACAAGCGGGTCGCTGCGCGCGCTGCTCGAGCACGCCGCGCTGGCAGGCAAGCCGATCGGGGCCGTCAGCCATGGTCCGGCGGGACTGCTGGGCGCGCAGGTCGAGGGCCGTCCGCTTGCCGCGGGCCGCCGCGTCGCCTGCTTCACCGACGACGAGGAAGTCCGTGCCCACTGGATCGATCATCTGCCCTTCTCGCTCGAGCGACGGCTGAAGGCCGAAGGCGCGACGGTGCAAGGAGGCGGGGCGAACCAGGCCCACGTGGTGCGGGATGGCCGCCTGGTGACCGGCCAGAACCCGGCCTCCGCGGCAACGGCTGCCAGGCAGCTGCTGGAGACGATTCGGGCTGGCTGAGCTGCCGCGCGCCGGCGGCGCCGTGCGACGCTCGCCCGGCCGGTCGAGCAGCCCAGCCCGCAGACGTCACATCAGCACGTTGACGATCGCATTCCCGAT
>CAYGXL010000195.1:0-4948 GCA_964353935.1 uncultured Burkholderiaceae bacterium | reverse complement strand
GCCGCCCGTCACTCCTCGCGGTCTCCCCACACCGATCGACGCATCCGGTACGCCTCCTTCACGTCGATCAGTCCCTCGGTGAAGAGATACGCCCACGGCCCGCCGTCGTGCTTCGCCGCTTGGCGCCACCAGCGCACCAGCAGGCGCTTGCTTCCGGCCACGCGATCCTCGGAGGCGCGGAACCAGCCCAGCGCGAAGTCCGTGACCCCGTAGGAATCGGGCGAGTCCGCGGACGCGGTCAGCACGTAGCGCCCGAACCCGGGCAGCAGCGTGACGTTGTATTCCTCCGGCCACGAGAAGCCCGGGCCCGAGTCGGCCCAGTTGATGCACAGGAGCCGCTCGGGATGCAGCGGCGTGAACGTGCGCTCCGGCGCGGCAAAGCGCGCGCGGCCGATCACGACGCCGTTCTCCGCCGAGGAGGACCACCACTGCGGCAACCGATCCTGGACTTCGGCGAGGCAGATGCGGGCGACCGCCTCGTTCAGTTCGGTGACGGGCTCGCCCACGTCGAGGTGTCGCAGGCGGATGGGGCCCGTGCGCGGTGCATCGGCGTCGGCGTCGGCGTTCTCGTCGGCCGGCGCCTCGTAGAGCTCCGCGAGCGACAGGTCGCCCGGCCGCGGCTTCAAGCCGAAGTACGCGCGCAGGATCGCGATCTCGCCCGCTTCGTAGTAGTTCTCGGGATTGAGCTGCCGCCAGACCCTGGCAAGGGCGGCCGATGCTTTGCGGTTCGTCATCTGGTGCTCCGGCCTCCCACGGGTCCAACGGGCGGCTTCCGGGGAGGCGGAGACACCCGCGCTTTAGCTGGATTTATGAGTCGCCCGCAATCAGCGGATCAAATCGGCGACGTAACAGGTGCAGTCTGGCAGAGACAGGGCTCAGGGCGCGAGCCCGTGTTTGCACTGCTATCTGGAATCGAGGTGAGCAAACGCCATGTCTCCTCCTGGCAGAAGCGGCACACTGAGATCAGCCCGGTGGTGAGCGACAGAAGGGAAATCGATGGAAAGAGCCAGGGAAGCAGCACCGGGCGGGATCGCGAAGGTCCTTGCCGCGGCCGAGTTCGCCGCGTTCAAGCACCGCGAGCAACGGCGCAAAGGCGTAAGCGGCAGCCCATACATCAACCACCCGCTGGCGGTGGCGAGCACGCTGGCCACGGAAGCCGGGGTCGAGGATGCCGACGTGCTGGCGGCCGCGATCCTGCACGACACCATCGAGGACACGAACACGACCGAGGCGGAGCTCGAGCGCGCGTTCGGCCGCGAGGTGGCCTCGATCGTCGCGGAGGTGACCGACGAGAAGACCCACAGCAAGGCGTTGCGCAAGCGGATGCAGATCGCCCACGCGCCACACCTCTCGGTGCAGGCCAAGCTGGTGAAGCTCGCGGACAAGATCGTCAACCTGCGGGACATCGTCGCGCGCCCGCCCAACTGGGACCTGAAACGGAAGCAGGAGTATTTCGACTGGGCGAAACAGGTGGTCGACGGGCTGCGCGGCGTGCATCCCGAATTGGAGACCGAGTTCGACCGCGTCCACGCGCTGCGGCCGCGGTGAGGTGCGGCGCGGTCTTCCCGCCGAATGAGAAAAGCGCCACCGGATCGGTGGATCTTCATCAAGTGCGGCGGCAGCGCGGTCGACTAAGGTCGCCGAATCGGGAGACGCCATGAGCCAGTTCGAGCGACTGCACCGGATCACCAACCTCATCCAGGCGCGGCGCGTCGTGTCCTTCGGCGACCTGATGGACGAGCTGGAAGTGTCGCGCGCCACGCTGAAGCGCGACCTCGCCAAGCTGCGCGACAACTTCAACGCGCCGATCGCGTTCGACCGCGATGCCGGCGGCTACCGCTTCGGCAAACCCGGCGGCGGCCCGACCTTCGAACTGCCGGGCCTCTGGTTCTCGCCCGAGGAGATCCTCGCGCTGATGTCGATGTACCAGATGCTCGAAGGCACCGACGAGAGCGGGATGCTGGGCCGGCACATCAAGCCGCTGATGACGCGGCTGAACGCGCTGCTGGACGCGGCCGACGGCTCGGCCAACGAGATCCTGAAGCGCGTGAAGCTGATCTCGGTGCAGCGGCGACGCGTCGAGCCCAAGCTCTTCGAGACGATCGGCGCGGCGCTCGTGAAGCGGCTGCGCCTCGTCATCCGCTACTACGGCCGCGCCAAGGACCGCCACACCGAGCGCGAGGTCTCGCCGCTGCGGCTGGTGAACTACAAGGGCAACTGGTACCTGGACGCCTGGTGCCACCAGTCCGACGGCATCCGCATGTTCTCGCTCGACTCGATCGAGGCGGCCAAGCTCACCGACCAGAAGGCGAAGGAAGTTTCGTTGAAGACGGTGGACGAAGAGCTCGGCGGCGGCTACGGCATCTACCGCGGCAGGGACCTGCAGTGGGCCACGCTGCTGTTCAACAAGGATGCCGCGAAGTGGGTGCGCTCGGAGAACTGGAACGAACGGCAGAAGGGGCGCGAGCTGGAAGGCGGGACGTACGAGCTGCGGGTGCCGTACAGCGACCCGGCGGAACTCGAACTGGAGATCCTGCGGCACGGGGAGAACGTCGAGGTGATGGCGCCGGCGGGGCTGCGGGCGCGGATCGCGAAGCGGCTGGCGGAGGCAGCGAGGATCTATGCCGCTCGGGCTTGAGGTGGCGACGGCGAAGAAGAAGCGCGGCGAGCCGCGGGCACCCCGGCTTTCGCACAACGTTTACGTTGTCGAGCTGGCGCTCGACGTGCTTTCAGACCGGCGCTTTCGAAGACGGAACCCCGGCTACGTCGACGGCCAGCCGTGCGTGTACGTCGGAATGACCGGGCTCGCGGTGGCGGCGCGCTTCAAGAACCACAAGCGGGGGCACAAGGGAAACGTGTTCGTCCTGAAGCACGGCATCCGGCTGCTCCCGGAACTCTTCGCGCATTTGAATCCGATGCCGTATGAGGCGGCGATGACGATGGAGCGCGAACTCGCCGAAGACCTGCGACAGGCGGGTTATGGGGTGTGGCAGGCCTGAGCCGCCGAAGCGACATCGCTAAACTCGGCCGAGCGCTCGTCAGACGAATCGCAGTGTTTCCGGGACAAGATGCCCAATCGCGCTTACTACGCCGACTCGATTGCCGGTTTCGTCCAAGCTAACGAGAGCAAGGTACTCGGCCAACTCGCCGCCGCAGTGCCCGCCAGTATCGAGGTAGCGCAGAGAGATGCATGGACGGCGCAGATCCGAATCCTCGCGGCCGCGCTGGCCCCTTATGTCGATCGGGGAAAGATCTATTTCGAGTTCTCCGTACCGAGACTCGGGAAGCGCATTGATGTGCTCCTTCTTATCGACCATGTGCTCTTCGTTGTCGAGTTCAAAGTAGGAGAGCGAGTCTTTTCGCAAGCCGATACCGATCAGGTTTTCGACTACGCGCTTGACCTAAAGAATTTCCACGAAACCACACACAAGGTCCCCGTCGCCCCAATCCTCGTCGCAACGGAGGCGCGTCCCCCTGTCGCGCTCTTTGTGAACTACACAAGCCACGGCGATGGGCTGCTACAGCCGCTTCACGTTAACAAGGAGGGGGTAGGCCGAGCGATCGAAGCGGTACTTGAACACTGTGAAGGGCCAGCGATCAACGCGGGCGTATGGGAACAAGGTCGCTACAGCCCGACGCCGAACGTCGTAGAGGCGGCCATTGCCTTGTATGCAGGCCATTCGGTTGCCGACATATCAAGAAGCGATGCCGGCGCTATCAATCTGACAAGGACATCTGACACGATCTGCGAAGTAATCTCGAATGCAGGTCTGCAGTCGAGAAAGGCAATCTGCTTCGTCACCGGAGTGCCCGGTGCGGGCAAAACGCTTGTTGGACTCAACATAGCGACGAAGCACATTGACCAGGCGAGTCAGCTTTACAGCGTATTTCTCTCTGGAAACGGTCCGCTTGTGGCCATTCTTCGCGAAGCTCTGGCTCGGGACAAAGTCCGGCGTGAGAGCGAAGCAGGACGCCGCAAGAGGAAAGGCGCGGCCATGAGTGAAGTAAAGCTGTTTGTCCAAAACGTCCATCACTTCCGTGATGAATGCCTGGTAGATACGGAACGCCCACCTATCGAACATGTTGCTCTCTTCGACGAGGCGCAGCGCGCGTGGGATCGCGAGCAGACAGTTCAGTTCATGCGCCGTAAGAAGGGGCTGGCGGACTTTGATGCATCTGAGCCGGAGTTCCTGATCGAGTGCATGGACCGGCACAAAGACTGGTCAGTAATTGTCTGCCTAGTAGGTGGAGGACAGGAGATTCATCGGGGCGAGGCCGGTATCGAGGAATGGATCAGAGCACTTCAGAAGTCCTTCGACCACTGGGACATATACATCTCGCCGCGCCTTAGCGATTCCGAATTTGGTGCCGGCAGCGTCATCACCGAACTTGCCGATCGCCCGAACGTCAAGCTCGTGGATGACCTGCACCTCGGAGTCTCGATGCGCTCCTTCCGAGCCGAGCGCGTTTCGGAGCTAGTGAAGCTAATCCTCGATCAAGAAGAGCAGGCTGCCGCGGAAGTCGCCAGACAAGTCACCAGTCGCTTCCCGATTGCCATTACGCGGGATTTGGCTTCAGCGAAGTGCTGGCTCAAGGAAAAGGCAAGAGGGTCTGAGCGCTTCGGAATTGTTGTTTCGTCACATGCGCAAAGGCTGAAACCTCATGCCATCGATGTACGGTCCCCCATCGACCCCGTTCATTGGTTTCTGGATGGAAAGGACGATGTTCGCTCCTCTTACTTCATGGAGGACGCAGCGACGGAGTTCCAAGTTCAAGGGCTCGAACTTGATTGGGCATGCGTCGTGTGGGACGCGGACTTTCGATATCGAGAAGGCGGGTGGGAGTGCCTTTCATTCATGGGCAGTAAGTGGAAGCGAGTTCTTAAGGACGAATTGAAGTCCTACCTCAAGAATGCTTACCGCGTCCTGCTAACACGAGCTCGACAAGG
>CAYGXL010000194.1:0-4949 GCA_964353935.1 uncultured Burkholderiaceae bacterium | reverse complement strand
CGGCGCTGCGCGCCGACTCCCCTGCGCTGCTCGGCGCCACCGAAAGCCGGGGCCCCGGCCACCCAACTCACCCTTGAGCCCGGGTCCCGAGTTCCGGGTCCCGGGTTCCGAGTTCCGAGTTCCGAGTCCCGAGTCCCGGGTCCCGGGTTCCGAGTTCCGAGTCCCGAGTCTCGAGTTCGAGGAGCGCCGTTCGGCCGTCTCAAAGTTCGCTCTCGGGTTCAACGCTCGCGGCATGGCGGATGGCACCGCGCCGGCGCGGCTTTGTGCGGCGGCGAGCAGCGCAGCCGAGGGCCGAGCGCGCGCAGCGCGCTTCGTCTTCTGACCTGCGGCGTCCTGTCCGAGCGGCGCGCGCGCAGCGCGCATAGCGAGTTACGCCGCACGGCCCTCGGGGAGCAGCGCAGCGGAGTCAGCGCGCAGCGCTGACCGCCGCACCAGCCGCGTCGGCGCGGTGCCATCCGCCATGCAGCTACTCACATGTAACGGGAGGGAAGTCGACGCGCAACGCTGACCGTCATACCAGCCACGCCTGTCGGGTCCCGCCTGTCGCGCGGCTGACGCCATGCTGCGCGGCGAGGCTGTTCAGGCCAGCAACTCGACGTTGCCGCCCGCCGCCGCCGTGTTGATCGTCACCGTGCGCTCCAGGCAGAAGCGCAGCAGGTAGTTCGGCCCGCCAGCCTTCGGTCCGGTGCCCGACAGGCCCTCGCCGCCGAACGGCTGGCTGCCCACGACCGCTCCGATGATGTTGCGGTTCACGTAGAGATTGCCGACCCGCGCGCGCCGTATGACGTGCTCGACGCGTCCATCGAGGCGCGTCTGCAGGCCCATGGTGAGGCCATAGCCGGTCGCATTGATCGAATCGATGACCGCTTCGAGCTGGTGCTTGTCGAAACGGATCACGTGCAGGATCGGTCCGAAGTTCTCGTGCGCGAGGTCGCCGATCGCTTTGATCTCGGCTGCCACCGGCGCGAAGTAGTGGCCGTCGAGACCGTGCGGCAAGGTGCACTCGTGGAGGGTGCGCGCATGCTTTTCCAGCCAGGTGCGGTGCCGCACGAGCAGCGCGAGTTGCTCGGCGTCGATCACGGGCCCGATGTCCGTGCGCGGGTCGGACGGGTTGCCGATCACGAGCTCGCGCATCGCGCCGGCAATCATCTCGATCATCGAGTCGGCGATCTCGGCCTGCAGGAACAGCACGCGCAGTGCGGAACAGCGCTGCCCGCACGAGCGGAACGCGCTCGAGATCACGGCATCGGTGACTTGTTCAGGCAGCGCGGTCGAGTCGACGATCATCGCGTTCTGGCCGCCCGTTTCGGCAATCAGCACGCCGATCGGCGCGTCGCGCGCCGCGAGCGCCCGGTTGATCGCGCGGGCGGTGGCGACCGATCCCGTGAACGCCACTCCCGCGACGCGCACGTCGCTTGTCAGCGCTCTACCGACGCTCTCGCCGTCGCCGAGGACCAGGTGCAGGACGTCCGGCGGCACACCGGCCTCGTGCATCAGCTGCACCGCGCGGAAGGCGACGAGCGGCGTCTGTTCCGCCGGCTTCGCGACAACGGTGTTGCCCGCGATGAGCGCGGCAGCGACCTGCCCACCGAAGATCGCGAGCGGGAAGTTCCAGGGGCTGATGCACACGAAGACGCCGCGGCCGCCCAGGCGCAGTTCGTTGGATTCGCCGGCCGGGCCGGGCAGCGTTTGAGGCTGCATGCGTTCGCGACCGACCGCGGCGTAGTACCGGCAGAAGTCGATCGCCTCGCGCACCTCGAGGTGCGCGTCGAGCATCGTGCGGCCACCCTCGCGCACGACCAGCGCGGCGAGTTCGTCGTGGGCGGATTCCCAGGCGTCGGCAACGCGGTCGACGATGGCTGCACGTGCTTCGACTCCGCGCGCGTCCCAGCCGGGAAAGGCCGCCAGCGCTGCGGTGACCGCGCGTTCCGCGTCGGCGGCGTCCGCGTTCGCAACCGTCCCGATGATCTGCGTGAGCGCTGCCGGGTTGCGGACGCCCCTGCCCAGGCCGGTCCGCGCACCGCCGACGATGGAGGTCGCCTGCACGTCGCTCGCGCGTTCGACGGCCGACGTCAGGTCGATCAATGCCGGCGCCTGCTGAAGGTCGATGCCGCGCGAGTTCCTGCGCGTGCCGAAGAGTCCGTGCCCGGTCGGCAGCGCGGACGCAGGCTCGTCCGACGCGACGAAGGCGCGCGCGAGTTCGTAGGCATCCTCCACGAGCGATGCGGACGGCACCGAGCGATCGGTGATCTGATGGACGAATGACGTGTTCGAACCGTTCTCGAGAAGCCGGCGCACGAGGTAGGCGAGCAGGTCGCGGAACGCGCCCACCGGCGCGTAGACGCGCACGCGCACGTCCGGGCTGCCGGTGAGCAGCGCGTCGTACAGCGGATCTCCCATGCCGTGCAAGCGCTGGAACTCGTAGCGCCGGCCCGGAGCGAGTTCAGCGGCGAACTCGACGATCGAGGCGACGGTCAGCGCGTTGTGCGTCGCGAACTGCGGATAGACCGGGGCCGGGTGGGCGAGCAGGCGACGCGCGGTGGCGACGTACGAAAGGTCAGTCGCCCACTTGCGCGTGTACACGGGGAAGCCCGGCATTCCGAGTTCCTGCGCGCGCTTGATCTCCGCGTCCCAGTACGCGCCCTTGGTGAAGCGGATCGTGATGGGGCGCCGCAGTTCGTGGCTCGACTGCAGCAAGCGATCGACGGTGGCGACCGCGCGCGCCTGGTAGGTCTGCACGGCCAGCCCGAGGCCGGGCCAGTCGGCGATCGCGGGCTCGCCCATCAGGCGTTCGAACAGGCCGATGTGCAGGGCCAGCCGCTCCGACTCCTCGGCGTCGATCGTCAGGTTCACGTCCGCCGCGCGCGCCAGTCGCCCGAGTTCGACGAGCCGCGGATACAGCTCGCGGTCGCTGCGTTCGACCTGCGCGGTCTCGAAGCGGGGATGGATCGCCGACAGCTTGACCGAGATGCCGTCGCGCAGCGTCCAGTCGTCTCCCCGGGCGACCTTGAGCGCCGACAGTGCGTTGACGTAGGACTCGTAGGCGCGGTCCGCGTCGAGCCGCGTGCGCGCGCCCTCGCCGAGCATGTCGAACGAGTACAGGATGCGGGCGTCCGGCCGCTGCACGGCGCGCGCGAGCGCGCCCTTCAGGTCGGTGGCGAACACGAACTGGTCCCCGAAGCGGCGGATTCCCTCGATCACGAGCGGGCGCAGCGCGCTGCGCGCGAACCAGGAGCGCACGGAGCCCTGGTCGCCTTCGGCTCCGCGCAGGTCGGAGTCCGCGGCCGTGTGCCCGGCAGCCTTCAGCGCCGCGGCGAGCACGCGCGTGACGAAGTTGCCGTCCATGCCGATGCGGGTCGCGCGAAACGCCGCGAGCTTCTCGGCGATCAGCCAGGTCTGCGTGTCGGCGTCGGGCGCGCGCAGCAGGGCTTCCGCGAGCCGAAGCAGGGCGATGCCTTCCGGCGTCGCGAGCGGAAAGGAATTGAGCAGGTTCTGCGCCGACAGCAGGCCGGGATCGGCGGCGCGCACGGCCTCGATGTAGCCGAGGGCGCGATCGCGTGCGGCCGTACGGCGATCGGCCGGCGGCTCGCCGAGCGCGAGCAGGCGCTGGATGGCCGACCGTTCGTCTGCATACGGATCGCCGAGGTCGGGCAAGCGTTGCAGGGCTTCCATTGCGCCAGGCATGTGGTCTCCAGCGAGGAAAGGCGATTCGAATTTAGCACCGGCTTGCTCGGGGTTGTCCTCTACGGCAGGGCCGCGCTCCTGCTTCTACAATCGCGCGCCCTGTGGAGCCTTGATGTTCGACTTTTCCGCCGAGTCCGGTTTCATCGCGTTGTTCGCGGCGAGCTTCATCGCGGCGACGATCCTTCCCGGCGGATCGGAGATCGTGCTGATCGGGGTCATCCACAAGCACCCGGATGCGCTGTGGCAGGCGATCGGCGTCGCGACGCTGGGCAACACGCTGGGTGGCGTCACCTCGTACTGGATGGGACGCCTGCTGCCCAACCGGGCGCAGCACAAGGTCATCATCACGCTGCACAAGTACGGCTACTGGGCGCTGCTGCTGTCGTGGCTGCCGCTCGTCGGTGACGCCCTGGCGGTGGGCGCGGGCTGGCTGCGGCTCAATCCATGGCTGACCATCGCTGCCTTCGCGGTCGGCAAGCTCTTTCGCTACGTGCTGGTCGGCGGCGGCTGGGCCTGGCTCGAGACGCTGTTCCAGGTCTAGGGGCACCCCTCTACGCGGGTCGGCGGCACCCGTGTGCGGGTTCGTATAATCGGTCGCGAACCGCATCCAGACCGCGCGCCGTCCGGCGCATCCCAAACCCCAAGAACGCCAACCCACCAACGGCCCCCATGAAAGTCCTCGTGCCCGTGAAGCGCGTGGTCGACTACAACGTGAAAGTCCGCGTGAAGTCCGACCAGACCGGTGTCGACATCGCGAACGTGAAGATGTCGATGAATCCCTTCGACGAGATCGCCGTCGAGGAAGCAGTTCGGCTGAAGGAGAAGGGCACCGCGACCGAGATCATCGTCGTGTCCTGCGGCCTGCCGCAGTGCCAGGAGACGCTGCGCACCGCGATGGCCATCGGCGCCGATCGCGGCATCCTGGTGGAAACGGATGTCGAATTGCAGCCGCTCGCCGTCGCCAAGCTGCTGAAGGCGATCGTCGACAAGGAGAAGCCCGATCTCGTGATCGTCGGCAAGCAGGCGATCGACGACGACGCGAACCAGACGGGCCAGATGCTGGCCGCGCTGGCCGATCTGCCGCAGGGAACGTTCGCGTCGAAGGTGGAACTGATCGATGGTCGAGCCCGGGTCACGCGGGAAGTCGACGGCGGCCTCGAGACGATCTCGATCTCCCTGCCGGCGGTCATCACCGCCGACCTGCGGCTGAACGAGCCGCGTTACGTGACGCTGCCCAACATCATGAAGGCGAAGAAGAAGCCGCT
>CAYGXL010000193.1:0-4950 GCA_964353935.1 uncultured Burkholderiaceae bacterium | reverse complement strand
CACCGCGGCTTCTCGTTCGTGCGCATCATCCAGCGCTGCCCCGAGTGGCTGCCCAAGACGTTCGAGCCGTGGCTGCACGATCCGGGCAAGACGCTGCTGCTGACTCACCCGAAAGGGCTGCAGCCGAGCGCCGAGACGAGCCGCATCTACAAGAACCAGCGCGAGCACGACCCGCTGAACATCCACCAGGCGCGCGAGATCGCCTCGTCGATCGATCCGATCCCGGTGGGCATCCTGTATCACGATCCGAGCGTGCCGTGCTACGAGGACCTGCGCGGCGCCGGGGCTCCGCGGACCGCCGAGGCGATCCGCGTCGGCCTCGACAAGGAATTCGACAAGTTCACGATCTGGCCGGACGAAGAGCTCGAACAGCGCGCCGCCTGACCACCACGAAACCCGAGGTTCGTCCCCATGGACATGGCTGCAAAGTTCCAGGACCAGACGGTCTTTCACATGACTGGCAAGCGCGCTGGCGAAGGCCTGACAGCGCTGACCACAGGCTTCCGGCCTGCCCTGCTCGCGCCTTACCGCGACCTGACGAAGCTGCGCTACGACTATCCGGTCGTGCTGGTCGAGGGCGACGCCGGCCGCGACTACGTGCGGTCGCTGTCGTCGGTCGTCGGCGGGCTGATCGCCGAACTCGCGCCGCGCGGCATCGAGGGCGAGCGCCTGCGCAAGCAGCTGCTGCGCCTCGAGCGCGAGCTCCGCGTGCTGGTCGCGGATGGCGCCACGGGAACGCTGACCGAGCTGTGGACCGCAGCGGCGGCGCGTGCGGCGGGATCCGACGACGGTGCGCGCGAAGTGCTGACCCGCGCCGCGGGTGCGCTCGCGATCGATGGCGAGGTCATCGACTGCAGCCGCGCGCTGACCGAGCGCTTCGTCACCCGCGCATGGCGCAACGCCACCGCCGAAAGGGCCAGGGCATTCCGTCTCCTCGTCGACCACCTGATCCGCAAGCTGTCGGACATCCTGCGCGCGGCGTTCGTCCACTCGCAGGCGGGCCAGCAGCCGCAGGCGCTGAAGTCCGGCTTCGGCGATCTGCACAGAGACACGTTCGATTTCTCCGCGATGTCGAGACTGGTCACGCGCAACGTGCCGAAGGACGAACTTCCGGCCAAGCGGCGCCAGCGCATCGAGTGGGCGCTCGCGGTGCTGCGCAGCCAGCCCTTCTATCCGGGGTCCCGGGGTTCCGGAGCGAAGGGCGAACCGTACGCGTTCGAGTTCGACAACTGCGCGGCCGCCATCGAGGCCCACCGCGCACGGCTGCCCCGCCTCGTCGAACTGGTGAAGGCGATCGCCATCGCCGAACTGGAAGCACGCGGCGGTTACGACGAGGCCGACCACGGCCCGTTCTTCGAACGCTATGACGAGCACGCGCTGACGGCCGACGACCTGGCCCAGTTCCCGGACTACCTCGTCTGCATCCCGGCCGACCGCAACGGCGCCCCCGAGAACGCGGCGATGATGGAGATGCTGTCGGCCGGCATGCCAGTGAAAGTCCTCGTGCAGCACGGCGACCTGCTCGAGGAAGCCGCGATCGGCCAGGGCCACTTCGCATTCGGCGTCCGCAGCGCCCGCCTCGCGACGACCGCCATGGGGCTCGGCGGCCTGTTCATCCTGCAGTCGACGAGCTCCAACCTCTACGCCCTGCGCGACCGGGTCCGCCACGGCATGGGCTGCCGCGGTCCCGCCCTGTTCAGCGTGTTCTCCGGTTCGCCGGACGCGGCGGGCAGCCTTGCGCCCTACCTGTCCGCGGCCGCTGCAATGAAGTCTCGGGCTTTCCCGGCGTTCACCTATGACGCCAATGCCGGCACGAACTGGGCCACCCGCTTCTCGTTCGAGAACAACCGCAACACCGGGGACGACTGGCCCGTCGAGGAATTCGCGTACGCCGACGAGAACGTCCAGCGTGTCAACGAGCACCTCCTTTTCACCTACGCGGATTTCATGCTCTGCGATCAGCGCAACGCGCATCACTTCGCCGTCGTTCCGCGCGAGCGCTGGACGACGGCCATGATCCCCGCGTCCGACTGGCTGCTGCTGCCCGAGAACCAGGCCACGGATCGCGTGCCCTATGTCATGGCCGTGGACGGGAGCGACAAGCTGCATCGCGTGATCGTGGATGCGCGGCTGATGCAGGCGACGCGACGCTGCCTTCTGCTGTGGCACCGCCTGCAGGAGCATGGCGGCATCCACAATTCGCACGCCGAGCAGGCACTGGCCCGCGAGAAAGCGGCGTGGCAGGCACAGAAGGAGCAGGAACTCGAGGCGTTGCGACAGGCCGCGGCCAGCGCCACGCCGGCCGCCGCTGCGCCGGCCGCAGAGCCGGTTGCCGCCAGGGCTGAAGCGCCGGTCGCGGCCCCCACCGAAGCAGCGCCGGCCCCGTCGTCGGACCAGCCGTGGATCGAAACGATTCGCTGCTCGAGCTGCAACGAGTGCCAGAACATCAACGACAAGCTGTTCGGCTACGACGGCAACAAGCAGGCGTTCATCAAGGACCTGAACGCCGGCACGTACAAGGAGATGGTCGAGGCCGCCGAGGCGTGCCAGGTGGCGATCATCCACCCCGGCAAGCCGTGGAACCCGAACGAGCCGGGGCTCGCGGAATTGCTGGAGCGGGCGAAACCGTTCATGGCGTAGCCGGCGCGCGCGTCGCGATGGACTTCCGGCGCTCGGACCTCGCGCACGGGCATGAACTCGAGGGCCTGGTCGTAGTCGTCGACGTGCTCAGGGCCTTCTCCACCTCGGCGTACGCCTTCGCGGCCGGCGCCCGCGCGGTCGTCGTGGCGCGCTCGCTCGACGAGATCGAACCGCTCAGGCAGCGGCACGCCCCGGCCGTCACGGTCGGCGCGCAACCCGGCGGCTTTCCGGTTCCCGGCCTCGACTACGGCAACTCTCCCGCCAGCATCGCCCCGCTCGACCTCGCCGGCGTCACACTCGTCGAATACAGCGCCGGCGGCGTGCGCGGGCTGATCGACTGCGATCACGCGTCCGAAGTCCTCGCGGGCAGCCTCGTCTGTGCCCGCGCCACGGCGGACTACATCCGGTCGAGGGATCCGCCGGTCGTCACCTTCGTCATCACGGGCCTGTGGACCGACCGCGACGGCGACGAGGATCACGCGTGCGCCGACCTGATCGAGGCCTACCTGCTCGGCCGGTCACCGGTGCTCCCGGACTTCGAGGAGCGCGTGCGTCGGTCGGACTTCGGCCGCCGCTTCGGCCACCCCGACCACTCCCACCTTCCCGCCGACGACCTCGACCTCTGCGCGATAGCCGACCGATTTCCGTTCGCCATGCCGATGCGCCACGACGGCGACCGGCTCGTGATCGAACCCGCCCCGATGCGCGGCCAGCCGGCGCCTCCGACCGGCCGCGCACGGAACCGCTGATCGTCCGCATCGACCCGGATCGAGACGGGCCGTCGCGCTGGCCTCGCGATCGGTCCGCGGAGCAAAGCGCCGCCTGTAGTACCCTGCCGCCGGCGCCGGGCGCCTTCACGGCCGGCGCAACTTTGCCGGCGAAGGCGGGCACTGCCTCCCACGCCGCGAGCGGTTCACTCGCGGCGACAAAATCACACCAAGGGGAAATCGATGAGCAATTTCTGGGATTCAGTATGGCTGATCTTCTCGGCCTTCCTGTTCGTGGCGTACCTGTTCGTGATGTTCCAGGTGATCATGGACCTGTTTCGCGACGATAAGGTCAGCGGCTTCGGCAAGGCGGCCTGGATCGTCGGCCTGGTGTTCCTGCCGATGCTGACCGCCCTCGTGTACATCATCGCGCGCGGCAGCGGCATGGCCGAGCGTCAGCGCGCGGCGGTGCAGCGCGCGAAGTCCGACACCGACGCGTACATCCGGCAGGTGGCGGGCAAGTCGCCAGCGGAGCAGATCGCCGACGCCAAGGCCCTGCTCGACGCCGGCACCATTGCGCCGGAGGAGTTTCAGCGCCTGAAGGCCAAGGCCCTGGCCTGAGCCGCGGCCGCGGCGGCCGCATCGACCGCACAGCGCGGCGGTGCGCGCACCGTGCGCGACGCGTCATGTCGGCAAGACGCGGTGATCCGTTCGGTCCCGGCCCGCACGGCGAGACCCACGAGAAAACGGCGCCCGCAGGCGCCGTTTTCGTTACCAGCTTCCCGCGCGCGATCAGCGCTGCGAGAGCGGCTTGACGTCGCGCGGCGTCGCGCCGACGAAGAGCTGGCGCGGACGGCCGATCTTGTACTCGGGATCGGCGATCATCTCGTTCAGCTGCGCGATCCAACCCACCGTGCGGGCCAGCGCGAAAACGGCCGTGAACAGTGGCACCGGGATGCCGATCGCCTTCTGCACGATGCCCGAGTAGTAGTCGACGTTCGGATACAGCTTGCGGCTGACGAAGTAGTCGTCTTCCAGCGCGATCTTCTCGAGCGCCATCGCGAGCTTGAACAGCGGGTCGTCGTGCAGGCCGAGCTCGGTCAGCACTTCGTGGCAGCTCTCGCGCATCAGCTTGGCGCGCGGGTCGTAGTTCTTGTAGACCCGGTGGCCGAAGCCCATCAGCTTCACGCTGCTGTTCTTGTCCTTCACCTTGGCGATGAACTCGCCGATCTTCTCGACGCCGCCCTGGCGCTGGATGTCGTACAGCATGTTCAGGCAGGCCTCGTTGGCGCCGCCGTGGGCCGGGCCCCAGAGGCACGCCACGCCCGCGGCGATCGCCGCGAACGGGTTGGTGCCCGAGGACGCGCACAGCCGCACCGTGGAAGTCGAGGCGTTCTGCTCGTGGTCGGCATGCAGGATGAAGATGCGGTCCATCGCGCGCACCAGCACCTCGTTGGACTTGTACTCCTCGCACGGCGTGGCGAACATCATGCGCATGAAGTTCCCCGCGTAGGACAGATCGTTGCGCGGGTACATGTACGGCTGGCCGACCGAGTACTTGTAGGCCATCGCGACCAGCGTCGGCATCTTGGCGATCAGGCGG
>CAYGXL010000192.1:0-4962 GCA_964353935.1 uncultured Burkholderiaceae bacterium | reverse complement strand
GTGGGGCCCGAACTGGGAGGAGATCCTCGGCGGCGAGTTCGCCAAGCGCAGCAAGGACCGCAACTTCGACGACATCCAGAAGGACATCTACGGTCAGTTCGAGAACACCTTCATGATGTACCTGCCGCGGCTGTGCGAGCACTGCCTGAACCCGACGTGCGTCGCGAGCTGCCCCTCGGGCTCGATCTACAAGCGCGAGGAAGACGGCATCGTGCTGATCGACCAGGACAAGTGCCGCGGCTGGCGCATGTGCGTGTCCGGCTGTCCGTACAAGAAGATCTACTACAACTGGAAGAGCGGCAAGGCGGAGAAGTGCATCTTCTGCTACCCCCGCATCGAGGCCGGCCAGCCCACGGTCTGCAGCGAGACCTGCGTCGGGCGCATCCGCTACCTCGGCGTGCTGCTCTATGACGCCGACCGCATCCAGGAGGCCGCGAGCGCCGAGCACGACAGCAACCTGTACTCGGCGCAGCTCGGCATCTTCCTCGACCCGAACGACCCGGCCGTGATCGAGCAGGCGCGGGCCGACGGCATCCCTGAAGCGTGGCTGGCGGCGGCGAAGACCTCGCCGGTCTACAAGATGGCCGTCGACTGGCGCGTCGCCCTGCCGCTGCACCCGGAGTACCGCACGCTGCCGATGGTCTGGTACATCCCGCCGCTGTCGCCCGTGCAGTCGCGCGCGCAGGCCGGCGAGATCGGCATGAACGGCGAGCTGCCCGACGTGCGCAGCCTGCGCATCCCGCTGAAGTACCTCGCCAACCTGCTGACCGCCGGCGACGAGGAGCCGGTGGCGCGCGCGCTGGAACGCATGATGGCGATGCGCGTGTTCATGCGCAGCCGTCACGTCGACGGCGTCGACAAGCCCGCGGTGCTCGAGCGCGTCGGCCTGACCCGGGCCGAGGTCGAGGACATGTACCGCGTGATGGCGATCGCCAACTACGAGGACCGGTTCGTCATCCCGACCACGCACCGCGAGTACGCCGAGAACGCGTTCAACGTGCGCGGCGGCTGCGGCTTCTCGTTCGGCAACGGCTGCAGCGAGGGCGTGTCCGAGACGAGCCTGTTCGGCAGCGAGAAGAAGCGCACGATTCCCATCAAGGCGACGGTGTAGCCATGGCACGACCCGGTTCGAGAACACCGAAGATGGCGCACACGCTGCGCGCGCTCGCCTGGCTGCTGCGCTACCCGGACGCGGAACTGCGCGCGGCCGCCGCGCAACTCGGCGCCGCCCTGCACGACGAGGGCGCGCTCGAAGCGGGCCGGCTGACCGAGCTCGACGCCCTGGTCCGGCGGCTGGCCGCCGCGCCAGGACTGCGCGTCGAGGCCGAGTACGTGGAGCTGTTCGACCGCGGCCGGCGCACCGCCCTGCACCTGTTCGAGCATGTCCACGGCGACAGCCGCGACCGCGGGCCCGCGATGGTCGACCTGGCCCAGACCTACGACCGCGCCGGCCTGCAGCTCGTGCCGGGCGAACTGCCCGACTACCTGCCGGTGGTGCTGGAGTTCGCCAGCACGCAGCCGCCGGCGCAGGCGCGCGAGTTCCTGCGCGAGACCGCCCGCATCGTGCAGGCGATCTTCAGCGCGCTGCTGGAGCGCCAGAGCCCGTACGCGAGCGTGCTCGCCGCCGTGCTCGACCTGGCCGGCGAGCGCGCGCAGAAGGTCGAGGTCGCCGCCGAGCCGGCGATCGACGACAGCTGGGCCGAACCCGAGGCCTTCGGCGGCTGCACGTCGAAGGGGCAGTCGCGCCCGAACGAAGAGCAGCCCGTCCATCTTGTCCGCCCCCACCGGGCGCCGCAGCGCCCGGCCGCCTGAGGAACACCTGATGAAGACCCTCAACGACTTCTTCTTCAACGTCTACCCGTACATCTGCCTGGCGTTCTTCTTCATGGGGAGCCTGGCCCGCTTCGATCGCGACCAGTACACGTGGAAGAGCGACTCCTCGCAGATGCTGCGCGCGCGCCAGCTGCGCTGGGGCAGCAACCTGTTCCACATCGGCATCCTGTTCCTGCTGTTCGGCCACACGGTCGGCCTGCTGACGCCGCACTGGGTCTACGAGCCGTTCATCAGCGCGCCGACCAAGCAGCTGCTCGCGATCATCTCGGGCGGCATCGCCGGAGCGATGTGCTTCGTCGGCCTGACCATGCTGCTGCACCGGCGGCTCACCGACCCGCGCATCCGCCTCACCAGCCATCGCACCGACCTCGCCATCCTGATCATCCTGTGGGTGCAGCTCGTGCTGGGGCTGATCACGCTGCCGCTGTCGTACGCGCACCGCGTCGACGCGCACGCCATGCTGGTCCTCTCGGGCTACCTGCAGGGCGTCGCCACCTTCCGGCCGGATGCGAGCGCCCTGGCGACGATCGACTGGCCGTTCAAGGTGCACATGGTGCTCGGCATGACGATCTTCCTGCTGCTGCCGTTCAGCCGCCTGGTGCACGTGTGGAGCGGGCTCGCGTCGCTCGCCTACGTGTTCCGGCCGTACCAGATCGTGCGTTCGCGGCGCATCAACGTGCCCGCCGGCCAGAACCTGCCTGGCCGGACCTCGTGATGGACGCCACCTCCACGCTGGACAGGCCGGCCTCGCGCGCCGCCACCGCGACCGTCGACGGCGTGCCGCTGGCCGCCGCCGACGAGGCCCTGACCGCGCAGCAGCTGCGCGGCCGTGCAAGCGTCGAACTGCTGCGCCAGGCCGCGATCCGCGCCGGCCTGCTGCTGGCCGACGACCCGGCGCCGACACGCGGCGTCGTCAGTGAAGCGGCCGCGATCGCCATCGAGAAGCTGCTCGACCAGGAGCTCGTCCGGCCGGAGGCCGACGAGGCGACGTGCCAGCGCTATCACGCGGCCAACCCGAAGCGCTTCGCGGTCGGCGAGCGCGTCCGCGCGCGCCACGTGCTGTTCGCCGTCACGCCCGGCGTCGACGTCGATGCGCTGCGCAAGCGTGCCGAAGACTGCCTCCTCGACCTGCGGGCCCGGAGGCACGGCGAAGCGGACCGCTTCATCGAGGCCGCCGCCCGGCTGTCGAACTGCCCGAGCGGGCAGGACGGCGGGGCCCTCGGCTGGCTCGCCGCGGCCGACTGCGCGCCGGAGTTCGCGAGCGAAGTGTTCGGCCATCCCGAGGTCGGCGTGCTGCCTCGGCTGGTGCGCAGCCGGTTCGGATTCCACGTCGTCGAAGTGCTGGAGCGCGATGCCGGCACGGTCCCGCCGTACGAGTCGGTGCGGTCGGCGGTGCGGCAGGCGCTCGAGCGTCACGCCTACGCGACCGCGCTGCGACAGTACGTCGAAGTGCTCGCGGGGCAGGCGCACCTCGAGGGCGTCGACCTCGACGCCGCCGGCTCGCCGCTGGTGCAATAGCCCGCGCGGGGCGGCCGATGCCCGACGAACTGCTCGAACGGCTGCGTCGCTTCCAGAGCGACGCGTTCCCGCAGTACCGCGCGCAGTTCCGTTCCCTCGTCGACGACGGGCAGCGCCCGCTGACGCTGTTCATCGGCTGCAGCGATTCGCGCATCGTGCCCTACCTGCTCACCGGCGCCGGACCGGGTGAGCTGTTCCTCGTGCGCAACGTGGGCGCGTTCGTCCCGCCGTACGACCAGTCGCACGGCTTCCACGGCACCGCCGCCGCGATCGAGTTCGCGGTCCTGAGCCTCGAAGTCAAGCGGATCGTCGTCTGCGGCCACACTCACTGCGCCGCGATCCGCGCCCTCTACGGCGAGGTGCCCGCCGCGGCGCAGAACCTCGCGCGCTGGCTGGACCTCGGCCGCGAAGCAACACTGCCTATCGCCGACCCCGGCCCGGAAGTCCTGCGCCGCACGGAGCAACGCGCGGTCGTGCTGCAGCTCGAACGGCTGATGGACTACCCGATGGTCCGCACGCGCGTCGAGGCCGGCACGCTGGCATTGCACGGGTGGCACTACGTCATCGAGGACGGCGAGATTCACGTCTTCGACGTCAACCGCGGCGGCTTCGTACCCGCGTCGCAGGCGGACAACGCCGGCACCGGACCTTACGCCGTCGCGAGCCCAGGCCCCGGCCGCGGCCTCGTTCTCGATCTCGACGCCAGCGGCATTCCGTCTTCCGGCATCGACTCGCCGTGAGCTCGATCCCGATCTGCGCCGCACGTCGTCGACTCGGTGCCGCCGGCGAGCGCCCTCGGCCTCGCGTGGGTCGGCGGGTACCGTCCTCTCGACGTTCCTTGGCTTGAAGCAAGGCTGGTCGGCCTCGTGGCCTATATCGTGGCCGGCACCATCGCGCTGAAGCGCGGCCGGACCGCGCGCGTGCGGACCACGGCCTTCGCGATGGCGCTGCTCGCCTGCGCGTACATCGTCTCGGTGGCGCTGACGAAGCACCCGCGAGGCTGGCTGGCCGGAGGACTGGCATGACAGGCACGATCGATTTCCGCACGCCGGGCGCCGGCTTCGACCAGCCGATCGAAATGTGGCTGGCGTGCCACCAGCGCGTCCAGCGCTTCGCGGCGCTGCTGGGCCGGCTCGCCGAACACCTCGGCAAGCAAGGCGCCGACGAGGACGCGCAGGTGACCGCGACCTCGATCCGCCGTTACTTCAACGAGGCCGCGCCGCGCCACCACGAGGACGAGGAAGTCGACATGTTCCCGCGCCTGCGCGAGCGCCTCGACGGCGCGCACGACCGGATGGTGCTCGACGTGCTCGAGCAGGTGGAGGCCGACCACCTCGAGATGGCCGGCGTCTGGAAACGCCTCGACGCGCTGCTGGCCGAGATCGCGCGCGGGAACGCCGTCACGCTCGAGCAGCCGCTGATCGACCGCTTCGCCACGATGTACCGGCACCACATCGACGCCGAGGAGCGCGTGCTGCTGCCGGCGCTGAAGCGCGTGCTGCGCAAGGGCGACTGGCAGGCCGTCGGGCGCGCAATGGCGGAACGGCGCGGCCTCGACTGGGAGCAGGTCGGCAAGCCGCCCGGCCGGGCCTGACCGTCCTCAGTTCGCGG
>CAYGXL010000191.1:0-4971 GCA_964353935.1 uncultured Burkholderiaceae bacterium | reverse complement strand
CGAGTTCCGCGGCGCGACCTCCGGCTGAGCAGCGCAGCGGAGTCGGCGCAGCCGACCGCCGCCGCAGGCCGCCGCCGCGCCACCGCCGTCCCAAGCCCCCGAGGCCCCGGCCTGACACTCTCTAACGCCGCTCAATCCAGTAAAGCGCGCTCATCGCGAGCGCCAGCACCACCAGGCTCGGCAGCGCCGCCACCAAGATTGGCGGCCACGTGTTCAGCATCCCGAGGTGCGCGAAGAGCTTGTTCAGCCCGTAGAACCCCACCCCGATCATCACGCCGGTGAAGATCTTCAGGCTCAGGCCGCCGGCGCGCACGTGCAGGTACGCAAACGGCAGCGCGAGCGCCATCATCACCAGCACCGCCCACGGGTAGAAGAGCTTGCTCCAGAAGGCAATTTCGTAGACCCCGGTCTGCTGCCTGTTCTCGGCCAGGTGCCGGATGTACTGCACGAGGTCCAGGCCGGCCATGCGCTCGGGTTGCACCATCAGCACGCCGAAGATGTCGGGCCGCAGTTCAGAGCGCCACGCGCGCGTCTCGTCACGGATCACCCGCGTGCCCTCGCTCGTCGGCCCGACCGCTCCCGCGGCAAGCTGCGGCAGCCGCGTCTCGACGACGTTCTTCAGTGTCCATCCCGCGCCCTGCGCGTACTCGCCGGAATCCGCGGTCGTGATCGACCGCAGCCGATTCTCGCGGTCGAATTCGAAGATCCGCCATTCGCGCGTCGTTCCGGCGTCGGGCGACACCTTCATGACGTTGATGAAGCGGAAGGCCTCGACGCCGCCGCCCGGGTCCTTCAGGACATCGCGCACCCACACGCCGGAACGGAAGTCGCGCACGCTGATCTGCGAGCCGGTCGCCTTGAGCCGTACACGCTGCGCCAGCTGTTCGGCCGGAGGCGACAGGAACTCGCCGAGGACGTAGGTCAGCGCGACGAGGCCGAGGCCGACGATCAGCACGCTGTTCAGCAGCGCGCCGGTGCTCATGCCGGACACCCGCATGATGGTGAACTCGGAGTTCGCGGCCAGCTTGGACAGGGCGTAGATGGTCCCGATCAGGGCGGCGATGGGCATCAGTTCGTAGGTGCGCGATGGCAACGTCAGCGCGACATACGAGAAGGCGTGATGGAGCTGGAAGCCGCGCCGCCCGATCTCGTCGAGCTGCTGCACCATGTCGAAGAACATGAAGAGCGAGAGCAGCGCGAAGAGCACGAACACCGTGGCCACCACGATCTCGCGCCAGAGGTAACGCCGCAGCGTCCTCACTTCACGGCCTCCCTGCGCCTGCCGAAGTACCGGAGCGGGCTCCAGCCGTGGAGGAACAGCCGGCGCGCGAACAGGGCGACGATCACGGCCAGCACCGCGCCATGCACCACCCAGACGCCGAGGCCGAAGCTGAGCCGGTCCTGCTGCACATACGCCTGCACCGTGTTGAGCACGTTGACGTAGACCGCGAACGCAAGCACGGCGATGATCAGGTTGATCGATCGGCCGACGCGCGGGTTCGTGTACGACAGCGGGATGGCGAGCAGCGTGACCAGCAGCGCCATCACCGGGGCGCCGATCCGCCAGAGGATCTCGCCGAGGTTGGTCGCCGTCGGCTGCGTGACCAGATCGAACGTCGGCAACGCCCTCGCGCGCCGCTCGCCGATGGGACGGTCGGGCCGGCTCTCGATCCGGATCGAATAGCTGTCGAACTCCAGGGTCCGGTACTCGAGCTGGCCGGGCGTGCCCTCGTAGCGCCGGCCCTTCTTCAGCACGATGAAGCGGTCGCCGTTCGGCGCGACTTCGATGATCCCGTTTTCCGCCACGACCAAAGTCTCGCGCCCGCGGCTTCTCGTGCTGACGAACACGTTCCTCACCTCGCCGCCCTCGATGTCGACGGATTCGACGAAGAACACGCGCTCGGCGCCGCCCGACTCGATGAAGCGGCCCGGCGCAACCCGGCTGACATCGTCACGCTGCGCGAAGCGCGTGCGGGCATCCTCGATCTGCGCCTGCGACCACGGCGTGACGAAGAACGCGAGCAGGCCGATCGCGATCACGATCGGCCACGCGAAGCGCAGCACCGGTCCGACCCACGCCAGCAGGCTCTGCCCGGCAGCGAACCAAACCACCATCTCGGAATCCCGGTACGCGCGCGACAGCGTCATCAGCACCGTGACGAACAGCGTCAGCGTCAGGATGACCGGCAGCCACGTGAGTGCGGTCAGCGCGACGAGCTGCAGTACCGCCTGGTTGTCCACGCGGCCTCCCGCCGCCTGGCCGAGGATGCGCACCAGGCCGACCGAGAAGAGGATCGAGAAGAGCACGGTGAACACGGCGCTCGCCGTGCTCGTGAGTTCCGCGATGATGGAGCGACGGAAGATCATCCGCCGACGCGCGCGATGCCGGGGGAAACAGGCAGGGAAAGGCAGGCCGCGCTATATACTTCCCAGCGGCTCGCGGAGCCGTGCACGGACGCCAGGAGCAACAGACGAGAGTGGCCCTCACGCCGCGCATTCCTTGAACGCCTCGCCGATGGGACGGAAGCACGCATCGCGCGACTTTTCAGAGGGAAATCCTCGATGGAATTTAGCACAAAGGTCGGTCGCCCCGAGACCGTGAAGGCCGATGCCGTTGTCGTCGGCGTGCATGCCGAAGGCGAGTTGACCGCGACCGCGAAGGCGCTCGACGCCGCTGCCGGCGGCGCGCTGAAGGCCGCCGTGAAAAGCGGCGACATGACCGGCAAGCGCGGCTCCCAGCTGCTGCTGCGTGGCCTGAAGGGCGTAGCCGCGCCGCGCGTTCTGCTGGTCGGCCTCGGCGGCAAGGACGACTTCAACGAGAAGGCCTATGCCGACGCGGTGCGCGCGAGCGTGAAGGCGTTCGGGACCGCCGTGAAGGACGTTGCGCTGGCCGCGACCGACTGGAAAGTGAAGAGCCGCGACGTCGAATGGCAGGCGCGCACGCTCGCGATCACGGCGCGCGAGACCGCGTTCCGCAGCGACGAGCTCAAGAGCAAGCGCGAGCCCGACGCCAACGGCGTCGACCACGTCGGCCTTCTGCTGCGCGGTCGCGACGCGACGGCGGAGCGCGGGCTGCGTCACGGCACCGCAATCGCCAACGGGATGGAAGTCACGAAGCGGCTCGGCAACCTGCCGCCGAACATCTGCACGCCGACCTACCTCGGGGAGCAGGCGCGCGAGATCGCGCACCAGTGGAAGCTCGGCGTCGAGGTGCTCGAGACCAAGCAGATCGAGGCGCTGAAGATGGGGTCCTTCCTCGCGGTCGCCAGGGGATCGACGCAGCCGCCGCGGCTCGTCGTGATGAAGTACAGCGGGGCCGGCGCCAAGGCGGCGCCGGTCGTGCTCGTCGGCAAGGGCATCACGTTCGACTCCGGCGGCATCTCGCTGAAGCCGGGCGCGGCGATGGACGAGATGAAGTACGACATGTGCGGCGCCGCCAGCGTCCTCGGCACGATGCGCGCGCTTGCGGAATTGAAGCTCAAGCTCAACGTCGTCGGCTTGGTGGCCGCGTGCGAGAACATGCCGGCGGGCAACGCGACCAGGCCGGGGGACGTCGTGACGTCGATGTCCGGCCAGACGATCGAGATCCTGAACACCGATGCCGAAGGCCGGCTGATCCTGTGCGACGCACTCAGCTACGCCGAGCGCTTCAAGCCCGCGGTGGTGGTCGACATGGCCACGCTGACCGGCGCGTGCGTGGTGGCGCTCGGCAACGTGAACTCGGGACTGTTCTCGAACAACGAAGGCCTCGCCAGGGAGTTGCTGGCGGCGAGCAAGGCCGCGGGCGACGCCGCGTGGCGCATGCCGCTCGACGAGGACTACCAGGAACAGCTGAAGTCGAACTTCGCCGACATGGCGAACATCGGCACGCCGGGCAACGCCGGCGCCGTGACCGCCGCCTGCTTCCTGTCGCGCTTCACGAAGAACTACCCGTGGGCGCACATCGACATCGCCGGCACGGCGTGGAAGGGCGGCGCCGCAAAGGGCGCCACCGGCCGTCCGGTGCCGCTGCTGGCGCAGTTCCTGATCAAGCGGGCGGGCTGAGCGCCGGCGTGACGCGCATCGACTTCCACTTCAACGTCGATCACCGCGTCCACTACGCGTGCCGCGTGACGCGGAAGGCGCGCGCGGCAGGCAAGCGGGTCGTCGTCTACGCGCGCAGTGCGGAGCGGCTCGCGCAATACGACTCCACGCTCTGGACTTTCTCCGCGCTCGACTTCGTGCCGCACGTTTACGTGAACTCGCCGCTGGCGGCGGCCACGCCGGTCCTGCTTGCGCTCGACCATGCGGCGGCGCCGGCGAGCGACGTGCTGCTGACGCTGGACGACGAAGCGCCGCCGGACTTCCCGTCGATCTTCGGGCGCTATGAGCGCGTGATCGAAGTGGTGTCGCGCGACGAGGCCGACCGGGCACGCGCGCGCTCCCGCTTCAAGGCGTACAAGGACCACGGTTTCCAGCCGGTCGCGCACGAAGGGCAGCCGTGACCAGCGGCCGGAGGATCACGGACCTCGAGAGGCTGACCCAGCCGGGCGGCAAGGTGCTGCCCGACGACGAGACGATCCCGGTGCTGACCGAGCGGCTGGTGCTGCCGTCGCTCGAACTCGACACCTCGCTGCCGGACCTGGCCACAGCGGAGACAGTCGCGCCGGATGTGGCCACGACCGAGGCGGCCGGCGTGGACACCGCCACGACCGAGGCGACGGCACCGGATGACGAGGTCGCGAACACCGCCTTCCCGATGCCGGCCCTCGCTGCGATCGACGTCGAGGCCATGCTGCCTTCGTCCGGCACGCCGTTCGTGGCCGCAAGGCCGCCGGCGCCGGTCGCGCGCGACGCGGCGCTCGAACCCGAGGCGATGGTCGCGCCCGCGGGGAGGAGCGACCCCGAGATGGCCATCGAAGCCGAGACGATCGTCGAGCCCGAACCGATCATCGAACGCGAGGCGACCGTCGAGCCGGATCTGATCATCGA
>CAYGXL010000190.1:0-4977 GCA_964353935.1 uncultured Burkholderiaceae bacterium | reverse complement strand
GGTCGATCACCCGGGCGACCGCCTCGCGGTGCTCGTCCGGCACCGGCTGGCCGGACGGGCCGTGCTGCCCCAGTGCGCGCAGCGTCCGGTCGACGACGTCGATGTGCGGCAGCACCGGCCCGAAGAACATCGGGCGGTCCTCGTGCAGCACGAGCAGCGTGGGCAGCGTCTCGACGTCCATCTCGCCCAGCCAGTCGCTGTCGTCCTCGATGTCGAGCCAGATGTGCACGGCGTCGTCGCGTTCCCGTGCGCGCTGCTCGAACGCGCGCCGGTAGTCGCGGCAGGTGCCGCACCAGTCGGCGCAGAGGCACACGACGGTCCAGGCCGAGGCGTGGTCGGGCGACAGGCGTTCCGGCATGGTCGGATTCTGCGCTTCCCCGGCCGCGGTTCCTGGTCGGTCCGGCGCGCTGCGCTTAAGCTTCGCGGCTGCATTCACCGGACCGCAAGGTGTGTCGATGAAGCCGGGTCTCGCCCGCCTGCTCGCCGTGTTCGCCGTCGCCCTCGCGCCCCTCGCTTCGGCGCGAGTGGCGGTGTAACCGCAGACCGCAGCCTGACCGTGCCTCCGCTGAACGACGCCGTGCCGATCTGGCGGCCGTCCGCGGGCCGCGCGGAGCGCGCGCGCATCACGGCGTTCCTGGCGTGGCTCGAACGCGAGCGCGGCCTGGCGTTCGCCGATTACGAGTCGCTGTGGCGATGGTCGGTGACGGACCTCGAAGGCTTCTGGAGCGCGGTCTGGCACTTCTTCGACATCCGCGCGTCGGTGCCGTACGAGCGCGTGCTCGGCCGGCGTTCGATGCCGGGCGCCGAGTGGTTTCCCGGGGCGCGGCTGAACGTCGCCGACCAGGCGCTTCGCCACGCGACCGACGCGCGGTGCGCGATCGTCGCGGGCGACGAATCCGGCGCGCTGCGGGAGGTCTCGTGGCGCGAACTCGAGCGTGAGGTGGGGTCGCTCGCGGCGTCGCTGCGCGCGCTGGGCGTGGCGCCCGGCGACCGCGTCGTCGCGATCCTGCCGAACATCCCGCAGACGATCGTCGCGTTCCTCGCGTGCGCGAGCGTGGGCGCCGTGTGGTCCGTCTGCTCGCCGGACATGGGGCCGGTCGCCGTGCTCGACCGCTTCCGCCAGATCGCGCCGAAGGTGCTGTTCGCGACCGACGGCTACCGCTACGGTGGCAAGGAGTACGACCGCGGCGATGTGCTCGCCGAGATCCGCACAGCGCTGCCGTCGCTCGCGCACACGGTGCTCGTTCCGAATCTCCACGCCACCGTGGATGGAGCGCGGTTTCCTGGCGCCATTCCGTGGGAACAGCTCGTCGCCGGCGACGCGCCGCTGCGCACCGAGCAGGTCGCGTCCGACCACCCGCTGTGGGTCGTCTACTCGTCCGGCACGACCGGCATGCCGAAGGCGATCGTGCACGGCCACGCGGGCGCGCTGGTCGAGATGCTGAAGGGCGTCGGCCTGCACCGCGACATCGGCCCGGGCGACCGCTTCCACTGGTACACGACGACCGGCTGGATCATGTGGAACGTTCAGGTCAGCGGGCTGCTCGCCGGCGCGACCGCGGTCCTGTATGACGGCAACCCCGGCTACCCGGACCTCGGCGTGCTGTGGCGCTTCACCGAGCGCGTGGGCTCGACCTTCTTCGGCGCGGGCGCGGCGTTCTACGCCAACTGCATGAAGGCGGGCATCGAGCCGGCGAAGATCGCCGATCTCTCGGCGCTGCGCACGCTCGGAGCCACCGGGTCGCCGCTCCCGCCCGAGGCGTACCGCTGGGGCTACGCGCACGTGAAGCGCGACCTCTGGCTGGTGTCGATCGCGGGCGGCACCGACCTCGCAGGCGCCTTCCTGACCGGCCTGCCGACGCTGCCGGTGTACGAGGGCGAGATGCAGTGCCGCGCGCTCGGGTTGAAGGTGGAGGCCTGGGACGACGACGGACACCCGGTGATCGGCGAGGTCGGCGAGCTCGTGTGCACCGAACCCTTTCCGTCGATGCCGCTCCACTTCTGGAACGATCCGGGCGACGCGCGCTACCGCGAGAGCTACTTCGAGATGTACCCGGGCGTCTGGCGGCACGGCGACTGGCTGCGGCTGGTCGAGCGGCCCGAGGCGATCGGCGGAATCATCTACGGGCGGTCGGACGCGACGATCAACCGCTTCGGCATCCGCATGGGAACGGCCGAGCTGTACCGGGCCGTCGAGGCGATCCCGGAGGTCGTCGACTCGCTGGTCGTCGATCTCGAGTATCTCGGGCGCGAGTCGTACATGCCGTTGTTCGTCGTGCTGAGAAACGGCCTCGCGCTCGACGACGCGCTGAAGGAGCGGCTGAACGGCGCGATTCGCACCGCGCTGTCGGCGCGCCACGTGCCGAGCGAGATCCTCGCGATCCCGGAGGTGCCGCGCACGCTGTCGGGCAAGAAGATGGAACTGCCGATCAAGAAGCTGCTGCTCGGCCACGCGCTGGAGAAGGTCGCGCACGCCGACGCGATGGCGAACCCGTCGAGCCTGGCGTGGTTCGTCGACTTTGCGGCGCGTCGGGCGGTTTGGGGCGTGAGCAACCAAGAGAAGTGACGTCGGCTCCCGCAGCCTCAGTCGGGAACCAGATGATGTTCCGAGAGCTCCGCGTGGAACCAGGAAACGCTGACGCGCAGCCGTTGCGTCCCGGCCTTGGGCGGCAAGCCGAACCGGCAGTGGAGAACGATGTCGCCGAATTCGCCTTCGGATTGCAGCTCGCCATCTTCGCCTGACGCAATGATCTTCTTGTAGCAGCAACCATCCGGGTGCAGACGGGGACCGAAGCCGCGCGCGGTTGCCTCAGCGCAATCAAGAGTATGAAGAATCTATTATTCTTCATACCAAGACAGGGGAGGGGCGCAATGCTCGTCGAATCGAACGCCGGTCGTACTTGCCGCCGCGCAGCCGGCGCCGTCCGCCTCGCACTCGGTCTTGGCTGCCTGGTCGTTACGATGCCGGCCTCGCCGAGTACCGACGCCACCTCGGCTCGGTTGGATCCGGTTGAGATCACCGGCCACTACGACAACAGCGTCGGCAGCACCGGTGCGGCGAGCGCGGGGGTGATTACCTCGCGGCTGATCGAAAACCGCCCGCTGCTGCGGCCGGGCAGTCTCCTCGAGTACGTCCCCGGCCTCGTCGTCACGCAGCACAGCGGGGTCGGCAAGGCGAACCAGTATTTCCTGCGCGGGTTCAACCTCGATCACGGCACCGACTTCGCCACGTGGGTGGCCGGCATGCCGGTCAACCTTCGGACGCACGCGCACGGCCAGGGGTACACGGACCTGAACTTCGTGATTCCGGAGCTGATTTCCGCCGTGCGCTACTTCAAGGGGCCCTACCACGCCGAGATCGGCGACTTCGGGTCGGCCGGTGCGGCGTTCAGCGAGTACTCCGAGCGGCTTCCGGAACGCCTCGCCCTCGGCACCTTGGGGGGCTTCGGCTATGGCCGCGCGCTGCTGGCCGGATCGGATGCGTTCGGGGCGGGTGTCCTGACGTACGGCCTCGAATACCTGCGCAGCGACGGGCCGTGGGACGTACCGAACGACTACCGCAAACTGAACGGAGTGCTGCGTTACTTCGCTCCTCTCGGCACGGGCACCGTCGGGTTGACGCTGATGGCGTATGACGGGCGCTGGTCGTCGACCGACCAGATTCCTCAGCGCGCAGTCGATGACGGGCTGATCGGTCGCTTTGGAACGCTCGACGCCAGCAGCGGCGGGACGTCGAGTCGCTACAGCCTGTCGCTCGACTACCGCGCGCCGCTGGGCGGCGGTGACTTTCGCACCACCGCCTACGCCATCAAGTACGACCTGAGCCTGTTCTCGAACTTCACGTACTTCCTCGGCGATCCGGTGAACGGCGACCAGTTCGAGCAGGCGGACGACAGGAAAGTGTTCGGCTGGACCGGGGAGTGGGCGCGCGTCGACGACTGGGGCGATCGCCGGGTACGCAACAGCATCGGCTACGAACTGCGGCAGGACCGCATCGATCCGGTGGGGCTGCACGCCACGCGCGAGCAGGCCCGCCTGTCGACCACTCGCGAGGACCGGGTGATTCAGGGCAGTCTCGGCATGTTCGGGTCGAACGAGGTCCAGTGGACGCGCTGGCTGCGCTCGGTTCTCGGCGTGCGCTATGACTGGTATCGCTTCGACGCCACCAGCACGCTTGCCGAGAACTCGGGCACCGCCTCGTCCGGCATCGCCTCGCCCAAGGCGTCGTTCGTGTTCGGTCCCTGGCAGCGCACGGAATTCTTCGTGAACGGCGGCTACGGATTCCACAGCAACGACGCGCGCGGCGTGATCACGCGAGTGGATCCGGCAAGCGGCGAGCCGGTGGAGCCCGCAACCCCGCTGGTGCGAAGCCGGGGCGCGGAGATCGGCGCGCGGACCGAGGCGCTGAAGGACGTCCAGTCCTCGCTGGCCGTGTGGTACCTGACGCTCGACAGCGAACTGGCGTTCGTGGGCGACGCCGGCACGACCGAGGCCGGCCGTCCCTCGCGCCGTTACGGGGTCGAGTGGAACACGCGCTGGCGCCCGCGCTCGTGGATGTTCGTCGACCTCGACTTCGCGTGGAATCGCGCGCGCTTCACGGGCGACTCCCCCGAGGGAAACTATGTCCCCGGCGCCCCGGAAAGGGTGATTTCGGCCGGTGTCGCAATCCAGCAGCTCGGGCCGTGGTCCGGCGCCGCGTTCCTGCGCTATATCGGCGCTTATCCTCTGACGGAGGACAACCGGGTGCGCGCGGAGTCATCGACGGTGGTCGACGGCCAGATCGGCTACCAGGTGTCGCCACGCGTCAGGTTGCGGATCGACGGCTTCAACCTCCTGAACGCGGAGGCGAGCGACATCGCCTACTACTACACGTCGCGCCTGCCGGGCGAGCCCGACGAAGGCCGCGACGACATCCACTTCCACCCGGCCGAGCCGCGGAGCTTCCGGGTCACGCTCAGCTACCGGTTCTGACGGCAG
>CAYGXL010000189.1:0-4999 GCA_964353935.1 uncultured Burkholderiaceae bacterium | reverse complement strand
GCGGGCGGCCAGCACGTCAACAAGACCGAGTCGGCGGTGCGGATCACGCACATTCCGAGCGGGATCGTCGTCGCCAGCCAGAACGACCGCAGCCAGCACCGCAACCGCGCCGAGGCGATGGCGATGCTGAAGTCGAAGCTCTACGAACAGGAACTGCGCAAGCGCATGGCCGAGCAGACCAAGCTCGAAGACTCGAAGAGCGACATCGGCTGGGGCCACCAGATCCGCTCGTACGTGCTGGACCAGTCGCGCATCAAGGACCTGCGGACCAACGTCGAGGTCGGCAACACGCAGGCGGTGCTCGACGGCGACCTCGACGACTTCATCCAGGCGAGCCTGAAGCAGGCGGTCTGATGCGCGCGCGCCCTGCCCATATGCCATCGAACCGCTGTCGCTGCCCGGCGGCGCAACCACGCTCCACCGTCCCTGAAACGACATGACGACACGACGCCTGTTCATCCTCACCGGGGCTTCGCGCGGGCTGGGCGCGGCCCTCGCGCGCCAGCTGCTCGCGGCCGACACGCACCTGCTGACGCTGTCGCGCCACCCCGACCCCGCGCTCGGCGACGCCGCGCGCGCGGCGGGCGCGGTGCTCGAACAGTGGGCGCTCGACCTCAGCCACGACATCGGCTCCGCCGCGCGCTTCGAGACCTGGCTGCACCAGCACAGCGCCGCGCAGTTCGCGTCGGCCGCGCTGATCAACAACGCCGGGTTGGTCGGCCGCGTCGGGCCGATCGACGCCAGCGACGCCGACACGCTGGCCGCCGTGCTGCGCGTCGGGCTCGAGGCGCCGATGCTGCTGACGAGCGTGTTCCTGCGCGCCACGCGCACCTGGGCGATCGACAAGCGCGTGCTGAACATCTCCTCGGGCGCGGGCCGGCGCGCCATCGCCGGCTGGTCGGCGTACAGCGCCGCCAAGGCCGGGCTCGACCAGTTCAGCCGCGTCACCGCGCTCGACGAGCCGCATCGCCCCAACCCGGCCCGCATCGTCTCGCTCGCGCCCGGGGTGATCGACACCGACATGCAGGGCCAGTTGCGCGCGGCCGATCCGGCCGGCTTCCCCGACCAGGCCAACTTCATCGGCATGAAAGCCAGCGGACAGCTGGCGACGCCGGAGGCCGCCGCGGCGCGCGTGCTGGCCTGGCTCGCCCGCGCCGATTTCGGCACACAATCGGTCGCCGACGTGCGCGACGCCTGAGAACCCGATGAACGACACCGCCCCACCCGCCTCCGACCCTGTCGCCGGCCCCGCCGACGAGAACCAGATCATCGCGGAGCGGCGCGCCAAGCTCGCCGCGCTGCGCGCCGACGGCCCGGCGTTTCCGAACGACTTCGTGCGCGAGCACGTCGCCGGCGACCTGACGGCGCGCTACGGCGACCTCGACCGCGAAGCGCTCGCGCAGGCGAACGTCGAGGTCGTGCTGGCCGGCCGCATGATGCTCAAGCGCGTGATGGGCAAGGCCAGCTTCGCGACGATCCAGGACAGCACCGGCCGCATCCAGTTCTACATCGCCAACGACGACACCGGCGAGGCCGCGCACGAGGCGTTCAAGCGCTGGGACCTCGGCGACATCGTCGCGGCGCGCGGCGTGCTCTTCAAGACGCAGAAGGGCGAGTTGTCGGTGCGTTGCCGGGAGCTGCGCCTGCTCGCCAAGTCGCTGCGCCCGCTGCCCGACAAGTTCCACGGCCTCGAAGACCGCGAGCAGCGCTACCGCCAGCGCTACGTCGACCTGATGATGAACGAGGAGACGCGCGCCGCCTTCATGGTCCGCAGCAAGGCGATCGCGGCGATGCGCCAGTTCATGGTCGACGAGGGCTTCCTCGAAGTCGAGACGCCGATGCTGCAGGTGATCCCGGGCGGCGCGGCGGCCAAGCCCTTCGTCACGCACCACAACGCGCTCGGCATCGACATGTACCTGCGCATCGCGCCGGAACTGTTCCTGAAGCGGCTGGTGGTCGGCGGCTTCGACCGCGTGTTCGAGATCAACCGCAACTTCCGCAACGAAGGGCTGTCGCCGCGCCACAACCCCGAGTTCACGATGATGGAGTTCTACGCCGCGTACCACGAGTACCGCTGGCTGATGGACTTCACCGAGCGGCTGCTGCGCCACGTGGCGATCGCTTCGGTCGGCACCGCGGTGCTGCAGTACCAGGGCCAGACGATCGACCTGTCGAAGCCGTTCGCGCGGCTGACCACCGTGCAGGCGATCCGCCGGCACGCGCCGCACTACACCGAGGCGCAGCTCGCCGACCGCGACTACCTGCACCGCGAACTGCGCGCCAAGGGCAGCACGCACTCGGAGGAAGCCGGCCTCGGCGCGCTGCAGCTGGCGTTGTTCGAGGAAGTGGCCGAGTCGAAGCTGATCGAGCCGACCTACATCGTCGACTACCCGGTCGAGGTCTCTCCGCTCGCGCGCGCGTCCGATGCGCGACCCGAGATCACCGAGCGCTTCGAGCTCTTCATCGCCGGCCGCGAGACCGCCAACGGCTTCTCGGAGCTGAACGACCCCGAGGACCAGGCCGCGCGCTTCAACGACCAGGCGAAGGCGAAGGCCGCCGGCGACGAGGAAGCGATGTTCTACGACGCCGACTACGTCCGCGCGCTCGAGTACGGCATGCCGCCGGCCGCCGGCTGCGGCGTCGGTGTGGACCGCTTCATCATGCTGCTGACAAACGCGCCGAGCATCCGCGACGTCATCCTGTTCCCGCACCTGCGGCCGGAAGCCTGACGTGTCGTCCGGCGAACGCCTGCTCCAGATCGCCGCACGCCTGCAGGCGCGGGCGCAGCCGCCGCTGCCGCCGGAGCTCGTGCCGCTGCGCATCGCCGGCGTGCGCGTGGGGATGGCGCAGCCGATGGTCGCGCACTTCCTCGCCCAGACCGAAGGCTTCCGGCTGAAGAGCCGCGAGCTGGAGATGGTCGACTTCGGCCTCGACGCCAACGGCCGCACCGAGCGGCTGGCGCAGGCGTCGCGCGCGCTGCGCGACGCGCAGCTGCTGACCGGCTGGCGCAACGAACTGCTGTCCGTGCACGCCGCGCCCGGCGGTCCGGTGCTGGCCGCGATCGAGCGCTCCGCCTGCCGCCCGCTCGGCATCGCGACCACCGCCGTGCACCTCAACGCATACGCGGACGACGGCGACGTCGTCGTGGCGCGCCGGGCCGCGCACAAGCAGATCGACCCCGGCTGCTGGGACAACCTGGTGGGCGGGATGGTGCCGCACGGCGAAACGCTCGAGCAGGCGCTCGAGCGCGAGGCCTGGGAGGAAGCCGGCATCGAGCTCGACCGCATCGAGGTCCACCGCGGCCGCGCGTTCTCGCTGGCGCGGCCGGTGCCCGAGGGCCTGCAGCACGAGACGATCCACGTCTACGACGCAACGCTGGCGGCCAACATGGAGCCGACGAACCAGGACGGCGAAGTCGACGCGATCGAGACGCGGTCGGTGGCGGACGTGGTCGACGCGATCGAGCGCGGCGAGTTCACGCTCGAGTCGGCGCTCGTGATGATCGAGTCGCTGACCCGCCGCTGGGGCATCGCGACGACGCACAGCCTGTATCTGTACACCTGACTCCCTGCCCCCGATGCTCGATCCGGTCGTCCTGTTCTTCGTCCTCGGCGTCGCGGCCAAGCTCGCGAAGAGCGACCTGCGGCTGCCCGAGGCGCTGTACGAAGCGCTCGCGATCTACCTGCTGCTCGCCATCGGCCTGAAGGGCGGCGTCGAGCTCGCACGGCAGCCCAGCCTGTCGGTGCTGCCGCACGCGCTGGCCGCGATCGCGCTGAGCGCCGCGATCCCGCTCGCGCTCTACCCGATCCTGCGCGCGCTCGGCCGCCTGTCGAGCTTCGACAGCGCGTCGATCGCAGCGCACTACGGTTCGGTGTCGGTCGTGACCTTCGCGGTCGCGACCAGCGTGCTGCTGCACGCGGGCATCCCGAGCGAACCGCACATGCCGCTGCTCGTCGCGCTGATGGAAGCGCCCGGCATCGTCGTCGGCATCGTGCTCGCGCGGCGCTTCGGCGCCGCGCCGGGCAGCGCGCCGCGGTCGACACAGTGGGGCGTGCTGGCGCACGAGGTGCTGTTCGGCAAGAGCGTCGTGCTGCTGCTCGGCGGCCTGCTGATCGGGTTCATCGCGGGACCGAACGGCATCGGGCCGATCGAGCCGCTGTTCTACGGCCTGTTCAAGGGCGTGCTCGCTCTGTTCCTGCTGGAGATGGGCCTGGTGGCCGCGGGGCGCATCGGCGAACTGAAGCGCGCCGGCGCCTTCCTGGTCGTCTTCGGCGTCGCAGCGCCGGTGGCGCTCGGGATGCTCGGCGCCGTCATCGGCCACCTGCTCGGGCTGTCGCTCGGCGGCACGGCGCTGTTCGCCACGCTGGCCGCCAGCGCCTCGTACATCGCGGCGCCGACGGCGATGCGCGTCGCGGTGCCGGAAGCCAACCCGGCGTTGTCGATCGGGGTGGCGCTCGGCGTCACCTTCCCGTTCAACATCACGCTCGGGATTCCGCTGTACCTGCAGTTCGCCCGCTGGCTTGGGAGTTGAGATGGCAACGCACGCCCGCAAGCTGCTCGTGATCATCGGCGAGGCCGCGCTCGAGAAGAACCTCGTGCGCGACGCCCGCCGCTTCGGCGTGCAGGGTTACACGATCACCGACGTGCGCGGCGGCGGCGGCCGCGGCGAGCGCGAGGGGAGCTGGGAGAACGACCGCTCGATCGAGATGAAGATCATCGCCGACGCCGCCATCGCCGAGCAGGTGGCGCAGCACGTGCTGGCCACCTATGCGCCGCACTACGCGATCGTGATGTTCACGTCGGACGTCGGCGTGTTCCGGCCGCAGAAGTTCTAGCGGTCTGTGGCATTGCGGCGTTCCCTGCGCGCCGACCGCGGCGCGGGGCACCTCGACTCCGCGCGACGCGCGGCGGGCGCCACTGGATCAAGGGCGATCCCCGCGGGCCGGCAGCTTTCGGAGTGAGCTCTTGCGGTTCCGCCGCTCGTGCCTTCCGGCCGGTG
>CAYGXL010000188.1:0-5038 GCA_964353935.1 uncultured Burkholderiaceae bacterium | reverse complement strand
CAGTTGTACTCGACGTGGCACTGGCCGCACTGCAGGTTCATGTCGTAGCGGTCGAGCGTCGCGATCTTGCGCGTGAAGCCGCGCACGCCGAGGTCCTTGACCTCGATCTTCCCGGCGCGCGGGTCCTTGTGCCACAGCGTGTCCTTCTCCGGCCGCGTCAGCGCCTGGATCAGCCCGTCGCGGATGATGCGCGGCTTGGCCGAGTGCGGGTCGTGGCAGAAGTTGCAGTTCAGCGAGTGGTTCACGTCCTTGACGAAGTCGACGACCTTCGACGTGCGGCTCCACTTCGCGCCCGGGACCGGGTCACCGAGGTACGCCCAGTCGAGGATGTGGTCCGAGGTCTTGCACGACATGCAGACCGGGTTGGCGGCCGCGGCCGTGCCGGGCTTGAACGCCTTGTGGTCCTGGCCCGGGTACTGGTCCTCGAGGTAATCCCAGATCTTGAAGTTGCCGCCGTCCTTCGTCAGGAACTTCCAGCCTTCCTTGTTCTGGAAGCGGCCACCGAACGCGCGGTCGATCACGAGCTGGTCATACAGCGCGAAGGAGTGCGAGCGCGGCTCGTTGTGCTCCCGCGTGAACCCGTGCGGCATCATCAGCTTGTCGAACGCCGGAGTAGGCGACGGGCCGGCGGCCTGCACCTTCTCCTTGCGCGCCGTCTTCTCCCAGTTCATCTTGTACATCGTCTTGAACTGGTTCTCGTGGCAGGTGCCGCAGTTGGCCGGATCCATGATCGTCTTCGGCCGCGCGGCCGGATTGGCGACGTGCGCCTCGATGCCGGTGTGGCAGCTCGTGCACGCGAGCCCCTTGTGCTTGCCGGCGTCGTGGAATTCCTTCACCGGCGCGTGGCAGCCGAAACAGCCGCTGGCGTCGAAGCTCGCCTGCTTCCTGGCGGGCGTGGCCGCTTTGGCCGCGGGTGCGGCCGCCTTCGCGGCGGGTGCCGACTGCGCGTACGCGAGCGGCATCGTGAAAGCGAGCAGCGCGGCAACGCGCACGGCTCCGCGGAACATCCGCTTCAGCATTGACCCTCCCCTGTTGGACTATTTGAACCCGCGCGCAGGCTATCAGCGCGAGTTCGCCTTATCCCGCACTGGAGAGTGCGCGATTGACTGCGGTCAACCGCTTACCCCCAAGGGAGTAGAAGCAAAACGGCCCGCTGTTACGCGGGCCGTTCCAGCGAGCGCGTGCTTCGTCGTCAGGGCAGGACGCGGTCGATCGTCAAGGCAAGCCCGCTCGATCCGACCTTCACCGGCTTGGTGAGGCCTTCGAGGTCGCCGCTCGCGGGCATCGCGCTGCCGGACTTGGACACGCGCGCGGCGACGATCACCTCCTGGAAGCCGGAGATCCTGATGTCCTTCGACATCGACGTGCTGTCGTCGAGCGTGAACTTGAGCGGCAGGTCCTTCACCTGCGCGCGCGTGATCGCGATCGGCATCTTGCTGCCATCGGCCGGGCGCGCGAACACGTAGACCGCATCGTTCGGACCCGCCTTGGCCTTCAGTTCGGCGGACAGCGTCACGGTGCCCGACACGTTCGTTCCGGCGCCCGCGGGAGCAGCCTGCTTCGTCGCGGCCGCAGGCGCGGGCGTCGCCTCCGTTGCGGCCGCCGGCGCGGGCATGCCCTTCGCCGCGGCCACCGGAGCGGAGCCGGCGCCGGGCGACGGCGGCAGTCCGCCGAGCTTGCGCGCCTCGTCGATGCTGCCCTGGATCTGCTGGGCGATCGGCTCGCCGGCAGACGAAGCCTTCAGGCGCTCCCAGTAGTCGACCGCGGTCTTGAAGTCCTTGCGCTCGAACGCTTCGGTGCCCGCCATCGCGAGCGCCTTCCACTGGTTCGGGTCGAGCTCGAGCGCCTTCTTCACGAGTTCCATCGGCTTGCCCGCGATGTTGCGTCCCTGCGCCATCGCGAGCGCGTCCGCGTAGTCGGCATACAGCGCCGGCTCGCTCGGCAGCAGCGTGATGAGCTTCTCGTAGGCCCGCGAGGCCTCCGCGAACTTGCGCTGCGAGTAGTAGGTGCGCGCGAGCATCACCCAGCCGTCGACGTTGTCGGGCTCCTTCTCGAGCCGCGCCGCCAGCTTCGCCGTCATCTCCTCGACCTGCGCGCCCGACAGCTGGTGCTGGTCCTGCGTCGCGGTCGCGAGCGGCGAGAACGCATCGGGGGCCCCGAGCTTGGCGTAGAGCAGGCCGGCCACGATCGGGATCGCCCCGGCGAGCACGAGCGCCGTCTTGAAGCGGGCCGCCGGCGCGGGCGCCTGCGCCGTCTTCTCGGCGCGCGCCTCGTCGAGCATGCGCCGCTCGAGTTCCGACTTGGCCTCGCCGTACTGCTCCGGCGAAATGCTGCCGCGCCTGAGGTCGGCGTCGAGGTCGGCGAACTGGTCCTTGAAGATCGTCAGGTTCGCGGTGCGCTGCTCGATCGACTTCCGGTTCGCCGGCCGCAGCAGCGGCCAGAGGACCCATGCGAGAGCGGCCGCCACCATCAGGATGGCGACGATGATGAAGGTGGTCACTTGGTTACCTTTGTTCCTTGGAGACCTGCGACAGCAGGCGCTCGGCTTCGACGCGCTCGGCGTCGGTCAGCGGGCGTGCGACGATGGCCCGGTTGCGCGCTCGCAGCGTGCGCACGAAGGCGACGACCGCCAGCACGCCGAGCGCCAGCGGGCCCAGCCACAGCAGCAGCGTCGTCACGTTGAACGGCGGCTTGTAGAGCACGAAGTCGCCGTAGCGGTCGACCATGAAGTCGACGATCTCGCGGTCGGACTTGCCCGCCTTGATCTGCTCGTTGACCTGCCGGCGCAGGTCGACCGCGAGTTCGGCGCTCGACTCGGCGATCGACTGGTTCTGGCAGACGAGGCAGCGCAGCTGCGCGGAGATGTCGACCGCGCGCTTGGCCGACACGGGGTCGAGGTCGGTCGGCGTGGCGTCGGCGGCGAGGACCGCCAGCGGCAGCGCCAGCATCAGCAGGGCGAGGAGCCGCTTCATGATCTGCGCAGCTCCTCGATCATCGGCAGCATCTTCGTGGTCCAGACCTCTTCGGTGATCGGGCCGATCTGCTTGAAGCGGATCACGCCGTTCTTGTCGATCAGGAACGTCTCGGGCACGCCGTACACGCCGAACTCGATGCCGACGCGGCCGTCGAGGTCCTTCACCGACAGGTCGTACGGGTCGCCCCACTGGGCGAGCCAGCCCTTCGCGGCATCGGGCTTGTCCTTGTAGTTCAGGCCGACGATCGGCACCGCCTTGCGCCTGGCCAGTTCGACCAGGAGCGGGTGCTCCTGCCGGCAGGCGACGCACCACGAGGCCCATACGTTCAGCAGCCACACCTGGCCCTGCATCTGCTGTGGAGCGAAGCTCTGGTCGGGCTGCGCGAGCTGGGCCAGGGAGAACTGCGGAGCGGGCTTGCCGATGAACGGCGACGGCACCTCGCGCGGATTGAGGAACAGGCCCCTGTACAGGAAGCCCGCCAGCACGATGAAGATCGCCAGCGGGATCAGGAACCGCAAATTGGACTTCGGTTCCGCCGCTGGCGGAACGCCGTCGTCGTTCAATGCTTCGCTCATGTTGCTCGCCTCGTGATCTGCGCCGGGGATCTGCCCGTGGGGCGCCCCTTTGCGCTCATGTGGTTGCCGTCTTTGCGGCCAGTGCCGCCTCGTCGCGCCGCGCCAGCAGGCGATAGCGGCGATCCGAGATCGCGAACAGGCCGCCGATGGCCATCAGCACGCAGCCGCCCCAGATCCAGGTGACGAAGGGCTTGTAGTAGACGCGGATGACCCAGGCATTCCCGCCCACCGGCTCGCCGAGCGATACGTAGATGTCGCCGAAGAGCCCGGTATTGATGTCCGCCTCGGTCATCGGCATCTGCTGCACGTTGTAGATGCGCTTCTCGGGATACAGCTTCTTGTAGAACGCGCCGTTCTTCGTGACGTCGATCGTGCCGCGGGCGCCGCTGTAGTTCGGGCCCGCGACTTCGCGGGTGCCCTCGAACTTGAAGACGTAGTTGCGGACGGCCACGGTGTCGCCGATGTTCATCCGCACGTCGCGCTCGACCTCGAAGCCCTTCACCAGCGTCACGCCGATGATGAACACGGCGATGCCGAGGTGCGCGAACTGCATCCCCCAGTAGGCCCGGCCCTGCGTCGCGAGGCGGTGCCACAGCCCGCCCTTGATGAAGCGGACGCGTTCCACGACGTTGGTGACCATCGCCGCGATCAGCCAGAACGCGAGGAACAGGCCGAACGCGATCATCGGTGTCCAGTTGCCCGCGATGTACGGAGCGACCATCGCCGCCACCAGGCTCACGCCGAGCGCCCACTTGAGGCGGTTCGCCAGATCGGGCAGTTCCGCCTTCTTCCAGCGGGCCATCGGGCCGATGCCCATCAGGAACACCAGCGGCGCCATGATCGGCACGAACACCGCGTTGAAGTACGGGGGCCCGACCGACAACTTGCCGAGGCCGAGCGCGTCGATGAACAGCGGGTACATCGTGCCGAGCAGCACCGCCGCGCAGGCCACCACGAGCAGCACGTTGTTCATCAGCAGCGCGGACTCGCGCGACACGGTGTCGAACTTGCCGCCGAGGCCGACCTTCGGTGCCCGCCACGCGAACAGCGCCAGCGAAGCGCCGATCACCACCACGAGGAAGGCGAGGATGAACACGCCGCGTCGCGGGTCGGTGGCGAAGGCGTGCACCGATGTGAGCACGCCCGAGCGGACCAGGAAGGTGCCGAGCAGCGACAGCGAGAACGCCGAGATCGCCAGCAGCACCGTCCAGCTCTTGAAGCTGCCGCGCTTCTCGGTGACCGCCAGCGAGTGGATCAGCGCGGTGCCGACCAGCCACGGCATGAACGAGGCGTTCTCGACCGGATCCCAGAACCACCAGCCGCCCCAGCCGAGCTCGTAATAGGCCCACCAGCTGCCCACCATGATGCCGAGCGTGAGGAACATCCACGCGAGCGTGGTCCACGGCCGCGACCAGCGCGCCCACGTGGCGTCGAGCCGGCCGCCGATCAGCGCGGCGATCGCGAACGCGAAGGCGACCGAGAAGCCGA
>CAYGXL010000187.1:0-5051 GCA_964353935.1 uncultured Burkholderiaceae bacterium | reverse complement strand
CCGATCTGGCCGTCGAACGCGGCGACCGACGCGGTATTGATCACCACGCCCCGCTCGCCGTCGGCGGTTGGCTCGAGCTTCGACATCGCTGTCGCCGCGGTGCGGATCATGTTGAAGGTGCCGATCAGGTTGATCGTGATGACGCGCGTGAACGACGCGAGCGAGTGCGGTCCGTCCTTGCCGACCGTCTTCTCGCCGATCGCGATTCCGGCGCAGTTCACGAGACCGCGCAGCGTGCCCATCTGCCCGGCTGCGTCGACCACGGCCTGTGCGTCGGCTTCACTCGTGACGTCACACTTCACGAATCGCGCGCTGGCGCCCAGTTCGCGCGCGAGCGCTTCGCCCTTGTCGGCCTGCACGTCGGCAATCACGACCTTGCCGCCGCTCGTGGCCAGGAGCCGGGAGGTGCCGCCGCCGAGCCCGGAGGCGCCGCCGGTGACGATGAATACGTTGTTCCGGATCTGCATGGGGTCCCCCGCTCCAAAGCGGAGGATTCTAGGCCGACCCGGCCGTCACGCTGGACTCGACATCGACCGATCTCCAATTACAGTAGGGCCGCGCCAGGGGACCCGCAGCCAGCGGCCCGGACGGCCCGGATGAGGCGTGATCCGCGCAGCAACGGCACGAAACCGAGGAGTGGAAATGAGCCAGCAGGGTCGCGAATTGCTCCAGGGCCTCAAGAGTTTCGAGAAGGGCAAGATCGTGAGGGCCCGCGAAGCCGTGCAGCTCATTCGCGATGGCGACACGGTTGCCACGACCGGTTTCGTCGGCATCGGCTTTCCCGAGAACATCGCGGTCGCGCTCGAGCAGCGCTTTCTCGAATCGAGCGAACGCGATCCCGATGGCATCGGCAAGCCGGAAGGGCTGACTCTCGTTTACGCCGCGGGCCAGGGCGACGGCAAGGAGCGAGGACTCAATCACCTCGGCCATGAAGGCCTCGTGCGGCGAGTCATCGGCGGGCACTGGGGCCTCGTGCCGAAACTCCAGGCGCTCGCCGTCGCGAACCGGATCGAGGCTTACAACCTGCCGCAGGGAGTGATCACGCATTTGTTCCGGGACATCGCCGCCGGCAAGCCGGGCCACCTGACCCGCATCGGCCTCGGGACCTTCGTCGATCCCCGCCATGGGGGCGGCAGGATCAACGAGCGCACCACGGACAGCGTCGTGGAACTCATGACCGTCGGAGGCGAGGAGTACCTGTTCTACAAGACCTTCCCGATCAACGTCGGCATCGTGCGCGGCACGACCGCCGACCCGGACGGCAACATCACGATGGAACGGGAGGCGCTCACGCTGGAGGGCCTCGCGATCGCGATGGCGGCGCACAACTCCGGCGGCATCGTGATCGTGCAGGTCGAGCGCATCGCCGACCGCGGCTCGCTGAATCCGCGTCAGGTGAAGATTCCCGGCGTCCTGGTCGACTGCGTCGTGGTCGCCGAGAAGCCCGAGTACCACATGCAGACCTTCGTCGAGCAGTACAACGCGGGATTCTCCGGCGAGATCCGCGTGCCGGTCAGTTCGATCGCGCCTATGGCGATGAGCGAGCGCAAGATCATCGCGCGGCGGGCAGCGCTCGAGCTGAAGGCCAACAGCGTGGTCAACCTCGGCATCGGCATGCCGGAAGGCGTGGCGGGCGTGGCGACCGAGGAAAAGGTGATCGACCTCCTCACGCTGACCGCCGAGCCCGGCGTGGTCGGAGGCATTCCCGCCTCGGGGCTGAACTTCGGTGCCGCGGTGAACACGCAGGCGATCATCGACCAGCCTTACCAGTTCGATTTCTACGACGGCGGCGGTCTGGACCTCGCGTTCCTCGGGCTGGCGCAGGCGGATCGCGAGGGCAATCTCAACGTCAGCAAGTTCGGCCCGCGGCTGGCGGGCGCGGGCGGGTTCATCAACATCTCGCAGTCGGCGAAGAGCGTCGTGTTCGTGGGCACCTTCACCGCGGGCGACCTGCAGGTCGTCATCGACGACGGCCGATTGCAGCTGCTCAACGACATCGGACCGAAGAAGTTCGTGCAGGCGGTGGAGCACCGCACGTTTGCCGGCAGCGAAGCGGTAAGACGGGGCCAGCCCGTGCTCTACGTCACCGAGCGCTGCGTGTTCCGGCTGGCACCCGACGGGCTCGAGCTCGTCGAGGTCGCGCCGGGCATCGACATCGAGCGCGAGATCCTCGCGCGGATGGACTTCGAGCCGATCATCCGCGGCCAGCCGCGACTGATGGACGCGTCGATCTTCCGCCTCGAGCCAATGAACCTGCGGGAGCGTATGCTCGCCGTCCCGCTCGAGCAGCGGCTGGCGTACGACGAGGAACACAACATCCTGTTCCTGAACTTCGAGCGGCTCAGCGTGAAGACGAGCGCCGACGTGAAGGCGATCCATGGCGAGATCGAGCGCCGCCTGAACGCGATCGGGCACAAGGTGTACGGAATCGTGAACTACGATCACTTCGACCTCGACCCGCAGGTGGAAGCCGAGTACGCCGCGATGGTGAAGTCGCTGGTGGAGAACTACTACTTCGGGGTCAGCCGCTACACCACGTCTGGATTCCTGCGCGCGAAGCTCGGCTCGGCGCTGGATGGCCGCGGGGTTGCGCCGCACATCTACGAGTCGGCGTCCGAGGCCCTCGCCCACGTGCGGGACGTCGGCTCGACGGTGAAGGGCATTGGTTAGCCACCCTCCGCGCGCGCACATGGACCAGCTTCCCAACGGCGCAGGGCCGTCACCGACAAAGGAGGCATCATTGGATGCGCAACCCGCCAGTTCTGCCTTGACCCCGGTGTCCCGCGCGCAGGTCGAACGCAGTTACCGACGCTACGCGCCCTTGTATGACCTCGTGTTCGGAGCAGTGCTCAGCCCGGGCCGCGTGGCGATGGCGCAGTTGGTTGCAAGGCTGGCGCCTGAACACATTCTCGAGGTGGGCGTTGGCACGGGCCTTACGCTCGGTCGTTACCCGGCGCAGGCGAGAATCACCGGCATCGATGTCTCCCGGGACATGCTGGCCGCAGCGCAGCGGAAGGTCAGCGGGAAAGACGCCGGGCGCATCGACTTGCGAGTCATGGACGCTGAAGCGATGGACTTCGCGGACGGCGCATTTGACTGCGTCACTCTGCCTTACGTGCTGTCCGTCACGCCGCATCCCGACAGGCTCGTGGCCGAGGTGCGCAGGGTCTGCCGCAAGGGCGGACATATCGTCATCGTCAACCATTTCAGCGGCCAGCCACCGTGGCGGTCCCTGGAGGTTCTGCTTCGTCCGCTGGCGGGCTGGCTCGGCTTTCGCTCTGAATTCAGTCTGGAACACCACGTAACGCGCCACGGGTGGGAAGTGCTGTCGGTTGAACCTGCGAATCTGCTGGCTCTCTCGCGGCTCATTCACATCCGCAACGAGTGAGACCGGGCGTGCCTGGGCGTCGGCTGCACGCCGGATCGAAGTCGCGCTAGCCGGGCGGCGTGCTCGAACCCGGCCCGAGGGCCCGCTGCATGATCACGACGTCGACCCACCGGTCGAACTTGCGTCCCACCGCTTTCATCACGCCCGTGTGCTCGAAGCCGCAACGCCTGTGCACGCCGATCGAACCGGCGTTCGCGGAGTCTCCTATCACCGCCAGCATCTGGCGCAGTCCAAGCGCCGTGCAGCGTTCGATCAGCGCGGTGAGCAGGCCCGTGCCGACGCCGCGCCCCATGGCGTCGGCCGCGATGTAGATCGAGTCCTCGACGGTGTTCCGGTAGGCCGCGCGCGTGCGAAAGTGGTTCGCGTAGGCAAACCCGAGCATGCGACCCGGCTCTTCGGCGACGAGGTAGGGAAAGCCGTCGCCGGTGATCTGCGCGTGCCGCCTCAGCATCTCCCCGACGCCGGGCGGCGTCGTCTCGAACGTGCCGAGCCCGTGCATCACGTGGTGTGCGTAGATCGCCTGCGCGGCGGCGATGTCGTCCGGGGTCGCGTCGCGGATCTGCATGGAGTTCTCCACGGAAAAAGGGCGGTGCGGCTCGCGCCGACCGCCCTTCGGCCTGGCTGACTTACTGCAACGTCACTTCGACGCGGCGCGCTTCCCTCGGATCGCCGTCGCCCGTGGTCAAGGCAGGCTTGCGCAACTCGATCCGTTCAGCCGGCGTGCCGGCGGCCACGAGCAGGTCTCGCACGGCGACGGCGCGCTGCTTCGCCAGTTCTTCATTCACGGAGGCATCGCCGCTCGCGTCGTGAAATCCGGAGATGGCAATGCGACGGCCTTCCTTCGCGCCCTTCACGAGGGGTGCCAACACGGCCGATGCATCGGCCGGGACTTCGGCCTTGCCAAGATCGAAGTACAGCCGGGTGACGATCGGGCCCTTCGCGGCCGTGGCCTTGGCGCCGCTCTGGCTGATCGCCGTGCCTGCCGCAATGCCCATCGTGAAGATGGACACGGTGATCGCCAGCGCGATCACCAGGAACAGCGCAAAGCCGGTTTCGCGATCCTCTTCTTCGAACATGGCAGCCTCTTAGCGCAGGACGATGTCGACGCGGCGCGCGTCGGCGTCGTGGCCCTGGCCGACGATCACGTCGGTCGGTTTCACCAGCGCGATCCGCTCTGCTGCGATGCCGTCCGCGACGAGGGCGTCACGCACCGTGACCGCGCGTGACTTCGCGAGTTCGAGGTTCTTCGCCGCGTCGCCGCTCGGGTCGGCGTAGCCCGACAGTTCGACCTTCGCGTCCGGGTTGGCCTTCAGGGCCTGCGCATAGCCGTTCAGGATGCGCTTGCCGGCGGCGGAGACGTTGTCCGCTCCGCTTTCGAAGTGCACACGGTTCGGGACGCCGATCACGACCAGCACCGGCACCGCCACGGCCACTTCGGTGACGACCGGCGCCGGTGCGGCCGCCGCGGGCGCGGGCTTGCCGCCGTAGATCGACGCGATGATCGGCACGATCAGCAACGCAACGATGTTGATGATCTTGATCAGCGGGTTGACCGCCGGGCCGGCCGTGTCCTTGTACGGATCGCCGACCGTGTCGCCGGTGACCGCCGCCTTGTGCGCATCCGAGCCCTTGCCGCCGTGGTGGCCTTCCTCGATGTACTTCT
>CAYGXL010000186.1:3235-5071 GCA_964353935.1 uncultured Burkholderiaceae bacterium | reverse complement strand
CCTTTTACGTCCGCTTTGCAGCCGAATTTGCAAGCGTCGGGAAGGCCGCCCATGCCCGAAACCGGTCCTCATTCCAGCAACAGAGAACCAGGCCGCCCGGCCGGGCCGCCCTGTTCCGAACATAGCTCGTCAAGCTAGCGCCGGAAGTTCCGAACCAAAGTTGCGAGTTCCGAACTTGTATGTTCCACACCAAGCGGCCCGCTAGACTGCCTTCATGTGGTGGCTCTCCTGGCACGTCCTCGCCGGCTACGCGCGGCAGCATCGCCTGCGGACGCTGGTGCAGGTCCTGGCCATCGCCGTGGGCGTCGCGCTCGGCTACGCGGTGCACCTGATCAACACCTCGGCGCTGAGCGAGTTCTCGTCCGCGGTGCGCGCCGTCACGGGACAGGCCGACGCGTCGATCACCGCGACGCGCGACGGCTTCGACGAAAACCTGTTCGCGCGCGTCGTCGCGCATCCTGCCGTCGAACTGGCCAGCCCCGTGCTGGAGCTCGACGTGCCGGTGCTCGTCGTCGACGAGACGCGCGCGCCCGTGCTGCCGATCGTCGGTCTCGACATCTTCCGCGCCGCTGCCCTGTCGCAGGCGCTGATGCCGGTGCCGGGGGACAACGCGCCGCGTTTCGCGGTCCTCGGCGACGGTGTCTTCCTGTCGCCCGCCGCGCTCGAGCGGTTCAAGGTCCGCGTGGGCGGCGAGCTGCGCGTGCTCGCCGGGACGCGCGAAGCGCGGCTGCCGATCGTCGGCACCCTGCCCGGCGCGCGCGCAGGGCAGGTGATCGGCGTGATGGACCTCGGTCACGCGCAGTGGCGGCTCGACCGGCTCGGCAAGCTGACGCGCATCGACGTGAAGCTCGCCGCGGGAACGACGGTCGACAGCCTGTCGCGGGCGCTGCAACTGCCGCCCGGCGTGGCGATCGCGAGCGCCGACGCGGAAACGACACGGGTGTCGAACCTGTCGCGCGCCTATCGCGTCAACCTGAACGTGCTGGCGCTGGTGGCGCTGTTCACCGGCGGCTTCCTCGTGTTCTCGCTGCAGGCGCAGGCGACGATCGCGCGCCGCTCGCAGCTGGCGTTCCTGCGGGTGGCGGGAGTCACGTCCCGCGAGCTGCAGTGGCTGCTGGTGGTCGAGGCGTCGATCCTCGGCGTGGCCGGCAGCGCGCTCGGCCTGCTGCTCGGGGCCGCCATCGCGAGCCTGACCCTCAACGTGCTCGGCGGCGACCTGGGCAGCGGCTTCTTCAGCGGCACTCGACCCGAACTGCAGTACGCCCCGGACGCCGTCGCGCTCTTCTTCCTGCTCGGCCTCGGCGCCGCGATCGGCGGCAGCTGGGTGCCGGCGCGCGATGCCGCGCGGACCTCGCCGGCGCTGGCGATGAAGGCCGGCGCCGAAGAGGACGCGTACAAGCCGCTCGGCCAGGCCTGGCCCGGGCTGGCGCTGCTCGCACTCGGCGCCGCGCTCGTGGCGCTGCCGCCGGTCAACGGCATTCCGGTGTGGGGCTACCTGTCGATCATGGCCGTGCTGATCGGCGCGATCGCGCTGCAGCCGCGGCTCGCGCACGCGGTCTTCACGCCGCTCGCGCGCCGCATCGAAACGTCGTCGCTCGGCGCCCGCTCGCCGACATTGCTGCTCGCTGTCACGCGCATCGCGCAAGCGCCGAGCTTCGCGGCGATCGGCATGGCGGGCATCGTCGCGAGCTTCGCGCTGATGATCGCGATGGCGACCATGGTGTCGAGCTTCCGCGGTTCGGTCGACGACTGGCTGAACCGCATCCTGCCGGCCGAGCTGTACGCGCGCGTGGCGCAGACCGGGTCGATCGCGTACTTCTCGGAGGCGGATCTGCA
>CAYGXL010000186.1:0-3135 GCA_964353935.1 uncultured Burkholderiaceae bacterium | reverse complement strand
GTCGGCGTCTGGCGCGACTACGCGCGGCAGTTCGGCGCCATCGCGATGCGCACGTCGGACTACCAGGCCGCGACCGGCGACACGACGATCACCGACGCGGCCCTGTGGCTGAAGCCCGGTTACACGCCGGTCCGCGTGGCGGAGGAACTGCGCGCACAGATGGATGCGGGCGCCGCGACCGAGTTCGTGCAGCCCGGCGACATCCGCAAGCTCAGCCTGCAGATCTTCGACCGCAGCTTCGCCGTGACCTACGTGCTGGAGATCGCGGCCATCGCGATCGGGCTGATCGGCATTGCCGCCACCTTCTCGTCGCAGGCCATCGCCCGCACCCGCGAGTTCGGGATGCTGCGCCACATCGGGCTCACGCGCGGCCAGGTCCTCGGCCTGCTCGCGATCGAAGGCGCGCTCGTCACCGCGCTCGCGATCGCGGTCGGCCTGGCGACCGGCCTCGTGGTGGCGCTCGTGCTGATCAAGGTGATCAATCCGCAGTCGTTCCACTGGACCATGGACTTCAACGCGCCGCAGGGGCTGATCGGCGGCCTGATGGTGGCGTTGATGGCCGCGGCGGTCGTGACCGCGGTCATCGCGGGCCGGCGCGCGGTCTCGATCGACGCCGTGCGCGCCGTGCGGGACGACTGGTGATGCCGGGCCGCCGCGCGTTCCTGCTCGCGTCGCTGGCGCTCGCCGCCCCGGTCCGCGCCGCCGTCGACTACCCGGCCGTGGTGCCGCGGCCGCTGGTGTTTCCGCGCGACCACGGCGCGCATCCCGAGTACCGCACGGAGTGGTGGTACCTGACCGGGTGGCTCGACGTGCCGGGCGCCGCTTCGCTCGGGTTCCAGGTCACGTTCTTCCGGACGCGCACCGAGGTCGATCCCGCGAATCCCAGCGCGTTCGCGGCGAAGCAGCTCGTCATCGCCCACGCCGCGCTCGCCGACCCGGCGCTCGGCAGCCTGCTGCACGACGAGCGCATCGCCCGCACGGGTTTCGGCGTGGTCGGCGCGTCCGAGCAGGACACCGACGTGCGCCTCGACGCCTGGCGCTTCATCCGCCAGCCGAGCGGCGACTACCGCTGCACGCTGCCGGCCCGCGGGTTCTCGCTCGCCTTCACCGCGCGCCCCACGCAGCCGCTGCTGCTGCAGGGCGACGCCGGGTACTCGCGCAAGGGACCGGCGCCGGCGCAGGCCAGTTACTACTACTCGCAGCCGCAGCTCGACGTGCGCGCTGAACTGACGCGTGACGGCCGTACTCAGTCGCTCGCCGGCCGTGGCTGGCTCGATCACGAGTGGTCGAGCACGCTGCTCGCGGCCGACGCGGCCGGCTGGGACTGGGTCGGCATGAACCTCGACGACGGCACCGCGCTGACGGCGTTCCAGATCCGCCGCCAGGGCGCGGCCGGCGAACCTTCGTATGGCTATGCCTCGGTGCGACCGGCCGGTGGCCTCACCCGCACGTACCGGCCGGACGAAGTGCGCTTCGTGCGTCGCTCCGAGTGGACCTCGCCGCGCACGCGCGCCGCCTGGCCGGTGGCGCAGGAACTGCGGATCGGCGACCGCACCTTCGTCACCCGGCCGCTGATGAACGACCAGGAACTGGACTCGCGCCTGACGACCGGCGCGGTGTACTGGGAAGGCGCGAGCGAGCTGTTCGAGGGCGAGCGTCGGGTCGGCCGCGGCTTTCTCGAGATGACCGGCTACGTCGCACCGATCCGGCTCTGAGCCGGCCGCGGCGCTTCGAACCGCTACGATCCGCCGTCCGACTCCGGAGAGCCACATGGGAAGCACGCTGCACTGGCCCGCCCTGATCACCCTCGCCGCGCTGGCGCTGCTGTTCGGCTGCGCGTGGTACGTCGGCCATGCGCGCGGCCGCTACAAGGTGAGCGCGCCGGCCACGACCGGCCCCGTGGAGTTCGAGTGCGCGTACCGCGTGCAGATGAACACGCTCGAGAACGTCGTGATCTTCCTGCCGGCGCTGTGGCTGGCGGCGCTGTACTTCAATCCGCGCATCGCGGCGGCGGTGGGCGCGGTCTGGGTGGTGGCCCGCATCTGGTACGCCTTCGCCTACGCGCGCAACCCGAAGTCCCGCGGAGCACCGTTCGCGGTCGCGTTCGCGGCCTGGGGCGTGTTGATGATCCTCGCCGCGTGGGGCGTGCTGACCTCGCCCCTGTGGTGACTCCGCCGGTGGCCGACGCCGCGCCCGCTCCGCGCCGGCTTAGGCCGCTGCGCGGCCTCTTGCCATTCGTCGCGCCGTACCGAAAGCAGGTCGCGCTCGCCCTGCTCTTCCTGCTGCTCGCCGCCAGTGCGACGCTCGCGTTGCCGTACGCCGTGCGGCTCCTGGTCGACCAGGGCCTGACGACGCCGGGCGGGGACGTCGGCGGCAAGCTCGTCTCCATTCGCCACTACTTCGGCCTGCTGTTCGCCGTTGCGGTCGCACTCGGCATCTTCACGGCCGCGCGCTTCTTCATGGTCAGCTGGCTCGGCGACCGCGTCACCACCGACCTGCGGCTGGCGGTGTACGCGCACGTCCTGCAGCAGAGCCCCCAGTTCTTCGAGACACTGAAGACCGGCGAGGTGCTGTCGCGGCTGACGACGGACACCACCGTGATCCAGAACGCGGTCGGTTCCAGCATCTCGATGGGCCTGCGCAACGCGGTCCTCTTCATCGGCGGCATCGCGATGCTGGTCGCCACCAGTCCGCGCCTGATGCTGACCGTCGTCGGCGTCATCGCCCTCGTGGTCGTCCCGGCGATGCTGATCGGCCGCCGCGTGCGCAAGCTTTCGCGCGCGAGCCAGGACCGCATCGCGGACACCAGCGCCATCGCCGGCGAGATCTTGAACGCGGTCCAGGTGGTGCAGAGCTTCACGCAGGAGCGCAACGAGGCACGCCGCTTCCACGACGCCAACGAGCGCTCGTTCGACACGGCCGTTCGCCGCAGCGGCACGCGCGCGACGCTCACCGCTTTCGTGATCATCGGCGTGTTCGGCGCCCTGCTGTACGGCCTGTACGGTGGCGTGCAGGCCGTGATGGCCGGACAGATCACCGCCGGCGAGCTGAGCCAGACGGCGCTCTACATCACCGTGGTCGCCGGCGCGGCCGCCGTGCTCGGCGAGGTGTGGGGCGAGCTGCTGCGCGCCTCGG
>CAYGXL010000185.1:0-5095 GCA_964353935.1 uncultured Burkholderiaceae bacterium | reverse complement strand
CACCAGGATGTCGACCCAGCTCTGGTGGTTGCTGGCCACGAGGTACCAGCCCTTCGGGTCGAGGCCCTCGACGCCCCGCACGTCCCAGCGCACGTCGCCGACCACGCCGATCCACCAGTTGTTCACCGCGATCCACTCGGTGGCGATCGCATTGAGCGCGCGGTCGGTCACGTGGCGCACGGCCGGGAACGGCAGCAGCAGCTTGGCCAGCGCGAACGGGACCATCGCCGAGACGAGGATCAGGACGTTGAGCGCGAGCGTGACCGACGCGAACACGCCCTTGGCGGTGGAAAGGATCGACATGGCGCGAAGCTTACGGAAAGCGCGCCGGCCAGTCGCGCTCCGGCGTTTGACGCACGGCAATGCCGCGCGGCGAAGGCAACCCCGCACGCGACGCGCGTGCACCTCGAACTTGTCCACACAAACGCCCGCGCTCGTCCTACACTCGCGCCCGCAGCAGCGGTGCGCGCGGAGGCGCACCGGACACACAACAAGAACAGACCGCGAAGCGCAGCGCTCTTCACGGCCAAAGGTGGGCATTGAGTCACGGGCAGTTCGATCTTGCCGATTTACCCGTTGCAGCCGCGGAGCTCGTCTCCACGCGCTACAGGCACACCGCCCTCTTCGGCAAACGCGTTCGCTGGCTGCCTCCGCATCGGCTGATCCCGTCGTTCGCGAGCGCGGACGGCCAGTGCGCGATCTACCGCCGCCGTTCGCAGATCCAGATCGCCGAATCGACGGAGACCTCCCCGCTCAAGCATCCCGCGAACTTCTCCGTCTCCACCACCGGCATGCGGGCGCGGATCGACGAGTTCGGCTTCGTGCGCCTCGACCGCCCGGCCCGCGTGGAGCAAGGCGGCCCGCTCAACGACCTCGACCAACGGCACGACGTCGAGGGCGACGTCGCCGAGGCGGTCTGCCGGCAGATGAACCAGCACGTCGACGCGATCGGCGAGGCGTATCGCTACACCCCGTCGCCGACGGCCCAGCTGGTGCCGCTGTCGGCGCGGCCGTACTCGGAGCTGCCGCCGCCGCCGCCGAAGAAGCGGGCGGGCTCGCACCGCACGCTGGACGAGATCAACGCCTACCTCGACGCGCGCGCCGCCTGGCTCAAGCGCCGCTTCGCGTGGGAGAACGGCCAGCGCGCCATCCGCGAACTGAGCGAGCGCGCTGCCGCCGGCAACCCGGCGGCGATGAGCGCGCACCTGGTCAGCTGCCTGCAGGACGTCCTGTGGCCGGTGCCGATCTTCATGAACTACGGCTTCATCGACAGCGAGGATGTCCGCTTCGACGTGCGCATCCCGCTCGCCGCGGAGCTGCCCGATCGCGAAGCGACCGTCGGCTACGGCCACCGCATCGCCGTGAAGCCGATGACGCCGGTGCGGCAGGCCATGCTGCACAACCGCCACGCGTTCGGCCTGGTCGTGCGGCTGATCGGCGAAGCGTTCGCGGCGCTGCCGACGATCAAGCGCGTGGTCGTCAGCGGCTACCAGATGCCGACGCTCGGGCTGCCGAGCTACATGGTCTCGGTGATGGCCGAGCGGCGCCTATGGACGATGCTGCACGCCGAGAAGTGGATCACCGAGGGCCCACCGGAGCGCGCGATGCGGCCGCTCGGCGGACGCTACAAGCTCACCGGCCTCGGGGCATTCACGCCGATCGATCCGTTCGGCTGATCGCGCTGCCATCCGGCGCGGCGCGCCCCGCTCGGGCACGTGGGCGCCGCGGCAGCGCTACGTCGACTGCTTGCTCCACTCGGCCATGCGACGCTCGAGTTCCTCGGGCGGCACTTCCTCGACGTGGGTCGCCAGCATCCAGCGGTGACCGTACGGGTCGACCACCGTGCCGGTGCGGTCGCCCCAGAACTGGTTCTCGATCCCTCGCTCGATGGTGGCGCCTGCCGCCACGGCGCGCTTGAACATCGCGTCGACGTCGTCGACGTACACCATCAGGCTCGCGGTCGGGCCGCCGCGCGACTTCGGGCCGCGCAGGTTCATGTCGGGCCACTCGTCGGACAGCATCACGTGCGAGTCGCCGATCATGATCTCGGCGTGGCCGACCTTGTCGCCCATCGGCAGGCGGAACAGTTCGGTGGCGCCGAACGCCCGGGCGTAGAACTCGATTGCCTGCGCGGCGCCATCGCAGACCAGGTATGGCGTGACACTGTGGTAGCCCTCGGGGCGGGTCGGGATGGCCATGGCGTTCTCCACGTCGGACGGGAAGGGCCGGCCATTCTGCAGCGACGCCCTGGCCTGCCCAAGCGCAATGCGACGAATCGCGTCGCGGGCGCGCGGGATGGCCGGTTGACGGTCATCAACGGGCGGGGCGCCCATACTCGTAGCTTGAAACAAAGGCAGGTCAACCGCAGGAGGACTCATGACACGGCCAGACAGCACCAGGCATGCGGCGCCCTTGCGCGAAGAGCCGCTCGCGCCCGGCGACGACGAAAGCTCGCGCGTGGTCGCCCGGCCCGACGGGTTCTACTGGGTCGCCGACGACGGCCACCAGGAGTTCGGCCCGTTCCCCACCGCGATGGGCGCGCTGGTCGCGTCGCGCTCCGGCATCGAAACCGGCCTCGAGCCGGACGAGACCCTGGAAGAAGCGGAAGAAGAGATCGGTTTCGTCGACCCGAAGGCCGACGACCGAGTGCCGGGGGAGTAGGCGGGACACGTTCCGATGCTGCTGTTCGCCCTGGACGCGACACGCGATTTCGGCGCGCTCGTCGCCGATGCGCTCGGCGAGCCGCTGGCGCGGCATGAGGAGCGCACGTTCGAGGACGCCGAACACAAGATCCGTCCCCTGGTCGATCCGGTCGGCCAGGACTGCGTGGTCGTGCAGAGCCTGCACGGCGAGCCGGGCATCAGCGGCGACGACAAGCTGGTCCGCCTGCTGATGTTCATTGCGGCGCTGCGCGATCATGGCGCGCGCCGCATCGTCGCGGTCGTTCCCTACCTCGCCTACGCGCGCAAGGACCGGCGGACGCAGCCGTTCGACCCGGTGTCGATCCGCGTGGTGGCGCAGCTGTTCGAGGCGGTTCGATGCGACGCGCTGATCACGCTCGAGGCGCACAACGTCGCCGCGTTCGACAACGCCTTCCGCCTTCGCGCGGTCACGCTGTCCCCGAACGCGCTGTTCAGCGCCGCGGCGCTGGCGCTCTTCGGTGACGAGCCGATCGCGGTTGCCTCGCCCGACGTCGGCGGCGTCAAGCGCGCGCAGCTTTGGCGCGAGGCGCTCGAAGCGATGCTCGGGAAGCCGGTGGCGCAGGCCTTCGTCGACAAGCGGCGCGCGGCCGGCGTCGTCTCGGGCGGCGACCTCGTCACGGGCGAGGTGGGCGGTGCGACGGTGCTGATCGTGGACGACCTGATCGCGACCTTCGGCACGATCGAGCGGGCCGCCAGCGCCTTGCGCAAGGCCGGCGCGCGGCGGATTCTCGCGTTCGCGGCGCACGGGCTGTTCGTCGCTCCCGCGGCCGAGGTGCTCGAGCGCACGGGCGTCGAGCGCGTATTCGTCACCGACACCGTTCCCCTGTTCCGGCTCGACGGTCGGCCGGCGCGCGAGCGCGTCGGCGTGTTGCCGTGCGCGGCGCTGTTCGCCGAGGCGGTCCGGCACGAACTGACGGGCTAGGTAGGGCCCGCTAGCGCTTGGCCCGGCGCATGCGCGATCCAGGAGTTATCGGGCCCTAACCGAGAGCACTCAACGCCGTCCGCGCTTCGGCGAGGTAGCGCGCGGCCTGCGGCAGCCAGTGTTCCGGCCGCCGCGGATGCGGATCGAGCAGGTGCGCTGCCGTCAGCCGGGCGCGCAGCAGCGCGCGGTGGACGGTGTACAGCGCCAGCACGGCAGGCGGCGGCGCTTCGTCGAGCGACTGCGCCACCTGCGCCAGCAGCCGCGGCTCGATCCACGGCGCGCCCAGCAGCCGGCACTCGAGGCCGAGGAAGGCGAGTTCATCGAACGGATCGACCTCGCGCAGCTGCGCATTGAACTCGAGGCAGTCGATGACCACCGGGATCCCGTCGAGGGCGATGTGCTCCGGTCGCAGGTCGCCATGGCCTTCACGCACATGGCCGCCCTCGGCGCGGTCGCGCAGCGCGGCCGCGTGTCGCCCGCGCGCCGAGTCGATCGCATCGAGCACCGGCGCGGCTTCGAGGGACGCAAAGCGCGGCAGCGTCAGCACCGAGCGGTTGACCGCCTGCAACGCCTCGAACCGTCCACGGTAGTCGTCGCCCGCCATCCGCACGCGGCGCGCTTCGCAGAAGAAGCGCGCCAGCCGGTCCCCGAGGCGGTCGATGTCGGCCGGGCTCACCGCGCCTGCGCGAATCGCGACGTCCAGCATCCGCGCGGACGGGAGCCGGCGCATCGCGACCAGCCAGTCGACCGCTTCCGCGTCCGCCTGCGGGCCGATCGCCAGCGTCCCGTCGACGCGCACCACCAGCGGCAGGACGCCGTCGTAGACGTCCGGCGCCAGCCGCCGGTTCAGCCGGACCTCCTCGCTGCAGTTGAGCTCGCGCAGTGCCAGGGTGGAGAAGTCGAGGAAATCGGTTCGGTGCGGCTTCTTCAACTTCAGTACGCGGCCGCCGGCGGCGAACAGCCAGGACATGTGGGTCTCGACCACGTCCGGTCGCGTCCCCCCATGGGCGGCCGGCGACGCCAGGTAGCGGACCTTGTCCTCGGTCGAGACCGCGCGCGGAGAGGGGAAACCGGGCTGCATGGAGAGAGTGTTCTGCTCGCCGGCACGCCGTTGACCGTCGTCAAGGGCCAACCGGCCGCGCCACCGATGCTGAATTTGTACACGTGTGCGTCGCATGGCGCTTTCGCCTGCGGCAAGGAGACCCTGATGACAACCTTCGACGTCACGCTCGGCAGGCTCCGTCTGCCGGGCAGCCTGCAATTGCCGGCAGGCGCGGTCCTCGGCCTGGTCGTGTTCGCCCATGGCAGCGGCAGCAGCCGGCACAGCCCCCGCAACCGCTTCGTCGCCGACGAACTGTGCAAGCGGGGCTGCGCGACTCTGCTGTTCGATCTCCTGACCGACGAGGAGGCGCTCGATCGCCGCAACGTCTTCGACATCCCGCTGCTGGCGGGGCGCCTGCGCGAGGCGATC
>CAYGXL010000184.1:0-5201 GCA_964353935.1 uncultured Burkholderiaceae bacterium | reverse complement strand
GTCGAAAGCGTCCCTCGGGGACTTCAGCGCCGTGACCGGGTCGCGCGACCCAGCAGCCGCCTGCACTCCGCCTCGTGCTGCCCGATCTCCGCGAGCGTCACCTGGATGTCCTCGCGCTGCTGCTCGAGCGCGCGCCGGTGCTGCTCCAGGACGGCGAGGAACCGCTTGGCCTGCGCCGACGCATCCTTCGGCGTCTCGTACATGTCGACCAGCTCGCGCACCTGGGTGAGCGTCAGGCCGAGGCGTTTGCCGCGCAGCGTGAGCTTCAGCCGGGTGCGGTCGCGGGTGGAGTAGACGCGCGTGAGGCCGGAGCGGCCGGAGCGCTTCGGCTGCAGGATGCCCTGGTCCTCGTAGAAGCGGATCGCGCGCGGCGTGACGTCGAACTCGTTCGCCAGCTCCGTGATGGAGTAGGTCGTGCCTTCCTTCGGTTCGCGCGCCGTCGCCATGGCGGCCGTAGAATCGCGTCAGTTTCCGTAAACGTCAAGTTGTCGACTTGAACCCCCACGAGCACGAACTGCACTACCCGTGGCCGGACGTGCCCGCCCTCGGCACGTGGACCACGCTGCGCCCCGGCGTGCACTGGGTGCGGATGCCGCTGCCGTTCGCGCTCGACCACATCAACCTGTGGGTGCTGGACGACGAGGTCGACGGCCGCGCGGGATACACCGTCGTCGACAGCGGCATCAGCAGCGACGTCACGAAGCAGGCGTGGGAGCGGCTGTTCGACGGCGCGTTCGGCGGGCTCCCCTTGGTGCGGCTGTTGTGCACGCACTTCCATCCGGATCACTTCGGGCTGGCGTACTGGCTGGTCGCCGGCGGCGACAAGGCACGGTGGCGCGCGCCCTTGTGGATGTCAGCGACCGAGTACGCGTTCGGCCGCTTCCTGTCGCTCGGCGCCGACCAGACCACGGGTGACTCGGCGGCGAGCCACTTCGCGCGCAACGGGCTGGACGACCGCGACGCACTAGCCAAGGTGCGCGCGCGTGGCTCTGGCCACTACCCGAAGCTGGTGCCGTCGACTCCGCCGAGCTTCCGCCGCGTGCAGGACGGCGACGAAGTCGCGGTGGGTCCCGCGCACGCGAAGCGCGTCTTCCGCGCGATCGTCGGTTTCGGCCACGCGCCCGAGCACGTGTCGCTGTATTGCGAGGACGACAAGCTGCTGGTCTCGGGCGACATGGTGCTGCCGCGCATCTCGACCAACGTCAGCGTGTTCGACCTCGAGCCCGACGGCAATCCGCTGCCGCGCTACCTGCACTCGCTCGACCGCCTGCTGCTGCTGCCGGCCGACACGCTCGTGCTGCCGTCGCACGGCAAGCCGTTCACCGGGCTGCACGCGCGCATCGCGCAGCAGCACGCCCACCACGCCGATCGCCTCGCGGAGGTGCTGGCCGCGTGCGCGACGCCGCAGACCGCCGCGTCGATCGTGCCGCTGCTGTTCAAGCGCGCGCTCGACCTGCACCAGACCACGTTCGCGCTCGGCGAGGCGCTCGCGCACCTGCACGCGCTCTGGTACGAGGGCAGCGTCACGCGCCGACTCGACGACGGCGTCTATCGCTTCACGACCGCATGAACAACGACGACTCCAGCAAACCGCCCCGGCCCGCCACCAGGCTCGTCACCGGCGGTCGCGACCGCGCGAAGAGTTTCGACTACGTCAACCCGCCGCTGGTGCGCGGGTCCACGGTGCTGCACGACAGCGTCGCCGACATGAAGGCGCGGACGCAGGCGCGGCTCGCCGGCGACGACGACGTGATGACCTACGGCGTCTACGGAACGCCGACCCACCACGCGTTCTACGCTGCGCTCAACGCGCTGGAGGGCGGCTACCGCAGCTGGGCGCTGCCGTCCGGCCTGGCCGCGTGCACGATGTCGCTGCTCGCGTTCGTCCGGGCCGGCGACCACGTGCTGATCCCTGATTCGGTGTACTGGCCGACGCGCCGCTTCGGGCGGCAGACGCTGGCGCGGTTCGGCGTCGAGGCGACGTTCTACGACCCGTGCATCGGCGACGAGCTGGAGCATCTGTTCCGTCCGACCACGCGCGTGCTCTTCATGGAGTCGCCGGGCTCGCTGACCTTCGAGGTGCAGGACGTGCCGCGGCTCGCGGCCATCGCGCGCCGGCACGACGCCTTCAGCGTCGTCGACAACACGTGGGCGACGCCGCTCTTCTTCCAGCCGCTGGCGCACGGCGCCGACGTCTCGCTGCATGCGGCGACCAAGTACATCGGCGGCCACTCCGACGTGCTGATGGGCACGCTGACCGTCAACGAGCGGGCGTGGCCCGCGGTGCGCGAGGCGATGCACTTCTACGGCCTCACCACCGGCGCGGACGACGTCTACCTGGCGCACCGCGGCCTGCACACGATGGGCGCGCGGCTGGCGCTGCATCGCGCGAACGCCGAGCGGCTGATCGCGTGGCTGCGCGGACAGCCGGAAGTGGAACGCGTGCTGTATCCGGCGCTGCCCGACGATCCCGGACACGCGCTGTGGAAGCGCGACATGAGCGGCGCCTCCGGCCTGTTCGGCGTCGTGCTGAGGCCTGGACTGCCGGTCGGCGCGCTGGAGGCGCTGATCGACAGCGCGCAGCTGTTCGGTCGCGGCTACTCGTGGGGCGGCTACGAGAGCCTGATGATTCCTGCGTTCCCCGAGCGCACGGTCGCGCCGTGCTCCTTCGAGGGACGGCTGTTCCGCATCTCGGCGGGACTCGAGGACGCGGACGACCTCGTCGCCGACCTCGAGCGCAGCTTCGCGGCGCTACGCGCCGTGCGCTGAGTTCGCGCGCGGCTTCTGGCGCCGGTTGGCCACCAGCCGGTCGAACAGCCAGCGCGGCACGAGGCGCATGAGGGCCGTGACAACGCCCATCTGCCAGGGAATCGTCCGGTAGCGCGCGCCAGCCACGATCGCATCGGCGGCGCGCGGGGCGAAGTCCGCGACGTCCATCAGGAACGGCATGCGGTACGGGTTCCGCGCGGTCAGCGGTGTGCGGATGAAGCCGGGCGAAATCGTGACGACCTTGACGTGGTGCTTCGCCATCTCGACGCGCAGGCTTTCGAGGTAGGTGATCGCCGCGGACTTCGACGCGCAGTAGGCATCGGAGCCCGGCAGTCCGCGGATTCCGGCAACGCTCGCGATGCCGACCAGCGTCCCGCGGCGCACCGACTTCATCCGCGCAATGAACGGATGGAAGGTGTACGCCATGGCGAGCACGTTGGTCGTCAGCACCTTCTCGAACTGCGCCAGATCCTCGTAGTGCTCGGTCTTCACGCCGACGGAAATGCCGGCGTTGGCGATCACGATGTCGACTCCGCCCGCCGCCTGCTCGAACGCGCGCCCGGCCGCGATCAGCGCGTCCTTGTCGGTCACGTCGACGGCGTAGACGTGGTGGTTGCCGGGCAGCCTCGCGGCCAGCGCTTCGAGCGCTTCGCGGCGGCGTGCGACGAGGCCGAGCGTGGCGCCGCGCGAAGCAAACTCCTTCGCGAGCTCCTCCCCAATGCCGCTCGACGCACCAGTGATGAAGACGTTCATCGGCATGCGGGAAGTGTACGTCCGCGGGCCGGCCTCCCGCGTTGGTGGGGCGCCCGGGGACAAGCGCGCCTGGATGGAGCAGTCTGTGCTGGTCGCACCGCGCACGGCGATCAACCACATGACAACTTCCGCTACCCCATCGGCCCCGTCATCTTCCTCGACCTTCTCCGCCGCCGACGGCGAAGGCTACGAACGCATCATGGGCCGCTGGAGCCGACGGCTGGTCGGCCCGTTCCTCGATTTCACCGGCACGGCCGACGGCGAGGACGTCCTCGATGTCGGCTCTGGCACGGGGTGCCTGACGCTCGCTCTCGCCGCGCGGTGCAATGTACGGACGCTGCGCGGTGTCGACCTGTCCCCCGCCTACGTCGAGTACGCCCGGCATCAGATCCAGGATCGGCGAGTGTCCTTCGACGTCGGCAACGTGCACGCGCTCCAGTTTCCGGATCGGTCCTTCGACCGCGTCCTCGCGTTACTGGTGCTGCACTTCGTGCCAAGGACCGAGCAGGCGATCGCGGAAATGCTTCGCGTTGCGCGGCCGGGCGCGGTGGTGGGCGCGGCGGTGTGGGACGCGCGCGGCGGATTCGTCGCGAACCGGATCTTCTTCGACACTGCGGCCGCACTCGACCCGGCAGCCAACGAGCGGCGCGCGCGCAACTACACGCGTCCGCTCACGCGGCCGGGCGAACTGGCCGCCGCGTGGCGCGCCGGCGGATTCACCGACGTGGTCGAGACGACGCTCGCGATCCGGATGGAGTACGCGTCGTTCGACGATTACTGGGGGCCGGTCAGCGCCAAGGACGGGCCGCAGGCCGAATACGTCGCCACCTTGAACGAAGCCGACCGCGAACGACTGCGCGAGGCGCTGCGGCGCGCCTACCTCGACGGTGAGGAGGACGGGCCGCGGTCGTATGCGGCGCTCGCGTGGGCGGTAAAGGGGACGGCGCCGAGTTGACCGCGCCCGTCGGGCGGGCGCGCGGCAAGGGGCTATCGGCGTTTCTTCGCCGCGCCCTTGCGCGTTCCCTTCGCCGTCTGCTGCGCCTCCGCGATCTCCTGCCCGCTCCGGCCTTCCAGCTTGGGCGTGATGTTGTCGTCGATCCACTTCTGGTCCCACCACTCCACCGGCAGCACCGCGACGCCGTCGAGGTAGACCCCGAAGTGCAGGTGGTCGCCGGCGGCGAGTCCGGTCTCGCCCGTCCTGCCGAGGACCTGGCGCTTGGCGATGTTGTCGCCCAGCTTCACGTCGATCGAGTTCAGGTGGCTGTAGAGCGTGTAGAGGCCGAGCCCGTGGTCGAGGATCACCGTGTTGCCGTAGATGCCCAGGTCGCCGGTGAACGCCACCGTGCCGCTGTTCGCCGCTTCGGCCGGGTAGTTCTTCGTCACCGAGAGGTCGTAGCCGAGGTGGTAGGCGACGTCGATCGCCTCGCCCTTGTAGGTGTACGTCCGCTCGTCCGCGAAGTTCGCCTCGACCTTCGAGTTGCTGAGCTGCGCGAACGCGTCCTTCCACAGCATCGAGGGTGTGGCCTTCTTCGTGATCGCGGTGATGCGGTCCTCGTTTTCCTTCCGCAGCCCCCTGTTCACGGCGACGAAGACGTCCTTTGGCGCGCCCTGCCGTGCGGTGGCGTCGGTGAGCAGCGGCGCCACCTTGCTCTGCAGGAAGCTGTCCGATATGGCGAGGG
>CAYGXL010000183.1:0-5214 GCA_964353935.1 uncultured Burkholderiaceae bacterium | reverse complement strand
ATCACGCTCCAGTGCAGCTTCTGCCGCAGCGTGGCGAAGAAGTTGTAGCCGACCGGATGCAGCAGCGTGACGGTGTCGGCCCCGCGCTTCACCCTCACGACGTCGCCGGGCGAGAGGTGCGAGTACGTCTGCATGTCGAAGTGCGCGCTGGCGTCGCGCACGTCGGTGATCTCGATCTCGACCACGACGTCGTCGGCCAGCACGATGGGGCGGTTCGACAGCGTCTGCGGGGCGACCGGCACCAGCAGCAGGCCGGCCAGCGTCGGATACAGGATCGGCCCGTTGGCCGACAGAGCGTAGGCGGTGGAGCCGGTGGGTGTGGAGACGATCACGCCGTCGGCGCGCTGGTTGTACATCGTGACGCCGTCCACCCGCACCGTGTACTCGACCATCCCGCCCGCCACGCCGCGCGAGATCACCACGTCGTTCAGCGCGATGGCGTGATGGGCCACCCGGCCCTGGCGCCGCACTTCGGCGTCCAGCAGCATCCGCCGGTCGGTTTCGTAGGCGCCGCGCAGCATCGGCACCAGCACCTCGGCCACCTGGTCGAGCGCGATGTCGGTCATGAAGCCGAGCCGGCCGTGGTTGATGCCGATCAGCGGCACCCGGAAGGGCGCCAGCTCGCGTGCGATGCCGAGCATCGTGCCGTCGCCGCCGAGCACGATGGCGACGTCGGCCTGCTTGCCGATCGCGTGCACCGTGTAGCCCGCGCGCTCCCCCGAGCCGATGTTCTCGGCCGTGGCGAGGTCGAACATCACCTGGCCGCCGGCGCTTTCCACGACACGGGCGATCTCGAGCAGCGGCTCGCGGATGCCTTCCGCGCGCGGCTTTCCGAAGACGGCGACGTGGGTGAACGCCTGGATCATGCGAATGATTATGCAGGAACCCTCCATCCGCGCCCGTCTCGAACGCGAGACAGCGCTGCAGGGCCCTGCTTGCGGTCATAATGGTTGCCATGCTCGACGATCGATCCAGACGAGTGCTCAAGACCCTGATCGAGCGTTACATCGCCGACGGTCAGCCGGTCGGGTCGCGCGCGCTGGCCCGGATCTCGGGGCTGGAGCTGTCGCCGGCGACCATCCGGAACGTGATGGCGGACCTCGAGGACATGGGGTTCGTCTCCAGCCCCCACACGTCGGCCGGCCGGGTGCCGACGCCGCGTGGCTACCGGCTCTTCGTCGACAGCCTGCTGACCGTGCAGCCGCTGGAGCAGCAGCAGACCGACCTGATGCAGGGGCAGTTGCAGGTCGCCGATCCCAGCCGCGCCATCCAGAACGCGGCACAGCTGCTTTCGCGCCTGTCGCAGTTCGCCGGCGTCGTGCTGACGCCGCGGCGCACTTCGGCGTTCCGGCAGGTCGAGTTCGTGCGGCTGTCGGACCGGCGGGTGCTGCTGATCATCGTGACGCCCGAGGGCGACGTGCAGAACCGCGTGCTGATGACGGAAGCGCCGTACACGCCGTCGCAGCTGGTCGAGGCCGCCAACATCCTGAACGAGCAGTTCGCCGGGCGCTCCTTCGGCGAGGTGCGCGAGCGGCTGCACGGCGACCTTCGCATCCTGCGCGAGGACATCTCGCGCCTGATGGAGTCGGCGCTGCAGGCAGGCAGCCAGGCGGCCGAGGAGTCCGAGCCGGTGGTGATCTCCGGCGAACGCAACCTGCTGGGCGTGTCGGATCTCGCCACCGACATGGACAAGCTGCGCCGCATGTTCGATCTCTTCGACCACCGCAGCCGGCTGATGCAGCTGCTCGACACGGCGATCAACGCCCATGGCGTTCAGATCTACATCGGCGGGGAGTCGACGCTCGTGCCGGTCGACGACATGAGCATGGTGGTCGCGCCGTACACGGTCGACGGCAAGGTGATCGGCACGCTCGGCGTCATCGGCCCCACGCGCATGGCGTACGAGCGGGTGATCCCGATCGTCGACATCACGGCGAAGCTGCTGTCGAACGTGCTGTCGCAGAGCCAGTAGGCCTTTAGGCCGCTCGGTGTTAGCGGTCCTTGTTTGTTGAGTGCGCGGGCGTCTCATGCGCGCCGAGCGCGCTGCGGGGCGCCTCGACTCCGCGCGACGCGCGGCGGGCGACACTGGGTCAAGGGCACTTCTCGCGGGCCGGCAGCTTTCGGCGTGAGCTCTCGCGGTTCCGCCGGTCGTGCCTTCCGGCCGGTGTTGCTCTCGGCCCGCCGCAGCCTCTGGAATGCGACGCCCGCCGCACGGCGTCGCGCTCCGCGAGGCACCCCACACCGCGATCGACGCGCCGCGCCTTGTGGATGCGCGTTGGTACGCGCCCGGCCATCGAGCGGCGCCATCGCGGCACATCCCTGAGACTTCCGAGGCCAGCGCCAGTGAGCCTTTCCTTCCCGACCACACGCGCGGCGCCTGGGTGAGTGGTGGGGCGCCTCGCGGAGCGACCGTCAGGCGGCGGGCGTGCCAGTTGCGCGAGGGTGGCGGGCCGAGTGGGCGTCGCCGCGAGGCACTATCTTCGGCGCAGCGACGACCGCGCTCAGAAATCTGCTGGCCCGCAGGGAGCTTCGCGCGCCGTATGACGCCCGCCGCGACGGGCGTGGAGGGAGGCACCCCGCCGCCCGCCCAGGCGCAGGCGACGGCCCCGCCAGGTTCGATCGAGCGCGTATGCGGCGCACCTTCTTACAATGTCGCGCGCGGTACCCTGCCGCTCCACCCTCGAGAACGCCTCCACGATGTCATTCCTGAACGAAGCGCCGTACTCCCACGGCACCCGGTCGCGGACCGCGGTCCTTCTGGTCAATCTCGGAACGCCCGAAGCGCCGCAGCCCGGCGCCGTGCGGCGCTACCTGAGGGAGTTCCTCTCCGATCCGCGCGTCGTCGAGATCCCGCGCCTCGTCTGGTGGCCGATCCTCCACGGGATCATCCTCACGCTGCGGCCGCGCAAGTCGGCGGCCAAGTACGCGGCGATCTGGACCGAGCGCGGCTCGCCGCTGATGGTGCACTCGCGCGAGCAGGCCACGCTGCTGCGCGGCTACCTCGGGGAACAGGGCGTCGAGGCGGACGTGGTCCTGGCGATGCGTTACGGCGAGCCGTCGATCGCCTCGGTGCTGGCCGAACTGCAGCGCCAGCACACTGAGCGCGTGCTGGTCGTTCCGATGTATCCGCAGTACTCGGGCACGACCACGGCCTCGGTGCTCGACGCGCTGTTCGACGAGTGGAAGCGCACCCGCAACGTGCCGGAGGTGCGCTGGGTGAAGCACTTCCACGACGATCCCGGCTACATCGACGCGCTGAAGCAGTCGGTCCTCGCGCACTGGAAGGCCCACGGCCGCGCGCAGGACGCCGGAGGCAAGCTGGTGATGAGCTTCCACGGCGTGCCGAAGCGCACGCTGATGCTCGGCGATCCGTACCACTGCGAGTGCCGGAAGACGGGGCGGCTGCTGGCCGAAGCGCTCGGGCTGGGCAAGGACGACTACCTCGTCACGTTCCAGTCGCGCTTCGGCAAGGCCGAGTGGCTGCAGCCCTATACCGCGCCGACCCTGCACGAACTGGCCCGGAACGGCGTTCGGCGGGTCGACGTGATGTGTCCCGGCTTCCCCGCCGACTGCCTCGAAACGCTCGAGGAGATCGCCATGGAAGGCAAGCAGGAGTTCGTGGCGGCTGGAGGGCAGGAGTACCGGTACATCCCGTGCCTCAACGGATCGCCGGCCTACATCCATGCGCTGGCGCGGCTGGCGCAACGGCATATGCAGGGCTGGGACGTGGCGCGCGGTCACGCGGACGAACGCGCGGCCGAAGCGGCACGCAGTCGCGCGCAGGCGCTCCTGGGCGGAGCGCCAGACTAGGCCTGTCCAAGGCCCGGCGCATGCGCCGGGCCAGGCGTTGACAGGCCCTACGTCGGGCCGCGCAGGGTCAGCGCGTCGTCCTTCACCTCGACCGAGTCGCCGACGCTGAATTGCCGGGCCGGCGCCCGCAGCGTGCGGACCGAGCCGTCGGTCATCTGGACTTCGACGTAGGTCACCGGGACCGAGTGCGCGGAGTGCCGCACGGCCACCACCTTGCCGCACCCCTTGCAGTCCGTCGCGCCCGGCGCGCGATCCGCGGCGCCAACCTGGGGTCGCGCGAAGTAGTTGACCGCGATGATGACGCCGATGGCGAGCAGGCCGACCAGGGCGATCGGGGCCTGCCCTTCCATCATCCCCGCGGCTGCCCGCGGATTCACGTTCGGTGCCTTCGTCACTGGGCGTCCACCTTCTGGCCTGCTTTGTACGGGGAGCGCGGGCGAGGCGATAGGTCATCCGATCCCGTGTTACGGCGAAGGCGGACGGCGGATTGCCGCCAGGAAACGCTCGCAAATGTCGCAACGGGCCGGCGCCGACCGCCTCGTCCTGCCCTTGCCGCGATGTTCGAGCCGGTTCCCTTGAAAAACCGCGGAGACGACCCAACATCCCCTAAACCATTGAACGGCAAGCGAAAACCGGAGGAATCGATGCAGGGACGAGAGGGCGCGGCGGCCGACACGACCGACCGCAACGACGCTCCGGAGGGAGTAGAGCCGCAGGCGCTCGGCACCGCGACCGTCGTCGATGTCGAGAAGGAACTGCAGACCGCACTCGACAAGGCCAACGAGAACTACGACCTGTTCCTGCGGGCGAAAGCCGAGGCCGACAACGTCCGGCGCCGCGCGCATGAAGACGTCGCCAAGGCGCACAAGTTCGCGGTGGAGTCGTTCGCCGAGAGCCTCGTGCCGGTGGTCGACTCGCTCGAGAAAGCCCTGCAAGCCACCAGCGCCACGCCCGAAGCCATGCGCGAGGGCGTCGAACTGACGCTGCGGCAGCTGAAGGCGGCGTTCGAGAAGAGCAACCTGAAGGAAATCAACCCGGTGGGCGAGAAGTTCGACCCGCACTGGCACCAGGCGATCTCCATGGTGCCCGCGCCCGAGGGCATCGCACCGAACCACGTGGTCGCGGTCCTGCAGAAGGGCTGGACCATCGCCGACCGCGTGCTGCGGCCGGCCCTGGTGACGGTCGCGCAATCTTGAACTTGTCCACGGGCGCCGCACATTAGCGGCAGGCAGCTGAACGCAACAGCGCACAGAACAGCGGAAAACAGAGGGAACAGACATGGCAAAGATCATCGGCATTGACCTGGGAACGACCAACTCGTGCGTCGCCGTCATGGAAGGCGGCCAGATCAAGGTCATCGAGAACAGCGAGGGCGCGCGCACCACGCCGTCGATCGTCGCGTAC
>CAYGXL010000182.1:0-5252 GCA_964353935.1 uncultured Burkholderiaceae bacterium | reverse complement strand
CCTCCTCGACCGTCATGTCGAGGACCTCGGCGATGCTTTGTCCCTTGTAGTGCACCTCGAGCGTCTCGCGGTTGTAGCGCTTGCCGTGGCAGACGTCGCACGGCACGTAGACGTCGGGCAGGAAGTGCATCTCGACCTTCAGGACGCCGTCGCCCTGGCAACTCTCGCAGCGCCCACCCTTGACGTTGAAGGAGAAGCGGCCCGCCTCGTAGCCGCGCTCGCGCGCCGTGGGCGTCTCGGCGAAGAGCTCGCGGATCGGCGTGAAGAGCCCGGTGTATGTCGCGGGATTGGAGCGCGGCGTCCGCCCGATCGGGCTCTGGTCCACGCTGATCACCTTGTCGAAGTGCTCCAGGCCGTCGACCGCCCCATGCGGCGCCGGTTCCGCCGAGGAGCCGTAGAGGTGGCGCGCCACGACTGCGTACAGCGTGTCGTTGATCAGGGTCGACTTTCCCGAGCCCGAAACGCCGGTGACGCAGGTGAGCAGCCCGATCGGCAGTTCGAGCGTGACGTCCTTCAGGTTGTTGCCGTGCGCGCCGGCGAGCTTGAGCCAGTGCGTGAACGGCGGGGTGCGGTCGTCCGGGATCTCGATCTGCCGCCGGCCGGACAGGTACGCCGCGGTCAGCGACCGCGCGTTGCCGAGCACCACGTCGAGGCTGCCGCTTGCGATCACTTCGCCCCCGTGCGCGCCGGCGCCCAGCCCCATGTCGACGACGTGGTCCGCGGCTCGGATCGCGTCCTCGTCGTGCTCGACGACGATCACCGTGTTGCCCAGGTCGCGCAGGTGCTTCAGCGTGCCGATCAGCCGGTCGTTGTCGCGCTGGTGCAGCCCGATCGAAGGCTCGTCGAGCACGTACATCACGCCGGTCAGGCCCGATCCGATCTGCGACGCGAGGCGGATGCGCTGCGACTCGCCGCCCGACAGCGTCTCGGCCGATCGGTCCAGCGACAGGTAGTCGAGCCCGACGTTCACCAGGAAGCGCAGTCGCGCGCCGATCTCCTTGACGATCTTGTCGGCGATCTCCTTCTTTGCTCCCGCGAACTGCAGGCGCTCGAAGTACGCGCAGGCGTCGCGCAGCGGGGCCGCCGCAACCTGGTAGATCCCGCGGCGGTCCTCGCCGTCGCCGATGAAGACGTGGCGCGCTTCGGTGCGCAGCCGCGTTCCTTCGCAAACGGGGCACGGCCGCTGGCTGCGCAGCTTGGCCAGTTCCTCGCGGACGACGACCGAGTCGGTCTCCCTGAACCGCCGGTCGAGGTTGGGCACGACGCCCTCGAACGGGTGCTTGCGCACCATCTTCCTGCCACGCTCGTTGGTGTACGTGAACGCGATCTCGTCGTCGCCTGAGCCGTGCAGGATCGCCCGCCGCGCGGCCTCCGGCAGTTCGTCGTACGGCAGGTCGATGTCGAAGCCGTAGTGCTGCGCGACCGTCACCAGCATCTGGTAGTAGTACTGGTTGCGCGCGTCCCAGCCCTTGATCGCGCCGCTCGCGAGCGAAAGCTCGGGATGCGCCACCACGCGCTTCTCGTCGAAGTACTCGACGCTGCCGAGGCCGTCGCACGCCGTGCACGCGCCCATCGGGTTGTTGAACGAGAACAGGCGCGGCTCGAGCTCGGACAGGGAGTAGCTGCACGCGGGGCACGAGAACCGGCTCGAGAACAGCGTCTCCTGCCCGTTGTCGAGGTCGAGCAGCAGCGCGCGGCCGTCAGCGAGGCGCAGCGCGGTCTCGAACGACTCGGCGAGCCGCTGCATCGCGTCGGCCCGCACCTTCAAGCGGTCGACGACCACGTCCACCGAGTGCTTCTCGGTCTTCTTCAGCGGCGGGAGGTCTTCGGCCTCGACGACGGCGCCGTCGATCCGGAACCGGATGAAGCCCTGGGTCTGCATGTCGTCGAAGAACTCGACGAACTCGCCCTTCCGGTCGCGGACGACCGGTGCCAGCACCATCACCTTGGTGTCCTCGGCGAGGCCGAGCGTCGCGTCGACCATCTGCGACACGCTCTGCGACTGCAGCGGCAGGTCGTGCTCCGGGCAGAACGGCGTTCCGACGCGCGCGTACAGCAGGCGCAGGTAGTCGTGGATTTCCGTGACCGTGCCCACGGTCGAGCGCGGGTTGTGCGACGCCGCCTTCTGCTCGATCGAAATGGCCGGGCTGAGGCCCTCGATCAGGTCGACGTCGGGCTTCTCCATCAATTGGAGGAACTGCCGCGCGTACGCGGACAGAGACTCGACGTAGCGCCGCTGGCCTTCCGCGTACAGCGTGTCGAACGCGAGCGACGACTTGCCGGACCCGGACAGGCCCGTGATCACGATCAGCCGGTGCCGCGGCAGGTCGAGGTCGACGTTCTTGAGGTTGTGCGTGCGGGCGCCGCGGATCCTGATTTCGTCCATGCTGCTGTGCCGTGACCGTGCCCCGTGTCGTTCGCCGGCAGAGGGCCGCCGGGTCGAAAAGGGCAACTTGGTACTATAGCGACAAACGCAGGCGCGCCTTGCCCCCGGTCACCGCCGGGCACTTCCTCCCGGAGCGATCCGGAACCCCCGGCCCGATCCTCACGCATGACCTCCCGCTCTCCGTCGCGCATGTCCGGCCAGGAAGTGCGCACGAGCGCCTCGCTGGCGTCGATCTTCGCCCTGCGCATGCTGGGCCTGTTCCTGATCCTGCCGGTGTTTGCGGTTCACGCGCGCACGATCCCCGGCGGCGACAGCCCGGCCCTGGTCGGCCTGGCGCTCGGCATCTACGGCCTGACCCAGGGCCTGCTGCAGATCCCGTTCGGTGCCGCCAGCGACCGCTGGGGGCGCAAGCCCGTGATCGTCGCCGGCCTGGTGCTGTTCGCCCTCGGCAGCTTCATCGCCGCGTCGGCCGACGACATGTTCTGGACCATCATCGGCCGGGCCGTGCAGGGCGCAGGCGCGATCTCGGCCGCGGTGACCGCGTTCATCGCCGATGCGACGCGCGAGGAACACCGCACCAAGGCGATGGCGATGGTCGGGGCGTCCATCGGGCTGACGTTCGCGCTGTCGCTCGTCGGCGCCCCGCCGCTGTACGCAGCGGTCGGCATGGGCGGCCTGTTCGCGCTGACCGGGGTGCTCGCGCTGACCGCGATTGCCGTCGTCACGTGGGTGGTGCCGAGCGCGCCCCCCCGCATCGAGCACGACGATCCGGCGAGCGCGGCCAGCGTGGTCTTCAATCCGCAGTTGCTGCGCCTGAACTTCGGGATCTTCGCGTTGCACACCGTGCAGATGGCGATGTTCGTGGTGGTGCCTGTGCTGCTGGTCGAGCGCGCCGAGCTCCCGCTCCCCAACCACTGGTGGGTCTACCTGCCCGTCGTGCTGGTGTCGTTCGGCCTGATGATGCCGCCGATCATGGCGGCGGAGCGCAGGTCGCGCATGCGCATCCTGTTCCTGTCGGCCGTGGGCCTGCTGCTCGTGGTCCAGCTCGGCCTGCTGCTCCACGCGCCGAGCCTGATGTGGATCGCCGGCTGGTTGCTGCTCTTCTTCGTCGGCTTCAACATCCTCGAGGCGAGCCTGCCGTCGCTGGTGTCGCGGGTCGCCCCGTCATCCGCGAAAGGCCTGGCACTCGGCATCTACAATACGACGCAAGCCATCGGGCTCTTTGCCGGTGGCGCCCTCGGCGGCCTGGTCGCCGCGCGGTGGGGCGCGCAGGGAGTGTTCGCATGCGCGGCAATCATCATGGGCGTGTGGTGGGTGATCGCACTCGGCATGCGCGAAGTCCCGAAACGTTCGAGCGGCCAGCCGGTGCCGATCTGAAGAGGAGAACACATGGCATCCGTCAATAAAGTCATCCTGATCGGCAACCTGGGGCGCGACCCGGAGACACGCTACACCGCCGACGGCGCGGCGATCACCAACATCACGATCGCCACGTCGGACCGCTGGAAGGACAAGGCCAGCGGCGAGATGAAGGAATCGACCGAGTGGCACAAGGTCGCCTTCTTCGGCCGCCTCGCGGAGATCGCCGGCGAGTACCTGAAGAAGGGTCGCCCGGTCTATGTCGAAGGCCGGCTGCGCACGCGCAAGTGGCAGGACAAGGAAGGGCAGGATCGCTACACGACCGAGATCGTGGCCGAGAACATGCAGATGCTCGGTTCGCGCGAGGGCATGGGTGGCGGCGGGGCGGAATTCGATGGCACTGGCGACGAGCCTCGCGCTGCGGCCCGTGCGCCGGCGAGCAAGCCGGCGTCCGCCGCCAAGCCGGCCTCGTCGATGGCAGACATGGACGACGACATTCCCTTCTGACGCGGGCCGTGCGTTCTTGATCCACCGTACGGTCGGGCGGTCGCCCCACGCTATGCTGCAAGCAGGTGGCTGGAATGTCCCGGCGCACTGACGACGAATCGACCATGACCACCTTCGCGCATGCTGCTTCCCGCGCCCCGACGGTCTACGTGATCGAGGATGATGCCGACCTGCGCGAGTCGCTGGCCGCACTGCTGGAGGCCAGCGGCTACCTTCCGCGTGGCTTCGCGAGCGCCGAGGACTTCCTCGCCAGCGGCGTGACCGAGCGGCCGGCCTGCGCGCTGATCGACCTCCGCCTTCCCGGCATGAGCGGGCTCGATCTCCAGCAGAAGCTCCACGACGAACATCCGCACTTGCCGGTGATCGTCGTGACCGGCCACGGCGATGTGGCCACGGCGCGCGCGGCGTTGCGTACCGGAGCGCTCGACTTCCTCGAGAAGCCGGTCCAGCCGAAGGAACTGATGGACGCCGTGGCGGCGGCGCTGGAAAGCGACGCCCAGGCGCTGGAGCGCGCCCGCGAACGCGAACAGATGCGCGAGCGCCTCGGTCGCCTGACGCCACGCGAGCTCGAAGTGTTCCAGCGGATCACCGACGGTCTTCATAACCGCGAGATCGCGGTCGAGCTCGGAATCAGCCCTCGCACGGTGGAAGTTCATCGCGCGCGGCTGATGGACAAGCTGAACGCGCGCCGCATCGCGGATCTCTTCCGCCTGCGGCTTACGCTCGACGGCAGCGACGCCACTGCTCCGGCACGCTCCTGATCGTTGGCCGCGGTACGCAGTACCTCGTAGATCCTTCCCCCTATTTCAGGGCTGCGCGCGAAGCACTAAGGTTGCTTCCGGTTGATCCTTTGTAGCTCTTGCGCTACGCAAGGTGGCAGCAAGCGCGGCGCAGGAGGTTCCCCTTCCTCGTCGCGATTCGGTCCGCGCAGGTGCCTCGCACGGCGCGGACATTTTTTTCCTCTCGAGCGTTGCGCTCGCGTCCCGACCGTGGCTCTCAC
>CAYGXL010000181.1:0-5264 GCA_964353935.1 uncultured Burkholderiaceae bacterium | reverse complement strand
TGGGACGTCGGCCACCAGACCTACGCGCACAAGATCCTCACGGGTCGGCGCGAGGCAATGGCGCACCTGCGGCAATACGGAGGCATCTCCGGTTTCCCGCGCCGTTCGGAAAGCGAGTACGACACCTTCGGCACCGCGCACTCGTCGACGTCGATTTCGGCGGCGCTCGGCATGGCCGTGGCCGCGCGCAACCAGGGATCGAAGCGTCACTCGATCGCGGTGATCGGCGACGGCGCGATGAGCGCGGGCATGGCCTTCGAGGCGATGAACAACGCGGGCGTCACGGAGAACATCCGCCTGCTGGTGATCCTGAACGACAACGACATGTCGATCTCGCCGGCGGTCGGCGGCCTCAACCGCTACCTCGCGCGCCTGCTGAGCGGCAAGTTCTACGCGGCGGCCAAGCACGCGGGCAAGCAGGTGCTGAAGAACTTCCCGCCCGTGTTCGCGCTGGCGCGCAAGTTCGAGGAGCACGCCAAGGGCATGGTCGTGCCGGGCACGCTGTTCGAGGAGTTCGGGTTCAACTACATCGGCCCGATCGACGGCCACGACCTGGAGTCGCTGATCCCGACGCTGCAGAACATCAAGGACCTGACCGGGCCGCAGTTCCTGCACGTCGTGACGAGGAAGGGGCAGGGCTACAAGCTCGCCGAGGCGGACCCGGTCCTGTACCACGGCCCCGGCAAGTTCGACCCGATCGTCGGCATCAAGAAGGCGGCCGCGGGCAAACCGACGTACACGCAGGTCTTCGGCGACTGGTTGTGCGACATGGCGGCTGCGGACAAGCGGCTGATCGGGATCACTCCAGCCATGCGCGAGGGCTCCGGGCTAGTGCGCTTCGAGCAGGAGTATCCGAACCGCTACTTCGACGTCGGGATCGCCGAACAGCATGCCGTGACGTTCGCCGCCGGCCTTGCGTGCGACGGCATGAAGCCGGTTGTCGCGATCTACTCGACGTTCCTGCAGCGCGCCTACGACCAGTTGATCCATGACGTCGCGCTGCAGAACCTGCCGGTCGTGTTCGCGCTCGACCGCAGCGGAATCGTCGGGGCCGACGGCGCCACGCATCACGGTGCGTTCGACCTGTCGTACCTGCGCTGCATCCCGAACATGACCGTGATGGCGCCCGCCGACGAGAACGAGTGCCGCCAGATGCTGTTCACCGCCTTCAAGCAGGACGGACCGAGCGCCGTCCGGTATCCGCGCGGGTCCGGACCGGGGGTCGCGATCGTCCAGGAAATGACTGCGCTTCCGCTTGGCAAGGGCGAAGTGCGCCGCGAGTCCGCCGCGCCGGCCGGCCGGCGCATCGCGGTTCTCGCGTTCGGCACGATGGTCGCGCCCGCGCTGGCGGCCGCGGAAGCGCTCGACATGACGGTCGCGAACATGCGCTTCGTCAAGCCGCTCGACGCTGAACTCGTTTGCCGCCTCGCCGCCACGCACGATGCGCTCGTCACCGTCGAGGAGAATGCGCTCGACGGCGGGGCCGGGAGTGCCTGCCTCGAGGCGCTCGCCGCCGCGGGCATCGAGCACCCGGTGCTTCGACTCGGCCTGCCGGACCAGTTTGTCGACCATGGGGACACCGCGCTGCTGCTGCGCGAGTGCGGCCTCGATGCCGACGGAGTTGCCGCGGCGGTTCGCCGTCGCTTCCCGGAATTGATGCGCGAGCCGCGCGTGAAGTCAGTCGCCTGACGCTGGCATCACGCGGTGCCCGGCATGAGGCGGATCGTCATCCTGCAGCACGAGGCCGGTGTGTCCGCAGGGCACTTCGCCTCGTGGCTCGCCGCGCGATCGCTTCCGCACTGCCTCGTCAGCGTTCACCTCGGTGAGCCGGTGCCGTCGTCGGCCGAGCCATATGCCGGCTTGTGTTCCCTCGGCGGAAACATGAGCGCCAACGATCCGCTGCCGTGGATCGACGAGGAACTTGCGCTGATGCGCGATGCCGTCGCGCGCGGCGTGCCGATCATCGGTCACTGCCTCGGCGGACAGTTGCTGGCGAAGGCGCTCGGCGCGGCGGTCCACCGCAACCCGTGCAAGGAAATGGGGTGGCTGCCTGTCGATGTGGTTGATCCCGCTGGCGTGGAAGAGTGGTTCGGCGCCACGGCGATGGGCGAACTGTTCCACTGGCACGGCGACGCCTTTGAACTGCCGCAGGGAGCGCGCCGGCTGCTCGCGAGTTCGCTGGCGCCGAACCAGGCCTGTGTCGTCGAGCGCGGCAACGCCGAGCACGTCGGCATGCAGTTCCACATCGAGATGACGACCGAACTGGTGACCGCGTGGGCAAGGGACCCCGGCGCCGCCGAGGAAGTCGAGGCGGAGCGGGCGCTTACGGGTGGACCCGGCGTTCAGTCGCCCGAGGAAATGTGTCGCGACGCGGAACGACGCTGCGAGGCGATGAGGACGCTCGCCTGGCGGCTCTACGATCGCTGGGCGCGGGGGCTCAGGCGCTGATCGGGCCCGCCGAGGCGGTCAGCCGCGGTGGACTACCGGGCGCCACGCGCCGCCCAGCCGGCTGATCGAGTGGGTCTCGACGATCTTGCGGTCGTGCCGCGGGCAGATCGAGCGGTGGATCTCGCCCAGCAGCATCAGTTCAGCCAGGGCTGCCGGCTCGATGTGAGCGAGCCGCGGGTCGAGGCCCGCCGCGACACGCGCGAGGAAGTCCGTCAGTTCCGGATGCCCCCAAAGAAGCGAGATCGTTCGCACGACACCGGGATGGTTGCTCTCGAGCACCGACAATTCGCGGGCGTTCGCTGCCTGGCCCGGAGCCGGCTCAGCGCCGGAACCCGAGGCCGGGTTCGAGCCGGATGGGACGGGAAAACTGCCGAAACGGGAGGGCGTCGCTCGCATAGCGTGAAGATGGTACGTGGATCTCAGGTACGCGCCAAGCCGTTTCCTGACTGCCGGCCGCGCCCGTGCCCCGAGTGGGCGGTGCGGCCGCCGCGGGATCGCCCGATCGGCTCAGTCGCGGAAGTTCTCGAACGTCAGGGGCACCTCGGTGACGTCCTTGCGCAGCAAGGCGATCGCGTCCTGCAACATGTCCCGCTTCGCGCCGGCGACTCGCACGGCGTCGCCCTGGATGCTCGACGACACCTTCAGCTTCGACTCCTTGACCAGCGCGACGATCTTCTTCGCGAGCACCGAGTCGATGCCGTTGCGAACCGTGACGACCTGCTTCAGCTTGTCGCCGCCGATCTTCTCCGGCTTGCCGAAGTCGAGCAGGCGCGGATCGACCCCGCGCTTGGCAAGCTTGCCCATCAGGACGTCGCGCACCTGGCCGAGCTTGAACTCGTCGTCCGCGTAGGCGGTGAGTTCGAACTCTTTCAGCTCGAAGCGCGCGTCCGACCCCTTGAAGTCGAACCGGTTCGCGATTTCCTTGTTCGCCTGGTCGACCGCGTTGCGCAGCTCCACCAGGTTCGGCTTGCAGACCACATCGAACGAAGGCATCGGCGCTCTCCAGGTGAACGAGGCGAGTTTAGCGACCTGCCACCTACAATCGCGCCATGGCAGCGGCGATCGAAACCGGCGTCTCGCTCGGGAAGTTCAACACGTTCGGGGTGGAGGCACGCGCCGCGTTCTTCGCGTCGGTGCGTGACGTCGAGCAGTTGCGCGATGCGCTGGCCGATCCACGCGTCGTCGACCTGCCGCGCCTGATCCTCGGCGGGGGCAGCAACATCCTGTTCACGCGTGACTTCGACGGCCTGGTCGTGAAGATCGACATTCCCGGCCATGCGCGGATCGGCGACGACGGTGCCCGCTGGCTGGTCCGGGTGGGTGCAGGCGAGTCGTGGCACGGCACGGTCGCGCGGCTGCTCGACGACGGCCTGCACGGGCTCGAAAACCTGGCGCTCATTCCCGGCTCCGTGGGTGGTGCTCCGATCCAGAACATCGGCGCGTACGGGCTCGAACTGGCCGAGCGCCTCCAGGACGTCGAGGTCTTCGATCCGGCGAGCGGAGCGCTGGACTCCCTCGACGTCGCCGCCTGCCGCTTCGGCTACCGGGACAGCGTCTTCAAGCATGACCGCGCCGTCGGGCGCGTCGTCGTCGGCGTCACCCTTGCCCTGCCGATGCAGTGGATCGCCGTCGCGGGCTACGCAGACGTCGAGAACGAACTGAAGTCGCGCGGCGTCACCCGACCGGCGGCACGCGATGTGTTCGATGCCGTCGTCTCGATCCGCCAGCGGAAACTGCCTGACCCCGGGCAGGTGGGCAACGCCGGCAGCTTCTTCAAGAATCCCGTGGTGCCCCGCGCGCAGCGCGAGGAACTGATCGACCGGTTCCCGTCGCTCGTCAGCTACGACATCGGGGGTGGTCGCTTCAAGCTCGCGGCGGGCTGGCTGATCGAGGCATGCGGCCTGAAGGGAGTGGTTCGCGGCCGCGCGGGAGTCTCCCCCCGCCAGGCCCTGGTGCTGGTCAACCTCGGGGGCGCCACCGGCAGGGAAATTCTCGCGCTGGCGCGCGAGGTACAGGACGCAGTGCGGACGCGCTTCGGCATCGAACTCGAACCCGAACCGAGCATCTTGTGAAAAAAGCGGGCCCGCGATCAGCGGACCCGTGTCTGCGAGGTGTCTGCAGTCGTCTCAGCGCGCCGGCCGGAGAGCTCGGATCCGGGATTGAGGAACCTGGAAGAGCACCGGCGCAGAAGACGATCAAACTATAGGCAGAGGTTCCGCCAGCCGGCATTCATCCGTTCAGCCGGTCGTCGGTCATCCGGTCGGTCTACTTGCCGCCCTTGTCCTCGGTGAGTTTCGGCAAGGCGGAGCCGCTGCCGGCCGACAGCAGGCCGATGCGCGTGTAGGTCATCAGTTTGTCGCGCGTGTCGGTGATGTCGAGGTTGCGCATCGTCAGCTGGCCGATGCGGTCGGCCGGCGAGAACACCGACTCGCCTTTTTCCATCGTCAACCGCTCCGGCTTGTACGTCAGGTTCGGCGACGAGGTGTCGAGGATCGAGTAGTCGTTGCCCCGACGCAGTTCCACGCGCACCTCGCCGGTTATCGCACGCGCGACCCACCGTTGCGCGCTTTCGCGCAGCATGATGGACTGCGGGTCGAACCAGCGTCCCTGGTAGAGCAGGCGGCCGAGCCGGCGGCCGTTGTCGCGGTACTGCTCGATCGTGTCCTCGTTGTGGATGCCGGTCACGAGGCGCTCGTACGCGACGTAGAGGAGGGCCATCCCCGGCGCCTCGTAGATGCCGCGGCTCTTGGCCTCGATGATCCGGTTCTCGATCTGGTCGCTCATGCCGAGGCCGTGGCGACCGCCGATCGTGTTGG
>CAYGXL010000180.1:0-5276 GCA_964353935.1 uncultured Burkholderiaceae bacterium | reverse complement strand
AGGGCCTTCGTTCTTCGTGAAATCTGGTGGAGAAGAGGAGGATCGAACTCCCGACCTCTGCATTGCGAACGCAGCGCTCTCCCAGCTGAGCTACTTCCCCGATCCGCTCGCCGCCTTGGGCAGCGACGAAGGAGCGCGATTATACGGCTCGGCGCGCGGTCGTTCAAACGGGTCGTCCGTGAGGCTGGCTACACTGCCGGCAGGAGAGAAACATGGCTTCAACCGTTGGCCCAGACGTCGAACGGATGGAGCGCGAGTACAACGCGCGCGCCGCAATCCCCGACCACCCGCAGATCTTTGCCCGCTGGGCCGAGCAGGGGGCGCAGGTCCGTCGCCGGCGCGCGGGGCTGATCGACATGCCGTACGGCGACGACGACGGCGAACGGCTCGACTTCTTTCCCACCGTGCATCGCACGTCGCCGCTGCTGGTCTTCATCCACGGCGGCTACTGGCGGTCGCTCGACAAGTCGGACTTCTCCTGGATCGCTCCGCCGTTCCTCGACGCCGGGGTGGCGGTCGCGTTCCTGAACTACGGGCTGGCGCCGCGCGTGGCGGTCGAGGCCATGGTGCGCCAGCAACTGAAGGCGATGGCGTGGCTCCACGGACGCGCGGAGGAACTCGGGTTCGACCGGCAGCGGATCGTCGTCGGCGGACACTCCGCCGGCGGGCACCTGACCGCCATGATGATGGCGGCGCTGTGGCCGGACCTCGATCCGTCCCTGCCGGCCGACCTGGTCAAGGGCGGGGTCGCCATCAGTGGCCTGTACGACCTCGAGCCGCTGGTGCCGTTGCCGTTCATCAACACCGACCTGAAGCTCGACGTGGCGGCCGCGCGCAGGCTGTCGCCGGTTCACTTGCCCGCCGCCACCGCCGCCCCGCTGGTGACGGCCGTCGGCGCGCTCGAGTCCGGCGAATTCAAGCGGCAGACGCAACTGATCCGGGCCGCGTGGCCGCGCAACGCGCGCGCCGACATCGAGGTGGACGGCGCCAATCACCTCACGGTGTGCGACGTCCTCGCCGACCCGGGCTCGCCGCTGTTCGCGGCGACGCTCGAGCTCGTCCGCGGGACCTGAAGCGCCGGCCGGTCAGTCGCCGCGGCCGTTGGTCGCTTCCAGCACCTTGAGCAGCGCGCTCGTGTCCTGCGTGCCCCAGCCGTTGCTCATCAGCGCGTTGAGCTGCTGGGCAACGAGCGCAACCGCGGGCATCGCGAGATGGGACTCGCGCGCCATGTCGACGATCAGCCCGTAATCCTTGTGATGCAGCCGCGCCTCGATGCCGGCGGCGAAATCGCGACCCGCCATCTTGGGCCCCATCAGGTCGAGCATCTTGCTGCCTGCGAAGCCGGCGGAGATGGCGGCGAGCATCGTCGCCGGCTCGACGCCGCTGGCGCGCGCGAACAGCATCGCTTCGGCGATGCCCTGGATGTTGACGACCTGCACGATCTGGTTGCACGCCTTCACGACCTGGCCGGCGCCGTGGCCGCCGCAGTGCGTGATCGTCTTGCCGAGCAGCTGCAGCAACGGCCGCACCCGCTCGAGCACCTCGGGCCTGCCGCCGACCATCATCGACAGCGTCGCCGCGTGCGCGCCCTTCACGCCGCCGGAAACCGGGCAGTCGAGCATGTCGATGCCCTGCTCCTCGAGCCGCGCGGCAAAGCCGCGCGTCGCCGCCGCGGAGATCGTTCCGTGGTCGATCACGATGGTGCCGGGCTCCGCGCCCTCGACCACCCCGCCCGGCCCGAACAGCACCTGCTCGACGTCGGCGGTGGCGGTCACGTTCGTGAACACCACCGCCGCGCCGCGCGCCGCCTCGGCCGGCGAGCCGCACGCGGTCGCGCCGCGCGCGACGAAGGGCTGCATCGCTTCCGCCCGCCGCGCGTAGACGCGCAACGCGTGGCCACCCGCCATCAGGTGGTCGACCATCGCGCGTCCCATGTTGCCCAGTCCGACGAATCCGATCGTCTGGCCGCTCATCTCGTTCCCCTCGTGTCCGCTGCTTCGATTCAGTCGATGCCCAGCACCCTGGCGCGCGCGTGGGCCAGCGCGTGCACGTGCCGCACGGTCGGCACGTCGACGCCGACGTGACCGGCCAGTTCGATGACGCTCGCGACGATCGCGCCGAGTTCCATCCGCCGGCGCTGCTCGAGGTCCTGCAGCATCGAGATCTTCGCCGCGCCGAGCTGCCGCGCCAGGTCGATGCGCTGGTCGGGCGTCATGCCGACGTGGATGCCGACGCGCTCGGCCACCTGCATGCCCTCGACCATCATCGCGCGGATCACGTCGAGCACCTGCTCGTCGGCGACGATCTGGTTCATCAGGTAGCCGGTCAGCGCCGCGATCGGATTGAACGAGAGGTTGCCGATCAGCTTGGTCCAGACGTCGAGCCGGATGTTCGTCGAACGCACGGTCTCGAACCCGGCCGTGTCGAGCGCGTCGCAGACAGCCTGCAACCGGTCGCTCGACGCGTTATCCAGTTCGCCGAGGATCAGCCGCCGGCCGCCCGTATGGTGGACCTCGCCCGGCGCGCGCACTTCGGCCGCGACGTGGACAACACAGCCCAGGATGTGCGACGCGTCGAGCGCCGCCGGCATCGTGCCGTCGGGGTCGAGCGAGCGCAGCGTCAGGCCGTCGAGCGGTCCGCCCACGCCATGGAAATACCACCATGGCAGACCGTTGATCGCGGGGACCACCACGGTCTCGTCGCCGACGAGCGGCGTCATCCGCGGCAGCATCGCCGGGATCGCGTGCGCCTTGAGTCCGATGATGACGAGATCCTGCCCGCCGAAGTCGGCCGGCTCGTCGCTGGCCGGCAGGCGATAGGTGCCGGACGCGGCACCGACGTGGTCGACGAGCGTGAGGCCCCGCTCGCGCAGCGCGTCGAGGTGGGCGCCGCGCGCGACGAGCACGACCTCGTGCCCGGACGCGGCGAGCTTCCCGCCGAGCACGGCGCCGATGGAGCCGGCGCCGACGATCGCGACGCGCATCTCAGCGCGGGGCGTCGCCAGCGCGCGCGGCGCGCTCGGCCACTTCCGGACGATCGTTCTGCTGCGGTTTCAATATGGAAGTGCCGCCGCCGGCGGCGCGCTCGCGCCGCCACTCGTTCTTGCGGCGCGTCCACTCGGCGAGCCGGCCGTGCGCGTGCTTGCTCTCCTCCAGCATCTGCATCTCGGAGGCAAGCTGCGCGGACAGCTCGACCCGGATGCCGTTCGGGTCGAAGAAGTAGATCGACTTGAAGATGTGGTGATCGGTGATGCCGACCACGTCGACGCCGTTGGCCGCGAGCCGCGCCTTGACCTGCTCGAGCTGCGCCACTCCGTCGACGCGGAACGCTATGTGGTTGACCCAGTCCGGGGTGTTCGGCGAAGGCTGGCAGGCGACGTCGTCGCCGAGGTCGAAGAAGGCGATGCACGAGCCGTCCGTCATCCGGAAGAAGATGTGCGTGTACGGGCAGTACTCGCCGGTCGACGGCACGTAGTCGCTCTGGATGATGTGGAACAGCGGCAACCCCAGGATGTCCTCATAGAAGTGCCGCGTCTCTTCCGCGTCCTTGCAACGGTAGGCGTAGTGATGCAGCCCGTGGATCGGGACGCTGCCGGGAACGGTGCTCATGGGTGGCCTCTCGGGGGATGCCTGGCGCTTCGAACAACGCTGCGATAGACGACCGAGTCTAGCCGCGGAACGCTTCCTCGACCCGGCGCTTGTCCCAGCCCGGCACGAGCATCTCGATGAACGAGTACACGAAGCCGCGCAGGTACGTGCCTTCCTTCACCGCGAGCCGCGTCACGTTGCGGCCGAACAGGTGGCCGCACGGCAGCACGACGAGCCCGTCGCGCTTGGCGTCGGCCGCCACGCCGGCGACGATGCCGACGCCCATGCCGATCTGGACATAGGTCTTGATGACGTCGGCGTCGATCGCCTCCAGCACGATCGACGGCTCGATCTTGGCCTCGGCGAACGCCTGGTCGATCTTCGACCGCCCGGCGAACTGGTGTTCGTATGTGATCAGCGGGTGGCGGCCCAGGTCCTTCAGCGTCAGCTTGCCGGGCGACGTCGCGAACTTCGCCAGCGGATGGTCGGGCTTGACGATGGCAACGTGCTGCCAGTCGTAGACCGGAATCGACAGCAGGCCCGGGACGTCCGCCAGCGACTCGGTGGCAACGCCGAGGTCGGCCTGCCCGTGGACCAGCATCGAGGCGATCTGCGGCGGATTGGCCTGCAGCAGCTTCAGCCGCACCTGCGGAAACTTCAGGGCAAACGCCTGCACCACTCCGGGCAGCACGTAGCGTGCCTGCGTATGCGTGGTCGCCACGCGCAGCGTGCCCTCCGGGCTGCCCGCGAAGTCGCGTGCCAGCTTCTTCAGGTTGTCGACGTCCCGCATGATCCGCTCGGCCGCCTCCAGGACCTGCTGGCCGGGCGCCGTCAGTCCCTTCACGCGCTTGCCGTGGCGCGCCAGGATCGGCACCCCGAGTTCCTCCTCGAGATCGATGATCGCCTTGGAGATGCCGGGCTGCGAGGTGTGCAGCGCCCGGGCCGCCTCGGTCAGGCTGAACTTGTGCCGGGCCGCCTCGCGAAGGAAACGAAACTGCTGCAGGTTCATGGCGAACTCGCGGGCGGTGGTTGCAAGGGAGGCGAATTTAATACGTCGGGCTCATATGCGCTAACGCAAATCACCGCGCGTCGCCCCGCGCACGATTTACCTCCATTGTGCCGGTCGCGCGCGCCCCCGCTGCCTATAATCATTCGATCATTCGGCTTCGAAAATGCGGGCGTCTGAAACTCGGCGCCACGCGGCAGGAACTTCCCAGGGAACACGATGAAACTAGACAAGGCCCAGCTCCTCCTCGACGAACAGCCCATCTCCATCGACGTCCTGCTGGAGAAGTACGCGAAGGGCGATGAGAAGACCGTCGACGAGGTGCGGCGCCGAGTGGCGCGCGGCCTGGCGCACGTTGAGAAGCCCGAACTGCGCGATGCCTGGGAGAAGAAGTTCTACGACGCGATGGTCGACGGCTTCATCCCGGGCGGCCGTGTCAACTCCGCGGCGGGCACCGGCATCGCCGCCACGCTGATCAACTGCTTCGTGCAGCCGGTGGGCGACGCCATCAGCGGCGTTCGCGACAACGTGCCGTCGATCTACCTCGCCCTGCAGCAGGCCGCCGAAACCATGCGACGCGGCGGCGGCGTCGGCTACGACTTCTCGCCGATCCGCCCGCGCGGCGCACTGGTGCACGGCACGCACTCGCGCGCGAGCGGCCCGCTGTCCTACAAGCGCGTGTT
>CAYGXL010000179.1:0-5310 GCA_964353935.1 uncultured Burkholderiaceae bacterium | reverse complement strand
CACTGCACGTCCGTGCCGCCGGCGTGCCGGTTCAGCACGCGCGCCAGCACGAACATCAGGTCCGACAGGCGGTTCAGGTACTGCCGCGGGCCGTCGTTGACCTTGTCCTGCTTGCCGAGCGCGACCAGGGCGCGCTCGGCGCGGCGGCAGGCGGTGCGGCAGATGTGGGCGAGCGCCGCCGCGCGCGAGCCGCCCGGCAGGATGAACTCGGCGAGGCGCGGCAGATCGGCGTTGTAGTGCTCGAGCCGCGCGTCGAGGCGCGCGACCTGCTTGTCAGCGACCATCGTGTAGCCCGGGATCGCGAGCTCGCCACCGAGGTCGAAGAGGTCGTGCTGGATATCGGACAGGTCCGCGCGCACGTCCGCCGGCAGGTCTTCGGTTGCAAGCAGGCCGACGAAGGAGTTCAGCTCGTCGACGTCGCCGAGCGCGCAGATCCGGAGGTGGTCCTTGTCGACACGCGTGCCGTCGCCGAGGCCGGTGGTGCCCGCATCTCCGGTGCGCGTGGCGATCTTCGACAGTCTGTTGCCCATAGAATGCCCTTCCGGAATTGCTCTGTACGTGCTCGACGGAGACCGATTATGAACGCGCCCCTTCCGCCGCAGGCCACGCGCAAACCGCTGCCGCCGATCGTGGCCGAGAAGCTGAAGGCCCTCTTCGGCGAGCGGTTTTCGACCGCCGATGCGGTCCGCGACCACCACGGCCGCGACGAATCGCCCTACCCGCCGCTGCTGCCGGACGCCGTCGTCTTCGCCCGCACGACCGAGGAAGTCGCCGATCTCGTGCGGATCGCCGTCGACCATCGCGTGCCGGTCATCCCGTACGGCGTCGGCACGTCGCTCGAGGGCCATCTGCTCGCGCTCGAGGGCGGCATCTCGGTCGACCTGTCGCCGATGAACACGGTGCTCGCCGTCAACCCGGAGGACCTGACCGCCACGGTCCAGGCCGGCGTCACGCGCAAGCAGCTGAACAACGAGATCAAGGCGAGCGGCCTCTTCTTCCCGATCGACCCGGGCGCCGACGCGACCCTCGGCGGCATGGCCGCCACACGCGCGTCGGGCACCAACGCCGTGCGCTACGGAACCATGCGCGAGAACGTGCTCGGCCTGACCTTCGTGACCGGCGAGGGCCGCATCGTTCGCTCCTCGAGCCGCGCGAAGAAGTCGAGCGCCGGCTACGACCTGACGCGGCTGCTCGTCGGCAGCGAGGGCACGCTCGGCATCATCACGGAGATCACGCTGAAGCTGTACCCGCAGCCCGAGGCGATCTCGGCGGCCACGTGCAGCTTCCCCACGGTGGACGCCGCGGTGAGGACGACGATCGAGACGATCCAGATGGGCGTTCCGATCGCGCGCTGCGAACTGCTGGACGCGCTGACGGTGAAGGCCGTGAACGCGCGCAACAAGCTCGGGCTGCCGGAACTGCCGATGCTGCTGTTCGAGTTCCACGGATCGCCCACCGGCGTGGCGGAACAGGTGGCGGCCGTGCAGGCGATCGCGCGCGAGCACGGCGCCGCGGCGTTCCAGTGGGCCAACCAGCCGGAGGAGCGGTCGCGCCTCTGGGAAGCGCGCCACAACGCGTACTTCGCCTGCCTGCAGCTGAAGCCCGGATCGCGCAGCTTCACCACCGACGTCTGCGTGCCGATCTCGCGCCTGGCCGAGTGCATCACCGAGACCATCCGCGACACGTCGGCGTCGCCGCTGCCCGCGCCGATCCTGGGCCACGTCGGCGACGGCAACTTCCACTGCGCGATCCTCGCCGACCCCGGCCGGCCCGAGGAGATCGAGGAAGCCGAGCGGCTGAACCGGCGCATCGTCGCGCGCGCCCTCGCGATGGACGGCACCTGCACCGGCGAGCACGGCGTCGGCATGCACAAGATGGACTTCCTGCGCGACGAGCACGGCGACGACGCGCTCGAGCTGATGGCGCGCATCAAGCGCAGCTTCGATCCGCAGAACATCCTGAACCCCGGCAAGGTCGTCCGGGTCTAGGGTCGAGGGCCAGCGCGTGCAGCGCCTCCCGCCACTGCACTGCCTGCAGGCGCTCGAAGCGGTCGCGCGCCTCGGCAGCGTCGTGGCTGCCGCCGACGAACTGTGCGTCACCGCAAGCGCGATCAGCCACCGGCTGCGCCAGTTCGAGGTATGGCTGGGACAGCCGCTGATCGCACGACCGCAGCCGCTGACGCTCACCCCGCACGCGGTCCAGTACGCGGCCGCGGCGCGCGCCGCGCTCGCCGGCCTCGCCGCGCTGCCGCCGCCGCGTTCGGAGGCGCGACAGCGCCTGATGGTCGCGGTGCCGCCGACCTTCGCCCGCAACATCCTCGTGCCGCGGATCGCGTCGTTCACCGAGCAGCACCCTGACATCGAACTCGAACTGCACCTGACGATCCCGTTGCTCGACGTGAAGGCCGGCGAGGCGGACGTCGAAGTCCGCTTCGGCGGCGGCCAGTACGCCGACGCGGGCGGCCCGGAACTGCTGCTCGCCGAGCCGGTGTTTCCGATCGCGTCACCGGCCTACGTGCAGCGCGCAGGCCCGTTCGGGTCGCCCGCCGCGCTGGCGCGCGCCCACCTGCTGCGCAGTCCGCTCGAACCGTGGCGGCCGTGGTTCCAGGCGGCCGGGCTCGACTGGCCCGAGCCCGCGCACGGCATCCAGTTCAACGACCTCGGCCTGCTGATGGAGGCCGCCGTGGCGGGCCAGGGCATCGCACTGGGGCGACGGACCATCGTGCAGCACTGGCTCGCTGCCGGGCTGCTCGTGCCGGTGCTCGACCTCGCCGCGGAGTCCCCGCATGCCTACTGGCTGCTCTACCACGCAGCCGACCTCGCCCGCCGCGAGGTGCGCACGTTCGTCGAGTGGCTGCGCGTCGCCGTCAAGGCGCCGGCCGCGTCGCGCTGAGCCTGCTTCAGCGGCGCGCTGAGGCGAATTCAGCGCGCGACTTCGCCGACTGACCAGAATCGGTCTCCTCAGCCGGGTGGCTGCCGAGGAGACGACGATGAACGATGCAGCGGCGAGTGTCCGGTCGACCGTGACCGAGTTCGAGTGGGAGCAGCGGGTCGCACACGGCGCCGGCGGCGGCCTCGCGTGGCCGGCGCTGCTGCGGAAGCTGGACCGCGTCGATCCTTCCTACCGGTCCTGACGCGGCGATGCCAGCCTCAGCTCGCGCGCGCCTTCGCGATGTAGGCGGAGAGATCGTCGAGATCCTTCGTCGTCAGCACGCCGCGGTACTGCGCCTTGGCGTTGACGGCGCCCGGCACCGAGCCCTCGATCGACTTCTGCAGGACGGCCCGCACGAAGCGCGGGTCCTTGGGGTTGCCGCCCCGGTTCTCGATCATCCCGCGCAAGGCGTCGCCGCTGGCGTGGCAGGCGATGCAGTCGCCGACGGGCTTGCCGGTGGCGCCGCGGGTGTCCGCGAAGAGCTTGAGCCCGCGCTCGGCGTCCTGAGCTGCCGCCGCGGCGGCAAGGCCGCCGATGAGGCAGGCGGCGAGCAGTCGTTTTCTCATCGGTTGTACGGCCGAGCCATCCAGTGGCGAGACGCGCGCAGGATATCCCACGCCCGTCGTTCCCTCGTGCAGGAGGACAGATGAAGATCAACCTGGCAGGAAAAGTCGGAGCGATGACGACCGCGCTGGTGCTCGGCGGATGCGGCAACGGCGCGCAGGACACGCTGGCGCTGAAGATCGAACTGACTGCGCTGAAGCAGGAGCTCGAGTTCGTGCGGCTGCAGACCGAGGACCTCGATCCGCGGGTGCGGTTGGCCGAGCAGATGGCGATGCAGGTGTTCGACGAGCGCGATGCGCCGGTCAGTCTCGACTGCGCGCGCCAGTCGCCCGCGGTGCTGTACACGCGACTGGCGTCGATCAGTGCGATCTGCGAAGAAGCCGTCGCGCACGCCGGCGGGTACCGGCTCCGGTTGAGGCTCGGCAACCCCATGTCCGCCCGCATCGACGGCCTGTCGCTGACGTTCTACGCGGGCGAGGACGCGGAGCGCGGCCGGTCCGCGCGGCGGCTCCACAACGACGCGAGCCTCTCGCTTCGGCCGGGCGAGTGGAAGAGGATCGACGTCGACTTCGAAGGTCTCGACCGCGAGTCGGTACGCGACCTCGCGGTCAAGGCGAACGTCGCGGCGATCGCCCTGGCCGGCAAGTGAGCAGCGGCCGGCGATTCGTGCCCGCCGGTAAAGACTGTCGAACCCGCGGCGCCGCTGTGGCGCGCGGGCGAGTTGTGTAATCTCCTCAGCGATGAACGCCCCTCGCACCAATCCGCCGAAAATGCTCGGCGAGCGCATCCCGCTCGAAGGCACGGGCGCCGTCGACGTCGAGCGCCAGCGCGCCGTCGTGGCGGCACTGCGGACCTTCCTGCCGGATCACTGCATCCTCTGGCGCGAAGAAGACACGAAGCCGTACGAGTGCGACGGCCTGACGCTGTACCGCCAGGTGCCGATGGTGGTGGCGCTGCCGGAAACCGAGGACCAGGTCGCGCGCATCGCGCGCACCTGCTTCGACCTCGACGTGCCCATCGTTCCGCGCGGCGCGGGCACCGGGCTGTCGGGCGGCGCGCTGCCGCACGGCCAGGGCGTGCTGCTGTCGCTCGCGAAGTTCAACCGCATCGTCCGCATCGACCCGCTCGCGCGGACCGCGGTCGTGCAGACAGGCGTGCGCAACAGCGCGATCTCCGAGGCGGTCGCCCACCTCGGCCTGTACTACGCGCCGGACCCGTCGAGCCAGATCGCGTGCACCATCGGCGGCAACATCGCCGAGAACTCGGGCGGCGTGCACTGCCTGAAGTACGGCCTGACGCTGCAGAACGTCTTGCGCGTGCGCGGGGTAGCGGTGGATGGCGAAGTGGTCGAAGTCGGATCCGAAGCGCCCGACGGTGCGGGCTACGACCTGCTGCCGCTCGTGGTCGGCTCCGAGGGCATGCTGCTCGTGATCACCGAGGCGACGGTGAAGCTGGTGCCGAAGCCGCTGAAGCAGCAGGTCATCATGGCGTCGTTCGACGACATCGAGAAAGGCGGCGACGCGGTCGCCGCCGTGATTGCCGCGGGCATCATCCCGGCCGGCATGGAGATGATGGACAAGCCGGCCACCGCGGCGGTCGAGCCGTTCGTGAAGGCGGGCTACGACCTCAACGCGGAAGCGATCCTGCTGGTCGAGTCCGACGGCACGCCGGAGGAAGTCGGCGAGGAGATCGAGCGCATCGAGGCGGTGCTGCGCGCGAAAGGCGCCACCCACCTCGCCGTGTCGCAGTCGGAACCCGAGCGCCTGCGCTACTGGGCCGGCCGCAAGGCGGCTTTTCCCGCGGTCGGACGCATCT
>CAYGXL010000178.1:0-5435 GCA_964353935.1 uncultured Burkholderiaceae bacterium | reverse complement strand
TCCATCAATGCCTTCTGCACGTGCAAGCGGTTTTCGGCTTCGTCCCAGATGACGGACTGCGGCCCGTCGAGGACTTCTGCGGTGACTTCCTCGCCCCGGTGCGCGGGCAGGCAGTGCATGAACACCGCCTCCGCTGCGGCGACCTGCATCATGTCGCGGTCGACCTGCCAGTCGGCGAAGGCCGCCGCGCGCGCGTCGTTCTCCGACTCGAATCCCATGCTGGTCCAGACGTCGGTAGTGACCAGGTGCGCGCCTCGCGCGGCATCCATCGGGTCGTCGAACACCGTGAAGTGCGGGCCGGGCGGGGCCAGCGTGGCGTCGAGCGAATACGTCGGCGGCGTCGAGACGTTGACGTGGAATCCGAGGACGCGCGCCGCCTGCAGCCACGTATAGGCCATGTTGTTGGCATCGCCGATCCAGGCCACGGTCCTGCCGGCGATCGGCCCGCGGTGCTCGATGAAGGTGAAGATGTCCGCGAGGATCTGGCACGGGTGGTACTCGTTCGTCAGCCCGTTGATGACCGGCACGCGCGAGTACGCCGCGAAGCGCTCGATCTTCGTCTGCCCGTACGTGCGGATCATGACCACGTCGACCATGCGCGAGATCACGCGCGCGCTGTCCTCGATCGGCTCGGCGCGGCCGAGTTGAGAGTCGCTGGTGGTGATGTGGATGACCGAGCCGCCCAGCTGGTACATGCCGGCCTCGAACGACACGCGCGTGCGCGTCGACGCCTTCTCGAACATCATGGCGAGCGTGCGGTCGGCCAGCGGCTGGTAGAACTCGTAGCGCTTGAACCGGTCCTTGATCACGCGCGAGCGCTCGAGCACCCACTCGAGCTCGTCGCGCGAGAAGTCGGCGAACTGAAGGAAGTGACGTATCGGCGCGCCCATGGCCCTTGTCCTAGGCGGCCTTCGCCGGTGCGGCGAGGAAGCGCGCAACCAGCGGGGCGAGCCGCTCGACGATGAGGTCGGCGTCGGAGCGCGTGACGACCAGCGGCGGAAGCAGCCGGATCACGTTGTCGTGCGTGACGTTGATCAGCAACCCGGCGCCGAGCGCGTCCTTCACCAGTTCGCCGCACGGACGGTCGAGTTCGATGCCGATCATCAACCCGCGGCCGCGGATGTCGCGCACGCCGGGAAGGCTCCCCAGCTGTCCTTTCAGTCCGGCGCGGATGCGGTCGCCCTGCTCGACGGCGTTCGCCATCAGGCCTTCGGCCTCGATGATCCCGAGCGTCTCGAGACCGGCACGCATGGCGAGCGGACCACCTCCGAACGTTGTTCCATGATTGCCCGGGCCGAACACGCCGGCAGCGCGACCGGCAGCTACGCAAGCGCCGATCGGCACGCCGGAGCCGAGTCCCTTCGCCAGCGTCATCACGTCCGGCTTGATCCCTGCCCACTGGTGCGCGAACCACTTCCCGGTGCGGCCGATGCCGCTCTGCACTTCGTCGATCATCAGCAGCCAGCCGCGCTCGTCCGCCATCCGCCGGACGCCTCGGACGAACTCGAGGTCGGCGACCTGGATGCCGCCTTCACCCTGCAGCACCTCGATCCAGACGGCGCGCACGCGCGGGTCGGCATCGGCGGCCTTCTGCACGGCGGCGAGGTCGTTGTAGGGAACGCGGATGAAGCCGGAGGGCATCGGATCGAATCCCTTCCGGGCCTTCTCGCTGCCCGTGGCCGCCAGCGTCGCGAGCGTCCGGCCGTGCCACGCGTTTTCCATCACGATGGTCTGCGCTTCCGGCTCGCCGTGCTTGTGGCCGTACATCCGCACGAGCTTCAGCGCGCCCTCGTTGGCCTCGGATCCCGAGTTGCCGAAGAACACTTCCTGCATGCCTGAAAGTTCGCAGATGCGATCGGCCAGTTGCTCCTGCTCGGTGACGCGATAGAGGTTCGACGTGTGGATCAGTCGCGCGACCTGCTCCTGCAGCGCGGCGACCAGTTTCGGGTGCGCGTGGCCCAGTCCGTTGACGGCGATGCCGGCCAGTGCGTCCAGGTACTCGCGGCCGTCGGCGTCGTACAGACGCGCGCCCTTGCCATGAGTGAAGGCCACGGGAAGCCGGTTGTAGGTGTTCATCAGGTGCGTCATGGTGTTCTCGCAAAAGAAAAAACGCGGCGCCGTCTCATGTGTCGCATGGACAGGCCGGCAGCCGCGTTCGGGCAATTATAGGGAAAGCGCCTGCCGCGGCGTCGGCGGCGAGCGCCGGGTCACGCAAGTGCCGTCGGATAAAATGCGCGCTGCCCGCGCCCCCGATTCCTGCCGCCGCTGCGCATGACGCGCACCGGCAGGAAACGACCCAGGCGCGGAGGGAGCCCGGCGTGTCCGAGTCCCCGCCGTCCGATACCGACAACAAGCCTCGCCAGTTCTTCATCCACGGCATGACGTCCGATGGCCGCGCGTTTCGCCCAAGCGACTGGGCCGAGCGGCTGGCCGGCGTGCTGTCGTGCTACCGGCCGGGCGGAATGACTTCGGGGCGCGACGCCTTCATCGGCTACTCGCCCTATGTGCGGCCAATGGTGATCGGCGGGGTGAAGTGCGTGCTCGTGGACGAGCGTCTGCGGAGCGTCGAACGGATGGCCTTCGACTTCGTGATGAACTTCGCGAAGGACAACGACCTGCCGGTCTACGAGGGATGCGTGCTGGACGGGTCACACGGCACGGCCCGTTGAAGATCGGCCCGCTTCGTATGCCGGAAGAGCAAAGCGCGGGGCAGTCCCCGCGCCACGGATGCTGACGATGCCAACGCCGCGCGAGGCGGCGTTGCATCCTGTCAGGCCATCGCCTTGATGGCGGCGGACAGGCGGCTCTTGTTGCGGGCGGCGGTGTTCTTGTGAACGATCTTCTTGTCGGCGATCGCGTCGATGACGCTGGTCGCCTTCTTCAGCGTCTCGGCGGCGGCCGACTTGTCGCCCGCTTCGACGGCCTTGCGGACCGACTTGATGGCGGTGCGGAGGCGCGAGCGCTGCGCGGTGTTGTGAGCGTTCTGCTCGACTGACGTGCGGGCCCGCTTGCGGGCTTGTTTGCTGTTGGCCATGGCGTTCGATCGTGCTGGAGTCGATCGTCCTGAATTGGGCTGGGTTGAAAAAGGGGTCCGTGCTTCTGGGTCCGTAATTCCGCCCGGTGCAGATGTGCTGACTGCCCAGTGCATCGTCGGCAACTGCCGACGTCACTCCGACGTAACTCCTCAATCCGCCGGCGCGGAAAAGCCCTAAACTATATCAAATCAAGCCCTTATCCACAATGCCGGGGCCGCGGCCACTCCCCCGCCTCCGGTCCGTGACCTGACCCTCCGGTTCGAACCTGTTCCGCGCCCTTGCCACCGTCAGCGGCCTGACCCTTCTGTCCCGGATCACCGGGCTCGTTCGGGACATGCTGATCTCCCGCCTGTTCGGGGCGAGCGCCGAGACCGACGCCTTCAACGTGGCCTTCCGGCTGCCGAACCTGCTGCGCCGGATGTTCGCCGAGGGCGCCTTCCAGCAAGCCTTCGTGCCGATGCTCGCGGACGTCCGCGCGAAGCGGGACGAGGCGCAGACGGGGCTGTTCGTCGGACACATGGCCTCGGCGCTGTTCTGGGTCCTGCTCGGTGTGTCGGTGCTCGGCGTGGTCGCCGCCCCCGCCCTCGTATGGCTGATCGCCTCCGGCCTGGCGCGCAATCCGGGTGCGTTCGACCTCGCCACCGTGATGACCCGCTGGATGTTCCCGTACATCCTGTTCATGTCGCTCGTCGCACTCGGGGCCGGCGTGCTGAACACGTACAAGCGGTTCGCGGTGCCGGCCTTCACGCCGGTCCTGCTCAACCTGTCTTTCATCGGCTGCGCGCTGTGGCTTGCGCCGCATCTCGAGCGGCCGATCATGGCGCTGGCCTTCGCGGTGGTGATCGGCGGCATCCTGCAGCTGGCACTGCAGTGGTCGGCACTGCTGCACAGCGGCATCGCGCTGCGCCTGTCCGGCCCGCGTGCGGCATTCCGTGACCCACACGTCGGGAAGGTGGCTCGCCTGATGCTGCCGGCGGTGTTCGCGGTATCGGTGGCCCAGATCAGCATCATCATCAACACCAACATCGCCTCGCACCTGGTCGCCGGCAGCGTGACCTGGCTGGCGTTTGCCGACCGGCTGATGGAGTTTCCGACGGCGCTGCTGGGCGTGGCACTGGGCACCGTGCTGCTTCCGAACCTGTCCACGGCGTTCGCCGAAGAGCGCCGCGAGGATTACGCCGCGCTGCTCGATTGGGGGCTGCGCCTGACGTTCCTGCTCGCGCTGCCCGCAGCCGTCGGCCTCGGATTCATGGCCGAGGGCATCGTGTCGGTGCTTTTCCAGGGGCGCGAGTTCACGGCCATGGACGTGAACCAGACCTCGGTGGCCGTCGTCGGCTACGCGGTCGGTCTCATCGGGCTCATCGGCGTCAAGATCCTCGCGCCCGGCTTCTACGCGCAGAAGGACATCAGGACGCCCGTGAAGATCGCGGTATTCGTCCTGGTCGCGACGCAGCTGGCAAACCTGGTTCTCGTGCCATGGCTCGCGCACGCGGGGCTGGCGCTGTCGGTCAGCCTCGGCGCGTGCGCCAACGCGCTCGCGCTGTTCATCGGACTCAAGCGCCGCGGCCTGTATCGCGCACAGGGCAACTGGGGCGGGTTCATGCTCCGCCTGCTGATCGCGCTGGCGGTGCTGGCCGCCGTCCTGTGGCTCCTGCAGCGCCCGCTCGACTGGACCGCGATGCAGTCGACGCCCTGGCAGCGCGCAGGCTGGCTGGCGCTGGTGATCGGCTCGGGCGGCGCCGCGTACTTTGCGGTGCTGGGTGTCCTCGGATTCCGGCCCCGGGACTTCCGCCACCACGCGTGACCGCGGCGCGCTGCGAATCGAAGGAAAACGCCGCCCGCAGGCGGCGTCCTTCATTCCGGCATCGCTTTCAGCCGAGTTGCTTCAGCATCGTGGCCGCGTCGCTGACCTCGAACTTCTTCGGCTCCTCGATGTTCAGCGACTTCACCACGCCGTTGTCCACGAGCATCGAGAAGCGGCGGCAGCGGACGCCGAGGTTCGGGACGTCGAATTCCAGGCCAAGCTTCTTGGTGTACTCCGCCGCGCCGTCGGCCATCATCCTGACCTTGCCCGACACGTGCTGGTCCCGGCCCCAGGCGCCCATCACGAAGGCATCGTTGACCGACAGGCACCAGATCTCGTCGACGCCCTTCGCTTTCAACGCGTCGTACTTCTCGACATAACCGGGGACGTGCTTCGCGGAGCAGGTGGGTGTGAAGGCGCCAGGCAGGCCGAAGATCGCGATCTTCTTGCCTTTCGAGATCTCGCCGACGCTGAAGGTGTTCGGGCCGAGCGGGCAGCCTTCGGTCTCGACGTCGATGAATTCCTGAAGCTGGCCTTCGGGCAGGCGGTCGCCGACCTTGATCGTCATGTTTGTCCTCTTGTGCGCACGGTGGAAG
>CAYGXL010000177.1:2981-5482 GCA_964353935.1 uncultured Burkholderiaceae bacterium | reverse complement strand
GCAGCGCAGCGAAGTCAGCGCGCAGCGCTGACCGCCGCACCAGCCGCGCCCGCCCACGCCCGCCTGCCGCGCTGCCACGACCTTGCACGACGTGCTCTGCCTTGCGATGCGCCGCTACGACGAGACGCGCTCGGCCTCGACCGCGGCGCTACCGAGCCACCAGCACCGACGGCGCGCCTCGGTGGAACCACAGCAGCGACAGCAGCGCCCCCAGGAGCAGCAGGGCCGCCGCGCCGCCGACGAACAGCGCGCCGATCTCGGTCTCGCGCGTCTCCATCGCGATGCGCGCGTTCAGCGTCTCGTAGACCTTGCGCAGGTCGGCCGCAGTGCCGGCGTGGAAGTACTCGCCGCCGGTCATCCTCGCGATGCTCTTCAGCGTCTCCTCGTCGAGGCGGACGTAGAACGAGTAGCCCTCGAATTCGATCGAGGCGCCCTCGCGCGTGCCGAAACCCACGGTGTAGACGCGCACGCCGCGGTCGGCCGCCATCCTGGCGATGTCGAGCGGATCCGGTCCGGTCGTGCGTCTGCCATCGGACAGCAGGATCATCACGCCGCCCGTGTAGCTGCCTGGCTTCACCGGCTCCTTCTTCGCGGCGCCCGCCTTCGCGGGATCCAGCGACTTCCGGCGCTCGAGCGGCGCCGGCCGCGGGCCGGTGCTGAACCGCGGGTCGAACAGCGCCGCCTCGAGATCGAAAGGCTCGTCGGGGAACAGCATCGCCAGCGCGAGCAACATGCCGCTGCCCGTCGCGGTGGCGCGCTGCAACTGGAAGCGGTCGATCGCCGCGAGCATGTCGTCGCGGCTCTCAGTGGGCGTCTGCACGACCGCCGCGGTCCCGGCGAACGACACGATGCCGAGCCGGACGTTCTTGGGCAGGTCATGGATGAAAGACCGCGCCGCGGCCTGCGCGGCTTCCAGGCGATTCGGCTCGACGTCGGTGGCCTGCATGCTGCGCGACACGTCCATCGCCAGCGCGATCGTCATGTACTGCGACGGCAGCGTGACCGTGGCGGCGGGCCGGGCGGCGGCGATGATCGCCGCCACCAGCCCCAGCAGCACCAGCGCAGGCGGCACGTGGCGGCGAATGCGCTGCCCGGCGCCGATCGAATCGCGCACCAGGGTGAGGCTCGCATAGCGGACGGCCGTGTGCTTGCGCCGCCGCAGCATCAGGACGTACCCCGCGATCAGCGCGGGGGCCAGCAACAGGAGCCAGAGCACATCCGGCCACAGGAACCGCATCGGGACTCCCAACTCCTCGTGTCGAACCTTTCGGCGAAGCGCCGGACCAAGCTGAGCGGACCGGCGCACGGCGAGCCACTCTAGCACCGCACGCGCCCGCATCTGCCGCATCGAAGACCAACGGCGCTAGGCCCGGGACCAGTGCAATTGCGTGTGACGCCCTTCAGCAGGAATCGTTCGGCCGGAAAGACCGCGCGCCGCGCATGGGGTACGCGCTCCGCCGGCGCGCACCGACCAGCGGACGGCGACGCCATGACCGCGTGCAGCGCCCGTGCTACTTTTGCCCGGACTCGAGGGGGCGCATCAATGGAGTTCCGATGAAGAAGCCTGCGCTTTACAGCAGCGCAAATCGGTCCCGCAAGGCGGGACCCGCGGCTTCGCCCAGTCCTCCGGCTGCCAAAGGCCCACGCGCCCCGGCGCCGTCCGGGCCGACGGCCGCGACCAGCGCGTCCCCATCCGAGCCCGCCCCGCGACGCGCCAGCTTCCTGAAGCGCCACGATCGCGCCGTCGTCTTCGTCGTCGGCGTCGCGTTCGCGCTCGGCCTGCTCGCCGCGCGCGACGCGATGCGTCCGGCCCCGGCCGAACTGACGCAGGAAGACATCGACGACGCCGTGCTGTACACGATGGAGAACAAGACGCTGCCGTCGCGTGCCACCAAGGCCGCCGACGCGGTGATGAACTCGGTGGTGCGCGTGCGCGGCTACGACGAGTTCGACGAACCCGGCGGCGATGAGCAGATGCAGGGCGTGGGCAGCGGCGTCGTCATCGTCGACAACGGCACGATCCTGACCAACCTGCACGTGGTGTCCGGCGCAAAGCGCGTCACCGTGACGTTCTTCGACGGCAGCGAATCGGACGTCGAGCTGCTGAAGACTTACCCCGAGAACGACCTCGCCGTGATCCGCGCGAAGAAGATCCCGGACGACCTCGAAGCCGCCACGCTCGGCTCGACGGCCAACCTCCGTCCGGGGGACGAAGTAGTCGCGATCGGCTTTCCGTTCGGCATCGGCCCGTCCACCTCGGCCGGCGTGGTCTCCGGCCTCGACCGCAGCTTCCGGTCGCCGCAGGGCAAGCAGGTGATGACCGGCCTGATCCAGTTCGACGCCGCGGTGAATCCCGGCAATTCGGGCGGTCCGCTGATCTCGATGGATGGCGAAGTCATCGGCATCGTGACCGCGCTGCTGAACCCGACGCCGGCGCGCACCTTCATCGGCATCGGCTTCGCGGCCACCATCGAAAGCGCCGGCTCCGCCGTCGGCATCCC
>CAYGXL010000177.1:0-2881 GCA_964353935.1 uncultured Burkholderiaceae bacterium | reverse complement strand
ATGGAAGAGCACAACACCGCACGCGCCACCGGCGAACTGATGCAGCGCGTGCTGTACGAGGTCAAGCGCATCGTCGTCGGGCAGGACCACTTTCTCGAACGCGTGCTGGTCGCGATCCTCGCGCAGGGCCACCTGCTCGTGGAAGGCGTGCCGGGCCTCGCGAAGACGCTGACCGTCAACACGCTGGCGAAGACGATCCGCGGCACGTTCAAGCGCATCCAGTTCACTCCCGACCTGCTGCCGGCGGACCTCGTCGGCACGCGCATGTACAACCAGAAGTCGGGCGAGTTCTCGACGGTGCTGGGGCCCGTGTTCGCCAACCTGCTGCTCGCCGACGAGATCAACCGCGCTCCGGCCAAGGTGCAGAGCGCGCTGCTCGAGGTGATGCAGGAGCGCCAGGTCACGATCGCGGGCGAGACGCACAAGGTGCCCGCCCCCTTCCTCGTGATGGCGACGCAGAACCCGATCGAGACCGAGGGCACGTACCCGCTGCCGGAGGCGCAGGTCGACCGCTTCATGATGAAGGTGCTCGTCGGCTACCCGAGCGAGGAAGAGGAGTTCGTGATCGTCGAGCGCGTCACCGGCGCGGCGACGAGCGTCAGCGGCGTGTGCACCACCGAGCAGCTGCTGCAGCTGCAGCAGGAGTGCCGCAAGATCTACGTCGATCCCGCGCTGATGCAATACGCGGTGAAGCTGGTGGCGGCGACGCGGCGTCCCGAGCAGTACGGCCTGAAGGACCTCGCGTCTTACATCACGTTCGGTGCCAGCCCGCGCGCGACGATCAACATGATCGAGGGCGCTCGCGCGCTGGCGTTCCTGCGCGGCCGCACGTTCGTGCTGCCCGAGGACGTGATCGACCTCGTGCCCGACGTGCTGCGCCACCGCCTGGTGCTCAGCTACGAGGCGCTGTCGGACGGCCAGACCGCCGACGCGATCGTCATGCGGGTGCTGAAGGCGGTGCAGGCTCCCGAGAAACCCCTGGAAACCCATGTTCGGGTGGCTGCGGCCTAGGGCGGCGTCGGCCGCGACGATCGCGGACGACGTCCAGGCCGCCAACGAGCCGGCCAGCTCGGTCGATCCCGACCGGCTGCTGCGCCGGCTCGAGTGGACCGTGCTGCGCCGTCTCGACGGCGTGCTGCAGGGCGACTACCGGACGCTGTTCCGCGGCTTCGGCCTCGACCTCGCCGACCTGCGCGAGTACCAGCTGAACGACGACGTGCGCTACATGGACTGGAACGTCACCGCACGGCTGCAGGTTCCGCACGTGCGCGAGTTCCAGGAAGACCGCGAGGTCGCCGCCTGGTTCGTGCTCGACCTGTCCGGTTCGGTCGACTTCGGTTCGCAGCAGGTGCGCAAGCGCGCGCTGGCGAGCGAGCTCGTCGCGGTGCTGGCGCGCCTGTTCACGCGCTACGGCAACCGCGTCGGCGCGGTGCTGCATTCGGAGCACGCCAACGAAGTGGTCCCGGCGCGCAGCGGACGCCGGCACGTGCTGCACATCCTCGACCGCATGGTGAAGCTGGGCGAGCGCAGCGCGGCACCCTCGCCGACCGGCATCGGCCGGATCACCGACCTCGCCGAACTCCTCACGACCGCGCGTCCGGTCATCAAGCGCCGTTCGGTGCTGTTCGTCGTGTCCGACTTCATCAGCACGCCGGGCTGGTCGCGCCGGCTGGCCGACCTCGCGCGCCGCCACGACATCGTCGCGGTGCGACTGACCGACCCGATGGAGCGCGAGCTGCCCGACATCGGCCTGGTCGTGATGCAGGACGCCGAGACGGGCGAGCAGCTGCTCGTCGACACGCACGACAAGGCGTTCCGCCGGCGCTTCGCGCAGGCGGCGGAGAAGCGCGAAGAGGAGCTCCGCGGCGCGCTGGCCAACGCCGCGGTCGACTGCCTCGAACTCGCGACCGACGAGCCGCTCGACGAGGCGCTGCTGCGCTTCACGCAGCTGCGCAAGCGCCGCAGCCAGCTCGCGGCCGGCGCGGTGCCGCGGCACCTCCGGACCTGAAGGCCAGGGCGATGGGCGATCCGACCAGCTTCACCTTCCTGTGGCCGACCATGCTGTGGCTGCTGCTCGCCGTGCCAGTGCTGATGCTGGTCTACGCGCTGGTGCTGAAGCGACGCGGCGCGCTCGTCGCGCGCCACGCGCGGCTCGAGACGGTCGGCGGCGCGGCGACCAGCCGCCTGCAGCGCGGCCTGCCGCCGCTGCTGTGGCTGCTCGGGCTCACCGCGCTGATCCTCGCGGTCGCGCGGCCGCAGGCCGCGCTGGTGCTGCCGGCGCGGATCGAGACGGTGATCCTCGCGCTCGACATGTCGGGCAGCATGCGCGCGACCGACCTCGAGCCGACGCGGCTCGCGGCCGCGCAGAGCGCTGCGAAGGCGTTCGTCGACAAGCAGCCGCGCCACGTGAAGATCGGCGTGGTCGGCATCGCGGCGTCGGCCGCCCTGGTGCAGTCGCCCACCGACAACCGCGAAGACATCATCAAGTCGATCGAGCGCCTCGAGCCGCAGCGCGGCACCGCGCTCGGCAGCGGGCTCGCGATCGCCCTCGACGCCGCGCTGCCGCAGGCGCGCATCAACGTCGAGGAGTTCATCAATCCGCCCAAGGGCCGGAAGGACGAGCCGCGCAAGAAACTGGAAGAGCGCGAGATGACCGCCGGCAGCAACACGGCGGCCGCGATCGTGCTGCTGTCCGACGGCCAGAGCAACGTCGGGCCCGATCCGCTGAAGGCCGCGGAGCTCGCCGCCAGCTATGGCGTGCGCGTCTTCACGGTCGGCATGGGCACGCCCGAGGGCACGACGGTCAGCGCCGACGGCTGGCAGATGCGCGTGCGGCTCGACGAGGAAGTGCTGAAGCAGATCGCCCGCGTGACCGAAGGCG
>CAYGXL010000176.1:0-5489 GCA_964353935.1 uncultured Burkholderiaceae bacterium | reverse complement strand
CGTGACGACCGCGAACCCGTTGTCGCCCAGGTAGCGGCGCAGCAGGTCCCGCAGGCGCGGGTCGTCGTCGACGACGAGGATCTTCGGTGGACCGCTGCGCGTCATGGGTTCCGGACGTGATCGAATGCCGTGATGCTAGGGGCGGGGACGCAGCAGGCGCACGCCGCACACAAAGTGTTACAGAATTTACGTGGTGCTCGTATCCGTTGCGCGGACAATTGTTCACCATCGTGGAGCCACCCACCAGCATTCCGCCCATGCTTCCGCCGTGCCTTCGTCAACGTCTGCCCGCACTGGCGCGCGTGCTCGCGTGCGCGCTCACGGTCGCGCTCGCCGGGCCGGCGCTCGCGGCCTCCGGTGTCGATCCGGGTCAGCGCCTGCGCCTGACTCCGGAGCAGCGGCGCGACATGTGGGAGCGCATGTCGCCCGAACAGCGCGAGGCCTGGCGCGGCGCGCGCTCGCAGGACGAGCGCCAGCGCGCCTGGGAGGGACTCTCCCCGGACCAGCGGCGCGGCATGTGGGAACGGCTGTCGCCCGAGCAGCGCGAACTGATGCTCCGCCGGCTGCCGCCCGAGCAGCGGCGCGACATGTGGCGGAACATGTCGCCCGACGAGCGCCAGGCGATGCGCCATCGCTTCACCGAACAGCGTCCGCCAGAGCCTGGCGCCGGTCAGCCGCCGCGTCCGATGCACCAGATGTCGCCCGAGGAACGGCAGCGGCTGCGCGAGCAGATCCGCGAGGCGCAGCGCGACCTGTACCGTGGTCCGGACAAGGGCGAGAAGAGATGAGCGCCACGTTGCGAGCCGTCGGGCTGGCCTGGGCGCTGCTCGTCGCCTCGGCAGCCGCGGCGTCCGGCGGTCCGCTGGGCGAGCAGGGCGCGCGCCAGTTGCTGACGCGCGCCGGGTTCGCGCCTTCGGCGGGCGAGGTCGCGCGCTTCGCCCCGCTCACGCAGCACGCCGCGGTCGACCGCCTCCTCGCCGAGTCCGTCGACACGGCCGCCACCCCGGCGCCGGCGTGGATCGACGATCGCATCGTTCTGCTGCGCGAACTGCGCACCCTGTCCGATGAAGAGCGCCGCGCCGAGTTGCAGAGGCAGGTCCGCATGGGCCTCGAGCTGCGCGGGTGGTGGCTGCGCGAGATGGCGACCACCGGGTCGCCCCTGACCGAGCGCATGACGCTCTTCTGGCACAACCACTTCGTTTCCGCGCAGCCGAAGGTGCGCTGGGCACAGCTGATGTACCGGCAGAACGTGCTGCTTCGGCGGCACGCGCTCGGTCGGTTCGACGTCCTTCTGCACCAGGTCGCCAGGGACCCGGCGATGCTCGTGTACCTCGATACGGCGCTGAACCGCCGCGGCGCGCCGAACGAGAACTTCGCGCGCGAGGCGATGGAGCTGTTCACGCTGGGAGAAGGCCGCTACGGCGAGGCCGACATCAAGGACGCCGCGCGGGCGTTCACCGGATGGAGCTTCGATCCGGCGACCGGCCAGTTCGTGTTCCGCCGAGGACTGCACGACGGCGGCCACAAGACGGTGCTCGGCCACAGCGGCCCGCTCGACGGCGACGCGGTGCTCGACGTCCTGCTGGCGCAGCCGTCGACGGCGGAGTTCGTCGTGTCGAAGCTGTGGCGCGAGTTCGTGTCGCCCGTGCCCGACGCGGCGCGCGTCCGGCCGATCGCCGACGAGTTGCGCTCGAGCGGGTGGCGGATCGACGTCGCCGTCCGCGCCCTGCTGCGGCAGCCCGAGGTGATCCAGCGCAGCGAGGAGAACGCGCTGGTGAAGTCTCCCGTCGAACTCGTCGTCGGCCTGCTGCGGCAGTCGGAGGGCCGGCTGGTCGCGCCGGCGGCGGCCGCGGTGGCGATGGCGGGCATGGGACAGAACCTGTTCTCGCCGCCGAACGTGCGCGGGTGGCCTGGTGGCGACGCGTGGATCAACACGGCGACGCTGCTGGCGCGCAAGCAGTTCGTCGAGCGCGTGCTGTCTCCGGCGCCGCCCGACGCGAGTCCGGCCATGGCCATGGCCGCCCCAGCCGGCGAGGACGGCGCCGAAGGGCTCCAGAGCCGGCTGCGGATGCTGGAGCAGGTGCGCTCGGTGCGCATCGATCCGGACGCCTGGCTGAAGTCCGCCGGCCTTGCGCCGGAGCGGCCCCTGAGCGGCACCGAGCGCGCTCGGCTGGAGGCCGCGGTGCTGTCGGTGCCGCCGACCGTGCACGCCGCCGACGGCACGCTGGGCCTCGACGCCCTGCGTGCCGCGGTGCTCGATCCGGCCTACCAGTTGAAGTGACGGAGCGAAGGGACGCGATGGATCGCAGACGCTTTCTCGCCGGTGCCTTCGGGACACTCTCGTGCTCGACGCTGCCGGCGTGGGCGTCGTCGTCCGTCCCGGCACGCCTCCTGGTCCTCGTCGAGCTGCGCGGCGGCAACGACGGCCTGAACACGGTCGTGCCGGTCGACAACGGCCGCTATCACGACCTGCGGCCGCGCCTCGGCTTGAAGCCCGATGCCGTCGTGCGACTGGCCGGCGGGCCCGCGCTGCATCCATCGCTGGGGGCGCTCGAACCGCTGTGGGCGGCCGGTGAGGTGGCCGTGCTGCAGGGCGTCGGCTACCCGCGCCCGAACCTGTCGCACTTCCGCTCGATCGAGATCTGGGACACGGCCTCCGACAGCGAGCAGGTCCTGCAGACCGGCTGGCTCACGCGCGCTCTCCAATCGACCACCGACTTCAGCCGCTACAGCGCCGACGGCGTCGTCCTCGGCGCTCCGGACCTGGGCCCGCTGGGCGGCGGTGCGCGCGCAATCGCGCTGAATGACCCGGCGCGCTTCGCCGCGCTGGCGCGCCTGGCGAGCGGGGAGGCGGCGCCGTCGCGCGGTGCGCTCGCGCACCTCGTGCGCGTCGAAGCGGACATCGCCCGCGCCGGCGCGTCGATCCGGCCCGACGCCGTGTTCACGACCGAGTTTCCGCGCGGTCCGGTCGGGCAGGCGGTGAAGCACGCAGCCGGCATCGCCGCGACCGGCCAGGTGCCGGTCATCCGGCTGGCGCTTCCCGGGTTCGATACGCACCAGAACCAGTTGCAGGTCCACGGCGCGCTGCTCAAGCAGGTGGCCGACGCCGTGGTCGCGCTGCGCCTGGCGCTGACAGAGCAGTCGCTGTGGGACCGGACGCTGGTGCTGACGTACTCCGAGTTCGGCCGTAGGCCCCGTGAGAACCAGACCGGGGGAACCGACCACGGCACGGCGAGCGCCCTGTTCGCGTTCGGTCCCCTCGTGAGGGGCGGCGTGTACGGCGAAGCGCCCGACCTTCAGCAACTCGACGACAACGGCAACGCGCGGCACGCGATCGACTTCCGTTCGATCTACGCCGAGCTGCTGGAACGGCTTTGGCAGATCCCGTCGGAACGGGTGCTGCAGAAGCGCCACGCGCCGATCGGTTACCTGCGCGCGTAGCTCCGATCGTCGCGGCGGCCGTTCGCTAGAATCGCCGTACTTCCAGAGGCTGCCGCGCGCCGTGTGCGGCGGTTCCCGCATGACCGCTCCCGTCATCCTCGCGATCGATACCGCGACCGACCTGTGTTCGGTGGCCTTGCTGCACTCGCAACTCGTGGAACGCAGCGAGGCGGTCGGACAGAAGCACTCGGACCGCGTGCTGCCGCTGGTCGACGCCGTGCTGCGCGAGGGCGGCCTGCAGCTGCGCGACGTCGACGCCTTTGCCTTCGGCGCAGGCCCCGGCTCGTTCACCGGGCTGAGGATCGCGTGCGGGGTCGTGCAGGGTCTGGCGTATGCGTGCAAGCGGCCGGCGGTCGGCGTCGGCAACCTGCGTGCGCTCGCGGCCGCGGCATTCACACGGCATCCGGGTGCCGCCGTCGCCCTGGTCGCGATCGATGCGCGGATGCAAGAGGCGTACTGCGGCGTCTACCGCAACGATGACTTCGTATCGGAGCTACGCCCGCCCGCGCTCGAGTCGCCCGCTGCGCTGGACTCGATTCGCCGCGAGGCCGGTGCCGACCTCGTGGCGGGCGACGCACTCAGCGTCTTCCGCGAGGCCTGGGGAACGCTGGCGGGGCCCTGGCTGCCGGAGCTTCGCGGTGGCGCTGGTGACATGGCGCGGCTCGCCCGCATCGACTTCGGGCGCGGCCTCGCCGTGACAGCCGCCGAGGCGATGCCGCTCTACGTCCGTGACCGCGTGGCCCTGACGATCGACGAGCGACGGCAGAAGGTTTCTGCATGAGCGCACTGCCGCGGCCGGAGGAAGATCGCTACGTCCCCATGATGGAGGCGGACCTCGACGAGGTCGCCGCCGCGGAGAAGGAGATCTATCCCTTTCCCTGGACGCGCGGCAATTTCCTCGACGCGCTGAATGCCGGTTACAGCGCGTGGGTCCTGCGCGACGGCTCGCGCCAGGTGGCGGCCTACAGCATGATGATGATGGCGCTCGACGAAGCCCACCTGCTGAACATCAGCGTCGCCCGCCACGGCCAGCGCACCGGCCTGGGTTGGCAGACGCTGGACTGGATGGCGGACGTCGCCCGCGGCCATGGCGGCCGCACCATGATGCTCGAGGTTCGTCCGACCAACGAAGCGGCGCTGCGCCTGTACCAGCGCTACGGGTTCGAGCGGATCGGCGTGCGGCGCGGTTACTACCCGGCGCACGGAGGACGCGAGGATGCGGTCGTCATGAGGATCGCGCTGTGACCCTCGACGCCCGCCGGCACCAGCTGTGGAAGGCGATGGGCCTTGGCCCTGTGTGGCAGCAGCGATATCCGCCGGCGGCAGCATCGGGCAGCGAAGCCGTCGACCCTCGCGCTGGCCGCGTCGCGCATCTCGGGTGGGACGAACTGGAGGCCGAGACCGCAAAGTGCCGTGCCTGTGCGCTGGGGGAAACACGCAGGCACGCCGTGTTCGGCGTCGGCAACCGGCGCGCGGAATGGATGCTGGTGGGCGAGGCGCCTGGCGCGGAGGAGGACGCGTGCGGGGAGCCCTTCGTGGGGCAGGCCGGCAAGCTGCTCGACAACATGCTGGCGTCGATCGGGCTGACGCGCGCAGGTGAGACGCCACAGTCGGTGTTCATCGCCAACGTGCTGAAGTGCCGGCCGCCGAGCAACCGGAACCCGGAGCCGGCGGAGGTGACGCAGTGCCGGCCTTTCCTGCTTCGCCAGGTCGAACTCGTCGATCCGAAGCTGGTCTTGGTCATGGGCCGCTTCGCGTCGCAGGCGCTGCTCGGCACCGACGCCAGCATCGCCAGCCTGCGCGGGCAGGTGCATCACATCGATGTCGCCGGCCGGCGCGTGCCGGTGGTGGTGACGTACCACCCGGCCTACCTGCTGCGCACCCTCGGGGACAAGGCGAAGTCCTGGGCCGACCTCTGCTTCGCGCGCGAGGTGCACGCACGCGCAGGCTCGGGCTGACCGCGAGCGTCAGTGCTTCAGCTGGCCGATCAGCGCGATCGAGTCGAACTGCCGCTGGTTGTAACGGTGTCGAACGATGACCAGCACCAT
>CAYGXL010000175.1:0-5520 GCA_964353935.1 uncultured Burkholderiaceae bacterium | reverse complement strand
CCGGCATCGAGGGCCTGGTGCACGTGTCCGAGATGGACTGGACCAACAAGAACGTCGACCCGAAGAAAGTGGTCAACCTCGGTGATGAAGTCGAAGTGATGGTGCTCGAGATCGACGAAGAGCGCCGCCGCATCTCCCTGGGCATGAAGCAGTGCAAGGCCAACCCGTGGGACGACTTCGCGCAGACGCACAAGAAGGGCGACAAGGTCGCCGGCGCCATCAAGTCGATCACGGACTTCGGCGTGTTCATCGGCCTGCCGGGCGGCATCGACGGCCTGGTCCACCTGTCCGACCTGTCGTGGTCCGAGCCGGGCGAGGAAGCCGTCCGCAAGTACAAGAAGGGCGACGAGATCGAGGCGATGGTGCTGGCGATCGACACCGAGCGCGAGCGCATCTCCCTGGGCGTCAAGCAGATGTCCGGCGATCCGTTCAACAACTACGCCGCCGGCCACGAGAAGGGCAGCATGATCACCGGCCAGGTGAAGACCGTTGATGCGAAGGGCGCCGTCGTCGATCTCGGCAACGACGTCGAGGGCTACCTCCGTGCGTCGGAAATCGCTGCCGACCGCGTCGAGGATGCGCGCAATCACCTGAAGGAAGGTGATACCGTCACCGCGATGATCATCAACGTCGATCGCAAGAATCGCAACATCAACCTTTCGATCAAGGCGAAGGACAGCGCCGACACCACGGCGACGATGGAGCGGATGCAGGCGGAAGCGCAGACCGGGACGACCAACCTCGGCGCGCTGCTGAAGGCCAAGCTCGACACGCAGAGCAAGTAAGACGGCGGTACGAGGCGGAAACGGGGCGAAGTCATGAAGACCATGACGAAGTCGGAGCTGATCGCGCGGCTGGCGGAGCGCAACCCGCGCCTGGTCGCGCGTGACGCCGACGAAGCGGTCAACACGATGCTCGACGCCATGACCGATGCGCTGGCCGGCGGCCAGCGCATCGAGATCCGCGGCTTCGGCAGCTTTGCCCTCAACTACCGTCCACCGCGCATCGGCCGCAACCCGAAGTCGGGCGACCGCGTGCAGGTGCCCGCGAAGCACGTGCCGCACTTCAAGGCCGGCAAGGAACTGCGCGAACGGGTGGACGGCAGCGAGTCGCCGGGCGGCGCCGGCAACGGCGCTGACGAAGGCGACGAATAGACGTCGTCGCAGGCACCTGGAAGGCCGCGAGGAATCGCGGCCTTTTTTTTGACTCGACGCAATCGTCGACGAAGGTGCCGCAGGCCCGGCATTCCCTACAATGCGGGCTTTCGTCCCGGAGAGCGACGATGAAGCTTCTCGCGTGGCTCGCGAAGCTCGGTTTCTTCCTGCTTGTGCTGTGGTTCGCGCTGAAGAACACGACCCCGGTGCCGGTGCGGTTCAGTGCCGACTTCATGCTCGACCGGGTGCCGTTGATCGTCGTGATGCTGATCTGCGTGGCGGTCGGCGCGCTGCTCGGCGCGCTCGCGCTCGCGCTGCCGATCTACAAGATGCGCCGCGAGGTCGTGCGGCTGCGCGCGACCTCCCCCGCGGTCGCCGAGCCCGAAGTCATCGCCGAGCGGGGGCTCAGTGCGGCGCGCCAGTCAGGCGCCGTCGCCGAACTGGGCACCGGAGACCGCGGGTGATCGAGTTCGAGTTCTGGTACCTGCTTGCGCTGCCGCTGCTGTTCGGCGCCGGCTGGCTCGCGCGCGGTTTCGAGTCGCGCGCACAGGCGACCGACCAGGCGGGCCTGCCGCGCTCGTACTTCCGTGGCCTCAACCTGCTGCTGAACGACCAGCACGACAAGGCGATCGATGCCTTCATCGAGGTCGTCAAGCTCGATCCGGAAACCATCGAACTGCACCACGCGCTCGGCAACCTGTTTCGGCGCCGCGGCGAGTTCGACCGCGCCGTGCGCATTCACACGCACCTGCTCAACCGCGCCGACCTCCCCGCGAGCGCGAGGTCGCAGGCGCTCGCCGAACTCGGGCAGGACTACCTGAAGGGCGGCCTGCTCGACCGCGCCGAGGATGCGTTCACCCGGTTGCTGGAGGACACGCACCACCGCTTCGATGCGCTGCGCGCGCTGCTGCGCATCTACCAGATGGAACGGGAGTGGCTGAAGGCGGTCGACTGCGCGCGGCTGCTCGAGCGCGAGGCGGGCGAGTCGCACGGGGTGGCGATCTCGCACTTCTACTGCGAACTGGCGGCGAGCGCGCTCGAACAGGGACGCTTCGACGAAACTCAGAAGGCGATCGACAAAGCGCTCGCGGCCCACCGCAAGTCAGTGCGCGCGCTCATCCTGGCGGGCGACCTCCAGATGAAGCTCGGGAACCGTGGCGACGCGCTGCGCCAGTGGCTGAACGTCGAAGCGGCATCGCCGGAGCACGTGCCGCTGATCGCATCGCGCGTCGCGGACGCGATGGACGCCGCGGGCGATCGCGCCGGCGCGCTGAACTGGCTCAAGCGCGCGCTGCTCGACATGCCTTCGATCGACCTGCTCGACGTGGCGCAGAAGAGCGTGAACGCGTGGGAAGGGCCCACGGCCGCCGAGGCGCTGGTCGGCGAGGAGCTTCGCCGCCATCCATCGCTGCTCGGCTTCGAGCGCCTGCTGGAGACGAGGCTCGCGATGAACAAGGACGACGGCGAAATGCAGCTTCTTGCGTCGCTGCTGCGCGGGCAGACGCGAAAGCTCGCCCGCTACCGCTGCACGCGCTGCGGCTTCCGCGCGCGTGAGTACCACTGGAACTGTCCCGGTTGCACCGGATGGGACACTTATCCGCCGCGGCGCATCGAGGAACTCGACGTCGCATGACAAAGCCGGATTTCGCGTCGATCGACCAGACCATCGGCAACACGCCGCTGGTCCGCCTGCAGCGCATTCCGGGCGCGGACAACGAGCGGCGCGGCAACGTGATCCTCGGCAAGCTCGAGGGCAACAACCCGGGCGGTTCGGTGAAGGACCGACCGGCGCTGTCGATGATCCGCCGCGCCGAGGAGCGCGGCGAGATCAGGACCGGCGACCGCCTGATCGAAGCCACGAGTGGCAACACGGGCATCGCGCTGGCGATGATCGCCGCGATGAAGGGCTACCGGATGACGCTGATCATGCCGGACAACCTCTCGGCCGAACGCCGCGTGAGCATGACGGCGTACGGCGCGGAACTGATCCTGACGCCGGCATCGAAGGGCGGCATGGAGTACGCGCGCGACCTCGCGATGGAAATGCAGTCGCGCGGCGAGGGCAGGGTGCTGGACCAGTTCGCCAACGGCGACAATCCCCGCGTTCACTTCGAGACGACCGGCCCTGAGATCTGGCGCGACACGGCAGGCGCGGTCACGCACTTCGTCAGCGCGATGGGCACGACCGGCACGATCATGGGGGTGTCGCGCTACCTGAAGGAACAGAACCCGAAGGTGGAGATCGTGGGCGCCCAACCTGCCGAAGGTTCGCAGATCCCGGGAATCCGCAGGTGGCCCGAGGCGTACCTGCCGAAGATCTACGACGCGCAACGCGTCGACCGGATCGAGTCCGTGACGCAGGCCGACGCCGAGGCGATGGCGCGCCGGATGGCCTGCGAGGAAGGCATCTTCTGCGGCATCTCCGCCGCGGGCGCGCTCGCGATCGCGTTGCGCGTGGCGGCCGAGTCCCGCAACGCCACGATCGTGTTCATCGTGTGCGATCGCGGCGATCGCTACCTGTCGACCGGCGTATTCAATCGCTGAGCGCGCGGGCGCTCGGCGCACTCACTGTGGCTGGAAGCCGCTCGCCTTGATGATCCTTGACCACGTCTGCGCGTAGGCGCGCTCCCGTGCAGCGAATTGCTGCTGCGGCATGAACCCGACCGCCAGGCCCCACGTCGTCAACTTGTCCCGGACCTCGGGGGTGGCGATCACCTTCGCCAGCGCGGCCGAGAACCGGTCGATCTCCGCCTTCGGCGTCCCGACCGGCGCGAAGAAGCCGTAGTACGGCGCATCCTCGAAGCCGGCCAGGCCGAGTTCCGCGAAGGTCGGCACGTCGGGCAGTACCGCCTGGCGGCGGCTGCCCAGCACCGCCACCACGCGCAGTTTCCCGGCCTTGTGGTTCTCGACGAACTCGGGAATGGACGCGACGCCGGCGGGGATCTGCGACGCGAGCATGTCGGCGATCATCGGGGCGCTGCCGCGGTAGGGCACCGAGACCAGGTCGAGCCCGTACTTCTCGGCGATCACCTTGACGAGGAACTCGGGGACCGACGCCGGCGCGGGCACGCCGACCGCCGACTTGCCGCCCTGCGCGCGCACGCCGCTCACGAAGTCGTTGAACGTCTGCGCCGGCGACCCCGAGGACATGGCGAGCGCGTTGACGAAGGTGGCGAAGCCCGCGACCGGAACGAAGTCGTTCGCCGGATCGAAGCCGGGGTTCTTCACCACCAGCGGCAGGATGGAGATCGTGTGATCGTGCGAGATGAAGTAGGTGCTGCCGTCCGCGGGCGCGGTCTTCAGCGCCTGCGCGGCGATCTGTCCGCCGGCGCCCGCGCGGTTCTCGACGATGACGGGCGCGCCGAGTTCGTCCTTGAGCCTTTCGGCAAGCGTGCGTGCGATCCCGTCCGTGCCGCCGCCGGCCGGGAAACCGACGAGGATCCGGATCGGCTTGCTCGCCTGCGCCAGCGCGCCGGCGCAGGCGGCGCAAAGAAACGCGGCCAGCGCCGCGCGAAAGATGCGAACGACGGTCGAACCACGCATCGGGGACTCCGGGCTGCCAATGAAAGGCGGCGCCCGGGGGCGCCGCCAGTGGTGCGGACGATCAGACGGCGGTAACCGGGATCTTCCCGATCTTCGCCTGCCACTCCTTCGGTCCCGTCTGGTGCACCGACGTGCCGTCGGCACTGACGGCGACCGTCACGGGCATGTCGCGCACGTCGAACTCGTAGATCGCTTCCATGCCGAGGTCGGCGAAGGCGACGGTGCGCGCGCCCTTGATTGCCTTCGCGACCAGGTAGGCGGCGCCGCCGACGGCCATCAGGTACGCGCTCTTGTGCTTCTTGATCGCTTCAATGGCCGCGGGCCCGCGCTCGGCCTTGCCGATCATCGAGATCAGCCCGGTCTGCGACAGCATCATCTCGGTGAACTTGTCCATCCGCGTGGCGGTGGTCGGACCTGCCGGACCGACAACTTCATCGCGCACCGGATCGACCGGGCCGACGTAGTAGATCACGCGGTTCGTGAAGTCGACCGGCAGCTTCTCGCCCTTCGCCAGCATGTCCTGGATGCGCTTGTGCGCGGCATCGCGGCCGGTGAGCATCTTGCCGTTCAGGAGCAGCGTCTGGCCCGGTTTCCACGAGGCGACTTCTTCCTTCGTCAGCGTGTCGAGGTTCACCCGCGTGCTCTTCTGTGCGTCCGGCTGCCAGTTGACGTTCGGCCACGAGTCGAGCGGCGGCGGATCGAGGTAGGACGGCCCGGAACCGTCGAGCACGAAGTGCGCGTGGCGGGTCGCGGCGCAGTTCGGGATCATCGCCACCGGCTTGCCCGCCGCGTGCGTCGGATACATCCTGATCTTGATGTCGAG
>CAYGXL010000174.1:0-5547 GCA_964353935.1 uncultured Burkholderiaceae bacterium | reverse complement strand
ATCCTGCCGGGCGCGCCACTAATAACAACGGGTTACGTCATCACGGCGTAGCCCGTTTTTCTTTGGGCTACCGCGTTCCCCATTTAGGGATTGGCAGGCCCACGCCCCCGCCGCATCCACGTTCGATAAGCAGCATGACCCTTCGGTTGCGCCAGGACCGTGCGGTGTCGTACACAGCGGCATCCGCTGGCCGGCGTCTGGCGGTTCCGAGACGGCAGCCGGCGCGAAGCGGACGTGACAAATGGCGCGCTCCACGCCAGCGTGCGGATGAAGAAGACGCAGCGTGTCGATCCACCGTTCGCGTCTGCTAGAAGCGCCCCTTGGCCGATGCGTACGACATCACGACCGCCGCATAGGCGCCGCGGTTCTCGACACGAAGCGCGATCATTACCGGGCCGGCCATCCAACGAGCCTCGGCCGGAACATCGGCAGATGGGGTCCCGGTCGAGGGAAGTTCCCGGCCGTAGCGTCGAGACGCGGCCTGTCTCAACTCGTCGAACTCCATCATCGCGGCCGACGTCGTGAGCAGGCGTGTCGGCAGGAGCAGCACCTGCTGCAGGCCGGCGTCGTCGAAATAGAGCTCGGCATCGAAGGCCCGGTCAAGATTCGAGGCTTTGGGAACCACGAGGCCAAGCGACAGGCCGTTGGCGAGCGACTTCGGCTGTGCGGGCGGCACGGCTTCGGGAAGAACCGCGCGCACGTCAGGCAGCGTCATCCCGGGCTCGGTAACGTGCCACAGCACCTTCTGCTGGCTCAGCAGTAACGCGGCGACGCAGGCGGCGATGACCACGAGGGATACGGCAATCCAGCGCATGAAGGCGATGACTGGCAAGGAGGAACGGAGACATTGCCCGTACTTCGCCAGATCCGCCATTTGGGGCTAGCCCTGATGGAATGTTTGCCGAACGGCTCATGGCCCAATGTTCTCGAGTCCGGCGATGGGAGCTACCTCGCAAACAGTGTCTTGAAGAACGTCAGCACGCGCTCGTGAGTCTGAGCCGCGGCCGCAGGTGCCGGACCGCCTTCGATGCCGCTGCCGACGCAGGCGTCGGTGGGGCGCAAGGGGTCGTTGGTGGCGGCGTTCACGAGGCCGCCGCCGCGCTCCACCAGCTCACACTTGCTGAAGTTAGGCAGCGCCGGGTTGCGCTGCACTGGCATCCGCGGGTCGCTGTCATAGCCGTGGCGCGCCTCCGGATACTCGTAGAACTCGGCATCGCGCCCCGCCTCCTTCAGCCGGTCGACATAGGCGCGGCAAAATTCGGGGCGCGTGACGATATCGGCCGCGCCATGGTGGATGCGGATCGGCCCGGTGACGTCCGTTTCGTCGTTCAGCCGCAGGTTGCAAGGCGGATACAACGCGACGAACCCGAGATATCGGCCGCTCGGGCCGTCAGCGGCAAATCGCCTGGTGGCCACGTACAGCGTCGTCCGCGCGCCGGAAGAGACTCCCATCAAGCCAATGCGCTGCGGGTCGATGCGCGGGTGCCTGCTCAGCAGCTCGAGCGCCTGCTGCGCATCGGCCACGCGCATCAGCGGAGTCGGCAAGCGCCCTCCGATCATGATGCCCGGCTGCTGTCCGATGGCGCCGCGGCCAGTAAAGCTGTCCACCGTGAACACCGCGATCCCCATGGCGATGAGCTTGTCGATCCACACGGGCTGGTTCGACAAGGCACCGGCGTCGCCATGCATGAAGACGACGGCCGGCACGCGCACGTCATCCGTGAACGGCAAACGGAGTTCGCCGGCCACCGTGCGCGACGGTCCCTCGAACTTGCCCTGGAGCGCCTGTGCGGCGTCCGCATCGAGCGAGACGATCGGGTGAACCTCGATGCGGAACGTCCCTTGTGCTCGTACGGACGGGGCGCCCAGCAGCGTGCAGGCAAGCAGGGCGGACAGGAACGTGCGGCTGTTGGGCATCAAGGATCTCTCCCGAAAACTTGTCGCATTGGGAGCCGCTGGTTCAACGTCGTCAAGGCAATTCTTTCGGGCGTCGTTCACGTGGTGGCGCAGATGCGCTTCCAGTTCCTCCAGGTCGGAGAGGAGGTGCGCGATCGATGCGAGTCCGCCTCTCGACTCGCGTCGATCACTTGGTGTCCTGGACCAGCGCGATCCGCCGCCGCAGGCGCTCGGCGTCGGCGCTGTCCCCGGCCTTCTCGGCGAGCGCGAGTTGCACACCCAGCCAGGCGAGCAACGGCCGCCGCCATCCCTGCGCGGATGCGGTGTCCACCGCAAGGGCGATCGCCGAGGGACTCGCGCGGCCGTCCTGGAACAGCACGCCGATTGCGACCAGCCGCGCCAGCGGATCGTCGAGGGCCGCGAGCGCGGACGTCGCCGCGTCGCCGCCGAGGCCGCCCGCGGCGAACGGACGATGGCGTTCCGGCAGCAAGGCGACGTCCCCGGCCTGCACGCGGTTGGCCAGGTAGTCGGCGTAGGCGCGCTCCGCCGGCGTCGCGTCGGGTCGCAGCTTCTCGAATCCCTCGCACGGCCCCACATCGAGGCTCGCCACCCGCACGGCACAGCGCGTCAACTCGGCCATCGCAACCAGGTCGACGCGACCGGTGCGCGCGAGTTCACGGCGCGCCAGGTCGAATTCCGCGTTTGCCACGCGCGTGTCGCCGCCCAGGAAGGCGGCGACCGCGCGATCCAGTGCCGCCTTCGCATTGGACTGCCACTCCGGTGCCGGCGGGGCGCTGGTGCACGCCGTCATCAGCACGAGCAGCGATCCGACGGCGTAGCGCACGATGTGCTCGAGGCGGCTCATTGGACTACCCTCCGCGCTGCGCGCTCGGGATGAGCGCTTCGGAGCGGCCGGGCGCGCTCATGGCAGCTTGATCTCCGGCGACTTCGCGAACGGCCAGCGACGATTGACCTCGTCGATCATCCGGCTCACCTTGCGCAGGTTGGCGTCGACCTCGGACCGCAGCGCGGCGAGGTCGGTCGATGCGGCGCGCGCGTTGCCGGCGATCGCCTGCGCGTCGACCAGGATGGCGTCGATCTTCTTCAGGCTCGCGCGCGCTTCGAGCAGCGCCGCGTTCAGCTGCACGACGGCCGCGCGCGCCTCGGGCATCAGGCCGTCGGCACCGAACACCTGCTGGTCCGCCCTGGCGGCCAGGCCATCGAGGCGCGCCAGCAGGGCGTTCGTCCGGTCGATCGTGACGACCAGCTTCTGCGCGTCGGCCTCGTTGCCGAACAGCACGCCGAGCGCGCCGCGCGGACCGGCGATCTTCTCGGTCGCGCTCTGCAAGTGGCCGAGCGAAGCGGCCAGCGCCGAGTCGGCGTTCGTGAGTTGCGTCAGGTTGCGGATCAGGTCACGCGTCTCGGCCACGAGGCGGGGGATCTCGGCTGTGGCGTCGCCGACCAGCACCCGCCGCTCGGCCCCGGCGGGCAGGGGCGGATCGCTCAGGACGCCGCTGAAGGCCCGCAGGTTGGTGTTGCCGACCAGGCCGCGCGTCAGAGTGAACACGCTCGATTCGCGCAGCCAGCGCGCATCCTTGCGCGGCACGTCGATGACGATGCGCGTCGTGCCGTCGTCGGACAGTTCGATGCCGCGGACACGGCCGATCGGAAAGCCGGCGAAAGTCAGGTCCATGCCGACGGTGACGCCTTCGGCATCGTCGGACAGCAGCACCAGCCGCTGCGAGGGCTCGAACACGCCCCGTGCGTACAGCAGGTACGCGGCCGAAGCAGCCACCAGCAGCACCAGCGCTCCCACCAGCAGCGCGGCGCGGAACTCGAGGGATTCGGATGTTCGCAGCGCAGGCGTCGGTTCGTCGCTCATCGCGTTGGCCTCAGAGGTAGTTGCCCACGAGCGAGCCGATCTCGATCAGCAGGATCACGAAGAACAGCCGCACCAGGCCGCGCAGTTCGGCGCTGGTGCGAAGGTGCGGCCTCGGCGGATCGTAGAGAACCGACGCGATCGGGATCAACCCCACGGCGAGGGCGAGGCCCAGCGTCTTCAGCGTGAAGATCAGGGACAGGGACGGACTGAACACGCGGCCGAAGGTCCTCGTGTAGCCCGGCAGCCCGCCCATCGTGAAGCCATGCACCCACACGTAGGCGAGCACGGCGCAGACCACGCTGCTCACAGCCGCCAGCAGCAGCACGGAGAACGTGCCCGACACGACGCGCGGCAGGATCTCGCGCTGCAGCGGCTCGGTGCTCCCGGCCGACTGCACGCCGAACGCGCCGCGCCCGTGCAGCGCTGCGATCTCCGCTGCGTTGGGCAGGGCGCAGCGCAGCGCGACGAACATCGCGGCCGTCAGCGGTATCAGCTCGAGCACCAGCACGCGGACGACCATCTCGAGCGCATAGCGCGACAGGCCGTAGCTCACCGAGGTCACGACGACGATGTGGATGATCACCAGGCTGACGATCGACGTCATCAGGGTGAACCAGAGCAGGATCGGGGCCGTGTCCTCGACGAGATGCCGCGCCAGGGCCGCGCGGTTGGGCCCGCGGTACGTCGAAGGGGAAAACGCGAGCACCAGGAGCCTGGCGCTGAACATGAGGATGCGCCGCCAGCCGGCGAACCACTGCAGCGCGGAGTGTCCCAGGTCGGCCAGGACGCTCCATGCGGACGCAAGCGATGTCATGGCCGGATCATAGGACGCGCGCGCGGGAGCGCAGGCTCGTGCGCCGCGTCCGGCCGCCCATCAAGCTAGTATCCCGGCGCCCACGGTGAGACGGTCCAGGAACGTCGCCATGGCTCGGCTCGCGCGGCGCGCACGCTGGCGCCGCGGACATCCACCCATCCTCTTTTTGCGAGGCATGCATGCGCCCTGGGCGCCATCTCCTGTTCGTGTTGGCCTGCGCGCCCGTGTTCGCCGGGTGCGCGACGCCGCCCCCGCTGGACGGGGAGCGCCTGGCCGTCGAACTCGCACGCCGCCCTGTCGTGCTGCTCGGCGAGGTGCACGACAACGTCGTGCAGCACCAGGTCCGCGCCGATGCGCTGCGCCGCCTGCTGGAGGGCGGAGCCCGGCCTGCGATCGCGTTCGAGCAGTTCGATCGCGAGCGGCAAGCCGACATCGACCGCGCGAGGCGGGAGCCGCCGCCGGAGGGGCGCTCCCTTGCCGATCATGTGATCGCGCAGGCGCGCGCGCCGAAGGACTCGTGGGACTGGGCGCGCTACCGGCCGTTCGTGGAACTGGCGCTGCAGTACGACCTGCCGATCGTGGCGGCGAACCTGTCGCGCAGCGCCGCGGCGCGGGTCGCGCGCGGAGGACCGAACGCGGCCTTCACCGAGGCGGAGCGCGCCGAACTCGCGCTCGACCGCTTCGACGACATCCTTGCGAAGCACGAGCAGGTCGTGCAGGTCGGCCACTGCAACATGCTGCCGAAGTCGGCGTTGCCGGGGATGGCGCGGGCGCAGATCGCGCGCGACGCGGTCCTCGCGAAGTCGCTGCGTCCCTACCTCGCGCGCGGCGTCATCCTGCTGACCGGCAACGGCCACGCGCGGCGGGACATCGGCGTGCCGCGCCACCTGGCCACTGAAGACCAGCCGCGCGCGTGGTCGATCGGGCTGCTGGAGGAGGGCACGGAGGAGCGGTC
>CAYGXL010000173.1:0-5591 GCA_964353935.1 uncultured Burkholderiaceae bacterium | reverse complement strand
GCTGATCGCCTTCGTCGTCCTCTACCTCCTCGCGTCGATCGCCATCGGCTTGTACGCCGCGACGCGCGTGAAGAACACCGCGGACTACGCGATCGCCGGGCGGTCGCTGCCGCTGCCGGTGATCATCGCGACGACGTTCGCGACGTGGTTCGGTTCCGAGACGGTGCTCGGCATCCCGAGCAAGTTCGTCGAGGGCGGGCTCCAGAAGACGGTCGAGGACCCGATCGGCGCCGGCATGTGCCTGGTGCTCGTCGGCATGTTCTTCGCGCGCAAGCTCTACAAGATGGAACTGCTGACCATCGGCGACTTCTACCGGAAGCGCTATGGCATGGGCGTGGAGATCTTCAGCTCGATCGTGATCCTGATCTCCTATCTGGGCTGGGTCGCCGCGCAGATCACCGCCCTCGGTCTCGTGTTCAACCTGCTGTCGGTCGGCGCCATCAGCGTCGCGACAGGCATGGTGATCGGCACCCTGGTCGTGCTCGTCTACACGCTGTTCGGCGGCATGTGGTCCGTGGCGCTGACCGACTTCTTCCAGATGATCATCATCGTCGTCGGCCTGACGCTGATTGCCGTTTTCGCCGCCGATCATGCGGGCGGCGTCGGCAAGGTCGTCGAGTACGCGCAGTCGCGCGATCTCTTCCAGTTCTTCCCCGACGGCGGGCTGCACGGCTGGCTGTTCTGGATCGGCGCGGCGATCACGATCATGATCGGTTCGATCCCGCAGCAGGACGTGTTCCAGCGCGTGATGTCGGCGAAGAGCGCCGACGTCGCCGTGAAGGGTCCGATCATCGGCGGCATCTCGTACATGCTGTTCGCCGGAGTGCCGATGTTCATCGGGCTGTCGGCCTTCCTGATCATGCCGGACGCCGCCAACTCGCTGCTGAAGGACGACTCGCAGAAGATCCTGCCGACGCTGGTGATGGAGCACATGCCGGTGTGGCTGCAGGTGTTCTTCTTCGGCGCGCTGCTGTCCGCCATCATGTCGACCGCCTCGGCGACGCTGCTGGCGCCGTCGACCACCTTCGTCGAGAACGTGCTGAAGAACTTCGTGAAGCTGAGCGACCACCAGTCGCTGCGCTACATGCGCGTCACGGTCGTCGTCTTCACCGGCTGCGTGCTCGCTTACTCGATCATCATGGAAGGCACGCCGATCTACGAGCTGGTGTCCAAGGCGTACCAGTTCCCGGTGGTCGGCGCGTTCTGGCCGCTGGTGTGCGGGCTGTACTGGAAGCGATCGACGCGGCAGGGCGCCGTCTGGTCGATCGTGCTGGGCATGAGCACGTGGGCGCTGCTCGACTTCACGCCGCTCGGCGAGGTCTTCCCGTCGGTGCTGGGCGGGTTCCTGCTGGGAGCCGTCGGCATGGTCGTCGGCTCACTGGCGCCGACGGCGGGCAACCACGCCTACCGCTCGCACACGGCGCGGCACGGCGAGCACTCGCACGCGCATCGCTGATCCGCCCTCGGGGGCGGGTCCCATTCCACCGTCAGCCGGCGGCGCCTCGCTGCGCGAGCTGGACGAACTCGGTCTTGAAGCTCGAGAGCTTGCGATCGAGGTGCGCGCGTTGCTCGAGGGACGCGCTGTTGACGAGTTGCGCGATCAGCCGCGCGTTGTCGCGCCGGAAAGCCTCGGCCCGCGCGAGCTGGTCCGTGTTCGACGGCCGGGCCAGTTCGCGGAAGTAGGCGCGAAACCAGTTCGCCGCGACGGCTTCCGACGGGCGCTCCGCCTGGATCCGGCGCAGCAGCGCGACGAGGTCCTTCGTCCGCCGCTCGCGCGCCTCGATCCAGTAAAGCGAGTCAGCCGGCCGGCTGGCGAGCGAGGCGCGGACGAGCTGCACCTGCTGGTCGCTGACCTTGCCGAGCCAGTACTCCGCGCGCTCGGCGTACTTCTTCGCGCGCGCGTCGAGCTCCTGCTTGACCGCCTCCGAAGACTCCTTGCGCGCCTTGATGTTGTCGTCGACGAGCTTGCGCTCGACCTGGTCGATCTGCGCCGGCGTCAGGGTCAGCGCGAGGGCGGCGGCATCCGGGGCGGCGCGCTCGCCGAGCGCGGCCATGCGCGCGTTCAGGCCCTCGTTGAGCGCGAGGACTTCCGCGGGCGAGACGACGCTGCCGTCGAGGCGGCCGCGGGCGCTCTGGATGAAGGCCGCGTAATCCGTCAGTTGCGTCGCGCGGTGCCAGTCCATCAAGGAGGCGACGCGCCGGCGCACCATCTGCTCCTGCTCGTCGGTCAGCGAGACATAGCGATCGAGCGAGTACAGCAGCAGCGTGTCGGCGTTGTTGTAGCCGAGCTTGATGGTGCTGCATGCGGCAAAAAGCAGGGCAAACAGGCCCAACGCCAGAAGGCGCGAACCGCTGCCGAGAGAGACCAGTGACTTAGAATCGAAGCGCAATCGAGGACCTCCGCGCGCCATGAACATCGTGATACTCGCCGCCGGGCAGGGCAAGCGCATGCGCTCGTCTCTGCCGAAAGTGCTGCACCCCGTGGCTGGGCAGCCGATGTTAGCGCACGTCATCGCCGCCGCCCGGCAGGCCTGCGCCGACGTGGCCAACATCACAGTCGTGATCGGACACGGCGCTGCTGCCGTTCGAGAAGCATTCCCCGGGGAACCCGGCCTGCACTTCGTGCTGCAGGAGCCGCAACTGGGCACAGGGCACGCAGTCATGCAGGCCGTTCCGCGCTTGGACGACTCGACCTCGACTTTGGTTCTCTACGGGGACGTGCCGCTGATCACTTCGGCAACGCTGCGCCGGCTTCTCGACGCGGCGGGCCACGCCGTCGGCGTGCTGACGGTGCGCCTTGCCGACCCGACCGGCTACGGCCGCATCGTGCGCAACGAGCGCGGCGACGTGGTCCGCATCGTCGAGCAGAAGGACGCCTCGCCCGCGGAACGCGCGATCGACGAGGTGAACACCGGCATCGTCGTCGTGCCGACCGCGCAGCTGAAGGCGTGGCTCGCGACGCTGTCGAACGAAAACGCCCAGGGCGAGTACTACCTGACGGACGTGATCGCACGCGCCGTGCGCGACGGCGTGCGGGTGGTCGGCGTCGACAGTGGCGATGTCGACGAAACGCTCGGCGTGAACAGCAAGGAGCAACTCGCCATGGTGGAGCGCATCGCGCAGCGGCGCGCGGCCCAGGTGCTGATGGACGCCGGCGTGACGCTCGCCGATCCCGCGCGCATCGACGTGCGCGGCGAACTGGTCACCGGCGCCGACGTCTCGATCGACGTGGGCTGCATCTTCGAGGGCCGCGTCGAACTCGCCGACGGCGTCCGGGTGGGCGCCTACTGCGTGCTGCGCAACTGTTCGTTCGGTGCCGGCACCGAGCTGCTGCCGTTCACGTACGTCGAGGACTCTTCCGTCGGGGCGGGCGCTCGCCTGGGACCGTTCTCCCGGCTGCGGCCAGGCAACACGCTGGACGACCAGGTGCACATCGGCAACTTCGTCGAGATCAAGGCGAGCACGATCGGGCGCGGCTCGAAGGCGAACCACCTGGCATATGTCGGCGACTCCGTCGTCGGCCGCGACGTCAACGTCGGCGCCGGCACGATCACCGCGAACTACGACGGCGCGAACAAGCACAAGACCGTCATCGGCGACGGCGCCTCGATCGGCTCGAACGCCGTGCTGGTGGCGCCGGTCACCATCGGGGCCGGGGCGACCGTCGGCGGCGGTTCGACGATCGCCAAGGACGCGCCCCCGGGCAAGCTGACGGTGGCGCGCGCGAGGCAGGTGACGCTCGAGCACTGGCAGCGTCCAGTCAAACAGAAGAAAGGCTGACACATGTGCGGCATCGTCGGAGCCGTCGCCACGCGCGATATCACTCCAGTGCTGGTCGAGGGGCTGCGCCGCCTCGAGTACCGCGGCTATGACTCCTGCGGGGTGGCGCTGCTCGTCGGCGGCGCCCTCACGCGCTCGCGCAGCACGGCCCGCGTCGCCGACCTCGATGATCAGGTGAAGAAGTCCGGGCTGGCCGGCGAACTCGGCATCTCCCACACCCGCTGGGCCACGCACGGCGCGCCGGTCACGACCAACGCGCACCCGCACTTCTCGCGCGACGAGGTTGCGGTCGTCCACAACGGGATCATCGAGAACTACGAGGAGATCCGAGAGGAACTGAAGCGCGCCGGCTACGAGTTCGTCACCGAGACCGACAGCGAGGTGATCGCGCACCTGGTCCACTCGCTGTACAAGGGCGACCTCTTCGACGCCGTCCGCGGCGCGATCGCGCGGTTCAAGGGCGCGTACGCGATCGCCGTCGTGCACAAGGCCGAGCCTAAGCGCCTGGTGGGCGCGCGGCAGGGCTCGCCTCTGGTCGTGGGCGTGGGCAAGGGCGAGAACTTCCTCGCGTCCGACGCGATGGCGCTCGCCGGCACGACGGACCAGATCATCTATCTCGAGGAAGGCGACGTCGTCGACATCGACCTCGATCACGTGCGGATCGTCGACGCCACCGGCGCGGAAGTGAAGCGCGCGGCGCAGACCGTGCAGGTCGGCAGCGGGGCGGCCGAACTCGGCCCGTACCGCCACTACATGCAGAAGGAGATCTTCGAGCAGCCGCGCGCGATCAGCGACACGCTGGAGACCGTCGACGGCATCGACCCGGCGCTGTTCGGCGCAGGCGCGGCGGAGCTGCTGTCCGGCATCGACTCCGCCCTGATCCTCGCGTGCGGCACGAGCTACTACGCCGGCCTCACGGCCAAGTACTGGCTGGAGTCGATCGCCGGCCTGCCCACGCAGGTGGAAATCGCCAGCGAGTACCGCTACCGCGACAGCGTGCCCAACCCGCGCTCGCTGGTCGTCGTCATCTCCCAGTCGGGCGAGACCGCGGACACGCTCGCCGCGCTGAAGCACGCGCAGTCGCTCGGCATGACGACCACGCTCGGCATCATCAACGTGCCGACCAGCGCGATGGCGCGCACGACGAAGCTGAAGTTCTTCACGCGCGCCGGCGTCGAGATCGGCGTGGCGTCGACCAAGGCGTTCACGACGCAGCTGGTCGCCCTCTTCCTGCTGGCGCTCACGGTGGCCAAGCTGCGCGGCCGCCTGTCCGCCGAGCAGGAGCGCGGCCACCTGCGCGCGCTGCGGCACCTGCCCGCCGCGCTGCAGGCGGTGCTGGCGCTGGAGCCGCAGGTGGTTGCGTGGGCCGAGCAGTTCGCGCGCAAGGAGAATGCGCTCTTCCTCGGCCGCGGCCTGCACTACCCGATCGCGCTCGAGGGTGCGCTGAAGCTGAAGGAGATCAGCTACATCCACGCCGAGGCCTACCCGGCCGGCGAGTTGAAGCACGGCCCCCTCGCGCTCGTGACCGAGCAGATGCCGGTCGTGACGGTCGCGCCGAACGACTCGCTGCTCGAGAAGCTCAAGTCGAACATCCAGGAAGTGCGGGCGCGCGGCGGCCAGCTCTACGCCTTCGCCGACGCCGACACGCACATCCAGTCCTCGCGCGGCATCCACGTGATCCGGCTGCCCGAGCACTACGGTCCGCTGTCGCCGATCCTGCACGTGGTGCCGCTGCAGTTGCTCGCGTATCACACCGCGGTGGCGCGGGGCACGGACGTGGACAAGCCACGGAACCTCGCGAAGTCGGTGAC
>CAYGXL010000172.1:0-5632 GCA_964353935.1 uncultured Burkholderiaceae bacterium | reverse complement strand
CGACCAGCGAGACGAACGTGGTGAGCGCCGAGCCCTTGTTGCCACGCTCTTCCTTCTCGACCTGGACGTTCAGTTCCTGGCCTTCGCGCAGGGCTTCCTTGATGCTGGCGGTGCGGACGTCCACGCCTTCGCGGAAGTAGACGCGGGACACTTCCTTGAACGGGAGGAACCCGTGACGCTCTTCGCCGTAGTCGACGAAGCACGCTTCCAGGCTGGGCTCGACGCGGGTGATGACCCCCTTGTAGATGTTCGATTTGCGCTGCTCGCGGCCCGCGTTCTCGATGTCGATGTCGACCAGCCGCTGGCCGTCGACGATGGCCACGCGCAGCTCTTCCGCGTGCGTGGCGTTGAACAACATGCGTTTCATTCAGCACTCCTTGCGCCTTCTCAGGGGCGCTCAGCAGGCTGAAGCGAACGGCAGGGACGTCCGAGCGGACGAGGATCAGTGGACGGACACCCGGGCGCGCCGACGAAGCGGCGCACCCGGTTTCCGGCCGAGGACAGCGTGGTCGGGCCCGGCCACGCGCGCCCATGCCGCGCCGGGAGGGGCGGCGTGCAGCGACACGACAGGGGCAACGACCATGTGGAGCTGGTTCCCGAATTTGATCTCGTTGTTCTTGCGGCGCCGCGCGCCGCGCTCAGGGTCCAAACAGTTCGCTTCAGCGGCTCCCGCTCAACGCGGGCCCGCGCAGTCCATGGCTTGCGCCACACGGCCGCCAAGGCGGCCCGACTGCGAATCCAGGAAGCCCGATCGGCTTCCGAACCGTTGCCCGCAAATCGCGGACCACGGCGCCAATGCGAGGGCAGCAACTTCGCTGCGCTTCCGCCGGATGGCGTGTTCGGCGCAGCTACAATTCCCCGCGATTGCCGGGTTTCCGGGCCGGTACCGACCGAAGCCGGAGCCGTTCATCCGGGCGCGCCTGGCACGGCGCCAAGCGGAGCATCTCGCCCCGCACCTTCCGGAAGTGCCGAAAAACCTCGACCGCTCAAGTATATGCAAGATGGGTGCTGTCCGTAAAACGGGAATTGACGCACCCGAGCGCGACGCCGGCGGCGCCGGACGGTCCGCAACCGTCGCGGCGGACCGCGTGGCCCTCCTCACAATCGGCCCCGAGTCCGAGGGCCAGCGGCTCGACAACTTCCTGCTGCGGATCGCCAAGGGCGTGCCCAAGAGCCACGTGTACCGGGTGGTGCGCAGCGGCGAGGTGCGGGTGAACAAGGGGCGCGTGGCCGTCGATTACCGACTGGTCGCCGGCGACGAGGTGCGGGTGCCTCCGATGCGGGTGGCCGAAGCGCGTCCGGCGGCAGCCCCGTTCGCCCCGGCCGACATGCCCCCCGTTCTCTATGAGGACGAGCACCTGCTGGTGGTCGACAAGCCGGCCGGGCTGGCGGCCCATGGCGGGAGCGGCATCGCGCACGGCCTCATCGAACGCGTCCGGGCGGCCCGGCCCAACCAGCCCTTCCTGGAACTCGCGCATCGCCTCGACCGCGAGACATCCGGCCTGCTGCTGCTCGCCAAGACGCGCCGCGCGCTCGTCGGCCTGCACGAGCAACTGCGCGAGGGCAAAGTCGACAAGCGCTACCTCGCGCTGGTCAGGGGCGACTGGGTCAACGATCGGCAGCACGTGCGGCTGCCGCTGACGAAGTACGTGACGCGCGAAGGCGAGCGCCGCGTCAACGTCGACCCGGAGGGCGCGGCGTCGCACACGATCTTCGCGCTGGTGAAGCGTTACGGCCGGTTCTCGCTGCTTGAAGCGGAACTGCTGACAGGGCGCACGCACCAGATCCGCGTGCACCTCGCGCACCTCGGTTTTCCGATCGTGGGTGACGACAAGTACGGGGACTTCGACCTGAACAAGGCGCTCGCGCGGGCCGATGCGCGGCCGCGGCTCACGCGCATGTTCCTTCACGCAGGCTCGATCCGGCTCGCGCATCCGGTGGGCGGCCAGCCGCTTGTGTTCGAGGCGCCGTTGCCTCCGGAGTGCTCGACATTCCTGAAGGGACTCGATGTCGCGCCGGTTTGACCTGATCGTCTTCGACTGGGACGGCACGATCGTCGACTCGACGTCGATGATCGCCGTATGCATCCAGAAGGCCGCCGCCGACCTCGGGCTGACGGTGCCGACCATGGAACAGGCGAGTCACGTGATCGGGCTCGGCCTGCACGACGCGCTTTCGCGTGCAGTCCCGGAACTGCAGGCGGGGCGCATCGAGGAGTTCTCGGCGCGCTATCGGCATCACTGGTTCGCGTGCGAGCCCGAGATCGTGCTGTTCGAAGGGGTCCGCGAACTGCTCGCCGAACTGGGCGGGCGCGGCGTGCCGCTGGCGGTGGCCACCGGCAAGAGCCGTCGCGGCCTGGCCCGGGCATTCGATCAGACCGGACTCGGCGCCTTCTTCGAGTCATCGCGCTGCGCCGACGAGACTCATCCCAAGCCGCATCCGGCGATGCTGCTGGAACTGGCCGAGGAACTCTCCGTCGCGACCGAACGCATCGTGATGATCGGCGACACCACCCACGATCTCGAGATGGCCGCCGCCGCCCGCTCGGCCGGCATCGGCGTCACGTACGGCGCGCATCCGCGCGAGCAGCTTGCCGCGTGCCAACCGCTGACGCTCGCAGGCGATGTCGGCGAACTGCGCCGCTGGCTGCAGGCGAACGGATGATCGGAATCTGCGCGTCCGAGGACCTGCTCGATGGCGGGCGGGGAGTGCGGTTCGAAGTGAGCGTGGCCGGGCGCGCGGTGCCGGCCTTCGTCGTGCGCTTCGGCGGCATCGCGCGCGCTTACCTGAATCGCTGCGCGCACGTGGCGATGGAACTCGACTGGCAGCCCGGCGAGTTCTTCGACTTCGACGCGGAGCTTCTCGTGTGCTCGACGCACGGCGCGCTGTACGACCCGGCCACCGGCCAGTGCGTCGGCGGGGCCTGCGCGGGGCGCGGCGGCCTGCGGGCGCTGAAGGTGTTCGAGCGGGACGGCCGCGTCGCGTGGGAGCCGGATGACTACGCCCAGGCGACCACGGGCAGCGAAGGCTAGGGCGCGAGCAACAGGAACACCGCGGGCTGGCGCTGCAGTGAAGGCCTCTCGACCGCCTTCCACTGCTGCGTGGTCCGCATGCCCACGAATTCGCCCGGACCGGTGAGGTCGACCGCAATCGCGACGCGCGTCGACGGCGCACACACGGCGAGGACCGCATCGAACATCGAAGCGCTCCGGTACGCCGTCTCGATGAACACCTGGGTCTCGGCGCGCGCCTTCGACTCGCGTTCGAGCGCCTTCAGGCTCGCGGTCCGCTCCTCGGCGGGAACGGGCAGGTAGCCGTGGAACCGGAAGCGCTGCCCATCGAGGCCGGCCGCCATCAGCGCGAGCAGGATCGACGACGGCCCGACCAGCGGCCGGACGCGAATGCCGCGCGCGTGCGCGGCGGCGACAATGGTGCCGCCGGGATCCGCAATCGCAGGACAGCCTGCTTCCGAAACGATGGCCGCATCACGGCCGGCGAAGACCGGCGCCAGCCAGGCGTCGATGCTTTCGGCCGGCGGCGCGTGGCCGATCTCGTCGATGGCCAGGTCGCGGATCGGCTTCGGATGGCCGAGTTCCTTCAGGAAAGCGCGCGCGGTCTTTGCATCCTCCACGAGGAAGTGTTCGAGCCGGCGCGCGGTGGCGATCACCTCGGCCGGCAGCGACGCATGCAGCGATCCGGCCGCGATGGGGCAGGGCAACAGGTACAGCGTTCCGCTCATGGAGCTCAGCTGGCGACTCGGCCGCCGAGCACGACGATGCCGGCCGTCTCGAGCATCGACGTCAGCCGGATCAACGGCAGGCCGATCAGCGCCGTCGGGTCGTCCGACTCGACGCGCTCGACCAGCGCAATGCCGAGCGACTCGATCTTCGCGGCACCGGCACAGTCGTAAGGCTGGTCCGTTCGCAGATAGGTTTCGAGTGCATCGCGCGAAAGGCGACGGAAGGTCACCGCCGTCGGAACCGAGTCGGCCTCGACGTGTCCGTGCGCGGCAACGGCGAGCGCGGTGTGGAACACGAGACGGCGTCCCTGCATCTGCTCGAGTTGCGCAAGCGCGGCGGCATGCGTGTGCGGCTTGCCGATCGGCTCGCCGTCGAGTTCGGCGACCTGATCCGAGCCGATCACCACCGCGTCGGGCCGCCGCCGCGCGACCTCGATCGCCTTGGCTTCGGCCAGGCGCAGCGCGAGCGCAAGCGGTGCTTCTCCGGGCAGGCGCGCCTCGTCGACCGCCGGCGCCACGACCTCGAACGGGAGGCGCAGCCGGTGCATGAGTTCCCTGCGATAGGGCGAGGTGGAGGCGAGTACGATGACCATCGCGGCGGCAGTTTAGCGGCCCGCTCCTTGCGCCCATCCGATGTCCGACTCCACGACGTTCGACGCCTTTCGACTTGCGCGCAGCCAGGAGACGTTGCGCGGCGAAGCGACGATGACCCAGTTGCCGCGCCTCGCGCAGTCCGTGCTCGATCCCGCCGCGCGCGTGATCTACGAGATCGTCGGCCGGATCGACGCTGAAGGCCATCCCGGCGCCGTCATGAAGCTCTCGGCGCGGCTGCCTCTGCGGTGCGAGCGCTGCAACGAACCGATGCCGTTTCCGCTCGAGCGGGAGGTGGCCTTTCGGTTCGTCGACGACGAGCAGGAACTCAACGCCCTGCCGATCGAAGATGTGGCAGTTGAAGAGGTGGTGGGGTCGGCCAGCATGGCCCTGCTGCCGTGGATCGAGGACGAGGCGATCCTCTCGCTGCCGCTGGTGCCCCGTCACGACGACTGCGCGTTGCCCCTGGACGGGGAAAGCGAACCGGCGCGGGAGCGGCGCCCGAACCCGTTCGCAGTCCTGGCCCGCCTCAAGAGCGGCCACGGCGGCGGGTCGGCCGACGGATGAGCTTCCGCCACGGCGCCGGGTCGGGTACAATTTCCGTTTCTTTTCTTGGGGTTAGCCATGGCAGTCCAACAGAACAAGAAGTCGGCCTCGAAGCGCGGCATGCACCGCGCGCACGATTTCCTGAGCAATCCGCCGACGGCGATCGAGCCGACGACCGGCGAAGTGCATCGTCGCCATCACATCAGCCCGAACGGCTTCTATCGCGGCAAGAAAGTCGTCGCGACCAAGAACGACGAGTAAGGCCGGGGCAAGCCGCCGTCCCGGATCCGATTCGCCCACCGCGCGACGCCGCGTTCGGCCATCGAACCCCATGTCTTGCCGCCGCGCGCCAGTGCTGAGCGGCGGCCCGTGCGTGTCGCGCTAACGAGCCTCCGGTGACGGCCAGAATCGCCATCGATTGCATGGGCGGTGACCACGGCATCCGGGTCACCGTTCCCGCTGCCCTCGCGTTCCTGCGGCGCCAGCCGGATGCGTCGCTGCTCCTGGTCGGGCGTGAGTCCGAGGTGAAGGCCGCGCTGCCGGCGCGCGCGTCGTCGTCCATCGAGGTCGTGCATGCGGACGAGGTCATCGAGATGCACGACCCGGTCGCGGTAGCGCTGCGCACCAAGCGCAACTCGTCGATGCGCGTGGCGATCAACCTCATCAAGGAGGGTCGCGCCGATGTCTGCGTCAGCGCGGGCAACACCGGCGCCTTGATGGCGATCGCGCGTTTCGTGCTGAAGACGCTCGAGGGCA
>CAYGXL010000171.1:0-5643 GCA_964353935.1 uncultured Burkholderiaceae bacterium | reverse complement strand
ACTTCGACGGCGACCAGATGGCCGTGCACGTGCCGCTGTCGCTCGAGGCGCAGCTGGAAGCGCGCTCGCTGATGCTGGCGTCGAACAACATCCTGTTCCCGAGCAACGGCGATCCGTCGATCGTCCCGAGCCAGGACATCGTCCTGGGCCTGTACTACGCCACGCGCGAGAAGATCAACGGCAAGGGCGAGGGAATGTACCTGGCCGACCTGGCCGAGGTGCACCGCGCCTACGAGAACCGTGAAGTCGAGCTGCAGACGCGCGTGACAGTGCGCATCCGCGAGTTCGACGTGAACGCGGAAACCGGCGAGAAGACGCCCAGGATCACGCGCTACGAGACGACGATCGGCCGTGCGCTGATGTCGGAGGTCCTGCCTGCCGGCCTGCCGTTCTCGGTGCTGAACAAGCCGCTGAAGAAGAAGGAGATCAGCAAGCTGATCAACACCGCGTTCCGCAAGTGCGGCCTGCGCGAGACGGTGATCTTCGCCGACAAGCTGATGCAGACCGGCTTCAGGTTGGCCACCCGTGCGGGTCTCTCGATTGCGATCGGAGACATGGTCGTGCCGACGCAGAAGGAGGAAATCATCCGCAGCTCGGAGCGCGAGGTGAAGGAGATCGAGGCGCAGTACACCTCGGGTCTCGTCACGCAGGGCGAGCGCTACAACAAGGTGGTCGACATCTGGGGCCGCGCCGGCGACCAGGTCGGCAAGGTCATGATGGAGCAGCTCGCCACCGAGCAGACCATCGATCGCCACGGCAAGGAAGTGAAGCAGGAGTCGTTCAACTCCATCTGGATGATGGCCGACTCCGGCGCCCGCGGCTCGGTGGCGCAGATCCGCCAGCTGGCCGGCATGCGCGGCCTGATGGCGAAGCCGGACGGCTCGATCATCGAGACGCCGATCACGGCGAACTTCCGCGAAGGCCTGAACGTCCTGCAGTACTTCATCTCGACGCACGGTGCCCGCAAGGGCCTGGCCGACACGGCGCTGAAGACCGCGAACTCCGGCTACCTGACGCGTCGCCTGGTCGACGTGACGCAGGACCTGGTCGTGACCGAAGACGATTGCGGAACCTCCAACGGCGTCGCGATGAAGGCGCTGGTCGAGGGCGGCGAGGTCATCGAGGCATTGCGCGACCGCGTTCTCGGCCGGGTGGCCACGGCGGACGTCATCAACCCCGACACACAGGACGTCCTGTACCCGGTCGGCCATCTGCTGGACGAGGACGCGGTGGAGAAGATCGAGGCCCTCGGCATCGACGAGGTGCGCGTCCGCACCCCGCTGTCGTGCGAGACACGCTACGGCTTGTGCGCCAAGTGCTACGGGCGTGACCTGGGCCGCGGAGTCCTGGTCAACTCGGGCGAGGCGGTCGGCGTCATCGCCGCCCAGTCGATCGGCGAACCTGGCACGCAGCTGACGATGCGCACGTTCCACATCGGCGGAGCGGCATCGCGCGCCGCGGTCGCGTCCGGCGTCGAGGCGAAGAGCAACGGCACGGTGCGGTTCACCGCAACGATGCGCTACGTCACGAACGCGAAGGGCGAGCAGGTCGCGATCTCGCGTTCCGGCGAGGTCACGATCGTCGACGACAACGGCCGTGAGCGCGAGCGCCACAAGGTGCCGTATGGCGCGACGCTGCTGGCCGCCGACGGCAAGATGGTCAAGGCCGGAACTCAGCTCGCCGCGTGGGACCCGCTGACTCGCCCGATCATCACCGAGTACGCCGGTACCGTGAAGTTCGAGCACGTCGAGGAAGGTGTGACCGTCGCGAAGCAGATCGACGAGGTCACCGGCCTTTCCACGCTGGTCGTCATCGACGCCAAGCGCCGCAGCGCGTCCAGCAAGGGCGTGCGGCCGCAGGTCAAGCTGATCGGCGAGGCGGGCGAGGAAGTGAAGATCCCGGGCACCGAGCACTCGGTGACCATCAGCTTCCCGATCGGCGCGCTGATCGTCGTGCGCGATGCGCAGCAGGTCGCCGTGGGCGAAGTGCTGGCGCGGATCCCGACCGAGTCGCAGAAGACGCGCGACATCACGGGCGGCCTGCCGCGCGTGGCGGAACTGTTCGAGGCGCGCTCGCCGAAGGATGCGGGCACGCTGGCCGAGGTCACCGGGACGGTCACGTTCGGCAAGGAGACCAAGGGCAAGCAGCGGCTGATCATCACCGACCTCGACGGCAAGGAGCACGAGTTCCTGATTCCGAAGGACAAGCACGTGCTGGTGCACGATGGCCAGGTCGTCAACCGCGGCGAGTCGATCGTCGACGGTCCGGCCGACCCGCACGACATCCTGCGGCTGCTGGGCATCGAGGCGCTCGCGCGCTACATCGTCGACGAGGTGCAGGACGTCTACCGGCTGCAGGGCGTGAAGATCAACGACAAGCACATCGAGGTGATCGTTCGCCAGATGCTGCGCCGGGTGCAGATCACCGACGCCGGCGACGCGCCGTTCATCCCGGGCGAGCAGGTGGAGCGCTCGGAGTTGCTCGACGAGAACGACAAAGCGATCGCCAAGAGTGGTCGGCCGGCGTTGTACGACAACATCCTGCTCGGCATCACCAAGGCCTCGCTGTCGACCGATTCGTTCATTTCGGCGGCGTCGTTCCAGGAGACCACTCGCGTGCTGACTGAGGCCGCGATCATGGGCAAACGGGACGAACTGCGCGGCCTGAAGGAGAACGTGATCGTCGGTCGTCTGATCCCGGCCGGGACGGGGCTCGCCTTCCACCGCGCGCGCAAGGAGAAGGAGGAGTTCGAGGCTGCCGAGCGCGAAGCGCTGGCGGCGCTCGAGGCGAGCGGGCGGGCCGCCGAGGAGGCGCTCGAGGCGGCTGACGAAGGCGATGCCGGCGCCGGCGAGGAGGCGCCCGGCGCGCAGTAAGACCCGGCGCTGCCTCCTCTGAATAGGAGGGGCCGGTGGCCGGCAGACTTCCGGCCGATCCAGCCGGCGCGGTCCGCCCGCCGGCTGGACTTGACTTGACACTCTAGAGCCAATCGTCGGAGAATGTCAGGCTCTTCGGATCCGTTTCTCTGATTCGGCGCTCTTTGCTCCCGGCGGTCGGCGACTGCCGGGTGTTCCGCTGGGGCGCTGGACCGGTGTGCCGGCTCCGCAGCCCGCGTCGCGGCCGCAGGTGGCCGGACGCTTCGACAGATCAAGCGAACACGGAACCAGGCGAACCACTTTTATGCCGACCATCAACCAGCTCGTGCGCAAGCCTCGTGTCATCGAGGGCGTCAAGAGCAAGAGCCCGGCGCTGAAGAACAGCCCGCAGAAGCGCGGCGTCTGCACGCGCGTCTACACGACCACGCCCAAGAAGCCCAACTCGGCGCTGCGCAAGGTGGCGAAAGTCCGCCTGACCAACGGCTTCGAGGTGATCTCCTACATCGGCGGCGAGGGCCACAACCTGCAGGAGCACTCGGTGGTGCTGATCCGCGGCGGCCGCGTGAAGGACCTGCCGGGCGTGCGCTACCACATCGTGCGCGGCTCGCTCGACACGCAGGGCGTCAAGGACCGCAAGCAGAGCCGCTCGAAGTACGGCGCGAAGCGCCCGAAGGCCTGACCGGATTCCCGGCCGCGTGCCTCGCGCACGCCGGCCGAGTAAGTCGCGGCCCGTCACCATGGGGCCGCTTTCCGCGGGCGCGGAATCATCGGAACGGATGCAACACGCCCGCCATCGACTGAAGACACAAGAGGTGTGAAATGCCACGTCGTCGTGAAGTACCGAAGCGCGAAATCCTCCCCGATCCCAAGTTCGGCTCGCAGGATGTCACCAAGTTCATCAACGTGATCATGCTCGACGGCAAGAAGGCCGTCGCCGAGCGGATCGTGTACGGCGCCCTGGTGCAGATCGAGACCAAGGGCGGCGGCAAGAACGCCCTCGAGGTGTTCTCGGCCGCGCTGTCCAACGTGAAGCCGATGGTCGAGGTCAAGAGCCGTCGTGTGGGTGGCGCGAACTACCAGGTTCCGGTCGAGGTTCGCCCCGTGCGCCGCATGGCGCTGGCCATGCGCTGGCTGCGCGAGGCGGCCAAGAAGCGCAGCGAGAAATCCATGCCGCTGCGTCTCGCGGGCGAGCTGATGGAGGCCGCGGAAGGCCGCGGCGGCGCGATGAAAAGGCGCGAGGAAGTGCACCGCATGGCCGAGGCCAACAAGGCCTTCGCGCACTTCCGCTTCTGATGAACTCGGCAACGCCGGCCCGCCTTGCGGCGGTCCGGCGACACAGGTTGTTTTAAAGGCGGCACCATGGCACGCAAGACCCCTATCGAGCGGTACAGGAACATCGGAATCTCGGCGCACATCGACGCCGGCAAGACGACGACCACTGAACGCGTCCTGTTCTACACCGGCGTGAACCACAAGCTCGGCGAGGTGCACGAAGGCGCCGCGACGATGGACTGGATGGAACAGGAGCAGGAGCGCGGCATCACGATCACGTCGGCCGCGACGACCACGTTCTGGAAGGGGATGAACCTCAGCTTCCCCGAGCACCGCATCAACATCATCGACACCCCGGGCCACGTCGACTTCACCATCGAGGTGGAACGCTCGATGCGCGTGCTGGACGGCGCGTGCATGGTGTACTGCGCGGTCGGCGGCGTGCAGCCCCAGTCCGAGACCGTGTGGCGGCAGGCGAACAAGTACGGCGTTCCGCGCCTGGCGTTCGTCAACAAGATGGACCGCACCGGCGCCAACTTCTTCAAGGTCTATGACCAGATGCGCCTTCGGCTGAAGGCGAACCCGGTGGCCATCCAGATCCCGATCGGCGCCGAAGACAGCTTCAAGGGCGTGGTCGACCTCGTCAAGATGAAGGCGATCTACTGGGACGAGGCCTCCAAGGGCATGAAGTTCGAGTACCTGGAGATTCCGCCCGAGCTCGCTGACAGCGCCAACGAGTGGCGCGAGAAGATGGTCGAGGCGGCCGCGGAGGCCAACGAAGAACTGATGAACAAGTACCTCGAGGGCGGCGCGCTCTCCGAGGAAGAGATCAAGCAGGGCCTGCGCCTGCGCACGCTCGCGCACGAGATCACGCCGATGCTCTGCGGTTCGGCGTTCAAGAACAAGGGCGTGCAGGCGATGCTGGACGCCGTGATCGAGTACCTGCCGAGCCCGGTGGACATCCCTCCGGTCGTCGGCGAGAACGACCGTGGAGTCTCCGAGGAGCGTCCCGCTGACGACTCCGCGCCGTTCTCGGCGCTCGCGTTCAAGATCATGACCGACCCGTACGTCGGCCAGTTGACGTTCCTGCGCGTGTACTCCGGGGTCCTGAACTCGGGCGACACGATCGTCAATTCGGTGAAGAGCCGCAAGGAGCGCGTCGGCCGGCTGCTGCAGATGCACGCCAACCAGCGCGACGAGATCAAGGAAGTTTTCGCCGGCGACATCGCCGCGGCCGTCGGCATGAAGGACGTCACGACCGGCGACACGCTGTGCGATCCGCACAAGGTCATCACGCTCGAGCGGATGATCTTCCCGGAGCCGGTGATCTCCCAGGCCGTCGAGCCGAAGACCAAGGCCGACCAGGAGAAGATGGGCATCGCGCTCAGTCGCCTGGCGCAGGAGGACCCGTCGTTCCGCGTCCACACCGACGAGGAATCGAGCCAGACGATCATCTCCGGCATGGGCGAGCTGCACCTCGAGATCCTGGTCGACCGCA
>CAYGXL010000170.1:0-5663 GCA_964353935.1 uncultured Burkholderiaceae bacterium | reverse complement strand
CCGCTGCCGGGCCGCGCGTACCTCGACCGGCTCGCGGAGGGCGAGGTCGAACTCGAACTGGTGGACGACCGCGGAACGTGGTGGACCACGCTCGTCGCCGAGCGCATCGGCGAGCGGCCGGCGCTGGAAACGCGCAACGCCGAGTGAAGGAAGACTCCATGCCCGGAACACTGCTCCGTCGCGCGGCGTCGATCGCCGTGCTGGCCGGCTTCGCCATGCTCTCCCCGCTCGCGGCGCAGGAGCGCCCGCAGGCGGACCTCACGCGGACGCTGTCGCCCTACTTCGTGGTCGACAAGGCCGAGCCCGGCGTCGACGCGCTGCCCCTCAAGGCCACGCGCGTCGACGTGAGAGTCAACGGCGTGATCGCCGACGTCCGCGTCACGCAGGTCTACCGCAACGAAGGCGGCTCGCCGCTCGAAGCGCGCTACGTGTTCCCGGCGTCGACGCGCGCGGCCGTCTACGCGATGCGGATGCGCGTCGGCGAGCGGGCGGTCGATGCCGAGATCCGCGAGAAGCAGGCGGCCCGGCGCGAGTACGAAGCGGCGAAGCGCGAAGGCAAGAACGCCTCGCTGCTCGAGCAGCAGCGGCCCAACGTCTTCTCGATGGCCATCGCGAACGTGATGCCGGGCGACGAGATCGCAGTCGACCTCTTCTACACGGAGAGCCTGGTGCCGACCGAAGGCACCTACCGCTTCGTGTTCCCCACGGTGGTCGGCCCCCGCTACAACGGCGCCGCCGGGCGCGAAAGTCACCAGGCCGAAGGCTGGGTCGCGCAGCCGACGTTGCGCGCGGGCGAGCCCGCCAGGCCCACCCTGGCCGTGAAGGTCGAAGTGAACGCGCCGTTGCCGGTGCAGTCCGCGGGCTCGCCGTCGCATCGGCTCGCCGTCGACGGCCTCGGCTCGCGCACGGCAAACGCCGCACTGCCCGCCGCGGCCGAACACGGCAACCGCGACTTCGTGTTCGAGTACCGGCTGGCCGGGCGCGAGATCGCCTCCGGCGTCCTCGTGCACGAAGGACGCGACGAGAGCTTCTTCCTCGCGATGATCGAGCCGCCGGCGCGTGTTGCCTCGAGCGCGATCGTGCCGCGCGAGTACGTGTTCGTGCTCGACGTGTCCGGCTCGATGCACGGGTTTCCGGTGGAGACCGCGAAGACCTTGTTGCGCGGGCTGGTCGCGAACCTGCGACCCACCGACACGTTCAACATCATCCCGTTCGCCGGCGGCCACTCGCTGTTCGCGCCGCGCTCGGTGCCCGCGACGCGCGACAACGTCGACGCGGCGGTGCGCTTCATCAACGGGCAGCGCGGCAGCGGCTCCACCGAACTGCTCGCCGCGCTGCGCGGCGCGCTGGCCATGCCGAGCGACCACGAGCGCGCGCGCAGCTTCGTCGTCATCACCGACGGCTACGTCACCATCGAGAAGGAGGCGATGGACCTGATTCGCGCCAGCCTCGGTCACGCCAACGTGTTCGCCTTCGGCATCGGCTCGTCGGTGAACCGCTTCCTGATCGAAGGCCTGGCGCGCGCAGGCCGCGGCGAGGCCTTCGTCGTGCTGAACGAGCGCGACGCCGCGATCGAAGCCGATCGCTTCCGCGCGTACATCGAATCGCCCGTGCTGACACGGATCGCGGTGAGCTTCCGCGGCTTCGACGCCTACGACGTCGATCCGCCACAGTTGCCCGACCTGTTCGCGCAGCGCCCGCTGGTCATCTCCGGCAAGTTCCGCGGGGCGGCGACGGGCGCGATCGAAGTGCGCGGCACCGCGTCGACCGGCACGTTCTTCCAGTCGGTCGACGTCGCGGGCGGTCGCCTGCCGGCGGCGGACACGAAGGCGCTCGGCGTGCTGTGGGCGCGCAGCCGGATCGCAACGCTGGGTGACTACCAGAAGATCGCCCCGGACTCGGCGACGCAGAAGGAGATCACCGAGCTCGGGCTGAAGTACCGGCTGCTCACCGACTACACCTCGTTCATCGCCGTCGACAAGATCGTCCGCAACCCCGGCGGCACGCAGGCCGGCGTCGACCAGCCGCAACCTCTGCCCGAGGGCGTCAGCGAACTCGCGCTCGGCGAGGTCCCCAGCACGCCCGAGCCCGAGTTCGTCTCGATGACGCTGCTGGCCGGCGGGCTCGCGTGGTGGCTGCGCCGCCGACGGGGAGGACGCGATGCGCGGTGAACTGAACGCGCGCATCGGCCGCACGATGCCGTCGCCGTTGTACGGCGTGCTCGTCGCTGGACACGATCGCTCCGCGGACGGCGGCGGCGAGCTCGTCGCGCCGTGGCGCGAGTGGCGCGCGGCTCGTCCGGTGGTCGCGCTGCTGGGCGGCCTCGCGCTGGCGCTGTGGCCCCACTGGATCTACATGGCGCGACGCATGGTCGACGGCTCCGATGAGCCGTGGGGCATCCTCGCGCTCGCGACCGTGCTCGTGCTGGTCGCGCGGGATCGCGCGGAGCTGTCGGTGCCGACGCGCTCCGCCCTGGTGGCCAGCGCCGTGCTCGCCGTCATCGCAGCGGCGGCGAACCTCGTGCTGCCCGATCTCGCGGCGGCGGCTGTCGCGATGCTCGCGCTGGCATTCTTCCTCGTCCACGCGCTGCCGCGTCGACCGGCCACGCCGCTCGTGGCGCTGCTGCTGCTCGCGTTGCCGGTCGTCGCGTCGCTGCAGTTCTACCTGGGATTTCCTCTGCGCGTGTTCGCGGCACACGCGACGTCGCTGGTCCTTGCGCTGGCAGGCGTGGACGCCAGCGCCGCGGGCGCGGCGATCGCGCACCAGGGGACCACGGTGCTCGTCGACGCGCCGTGCGCGGGCATCGGCATGCTGTGGGTCGGCAGCTACACGGCCGCGCTGCTGTCGTATCTCGCGCGCGCTGACGGCACGCGCACGGCGATGAACGCCGCCGCCGCTGCGCTGCTCGTGCTCGCCGCCAACGTCGCCCGCAACACCGCGTTGTTCTTCCCCGAGGCGGGGCTCGTTCGGTGGCCAGTGTGGTCGCACGAAGCGATCGGCCTCGCCGCGCTCACGCTCGCCGTCGTTCCCATCGTCCTGATCACTTCGAGGCCGTCCCGATGAACGTCCGCACCTTCTTTGTCGGCGCCCTGCTGGTCGCGGGAGCGCTTCCCCTGGCGGGTCACTTCGTGCCCTTGCGCGCAAGCGAGCACGCAGACCCGCCGGAAAGGGCCGCCACCGTCGCGTGGCCGACCCACTTCCGCGACCAGCCGCTGACCCAATTGCCGCCCGGCGCGCTCGAAGAGCGCTTCGCGCGGCGCTTCCCCGGGGCGATCGCGCGCTTCACCGACGGCGAGCGCGTGCTGGTCGTGCGCCAGGTGACGCGGCCGACCCGGCAGTTGCATCCCGCGGAGGACTGCTTTCGCGGCATCGGCTACCGCGTCGAGCGGCCGCAGCCGATGGTGGACGACGGCGGCGAGCGCTGGTCCTGTTTCGAAGCCGAGCGCGACGGCCGTCGCGTCAAGGTGTGCGAACGCATCCACGACAATGGCGAAGGCCGGTGGACCGATGCGTCGGCGTGGTTCTGGGCGTCGCAGTACGGCGGCGGACCGTGGTGGGCGGTCACCGTCGTGACGCCGATCGAAGGCGGAACGTGACGGGCTCGATGCGTCTGGCCGCGTGGTGCGGGGCAACGCTGGCGGGCGCGCTGCTGCTCGGCGTCGCCTCGGCGCTGCTCGCGCTGGCTTCGCTCGGCGTCTTCGCCTCGCCGCCCGAAGCGTGGACGACGGAGCTGGAGATCGCCGGCTTCAGCGCGCGCGTGAACGTCGCAGGGCTCGTGCGCCTGGCCACGCTGCCCGGCACGGCGCATCTGCTCGATGGCCGTTCGGTGCCGACCCGCAGCGGCACGCTGCGGTTCGCGCGCGACGGGCAGGCGCTCCGTGTGACCTGCGCGCCGTGCCGGCTGCGGCATCGCGACCTGGCCTCGGTTCCCGTGCAGCTCCGTTCAGTGGCCCTCGAAGTGCGGCGCGAAGGCGACGCGCTCGAGGGCGCGGTCGTGGTCGACGCCATCCGCATTCCGATCGACGCGCGGCTGCGCGCTTCGTCGATCGACCTCGCGTGGCAACTGCCACCCACCGAACTCGGGGTCCTTTACCGGGCGCTGGGCGATGCGGTGCCCGAGGCCGCGTTCGCGCGGATCGATGGCATGGTGCACGCGCAGGGAATGCTGTCGCTGCCGTCGGGCCGCGGCAGCGCGCGCTGGAGCGCGGAAGGCCTCGAGGTCGGCGGACTCGGCACCGAGCCGCTGCAGTACGGCTGGTTCCGCTTCGCCTGTGTCCAACCGAGTGGCACCGCGAAGCTCACCATCACCGGCGACGGCGAACCCGCCTGGATCGCGGCCGACGCGATGGGCCCGTACCTCGCCGCCGCCGTGCTCGCGGCCGAGGACCAGCGGTTCCAGCAGCACGCCGGCTACGACGAGCACGCGGTCGCCGCCGTCCTCACCGACCTCGAGGACGGCCGTCCGAAGCGCGGCAGCAGCACGATCACGCAGCAACTGGCGCGGACGCTCTTTACAGGAGGAGAACGGACCGCCGTGCGCAAGCTCCGCGAGCTGCTCTACGCGATCGAGATGGAGCGCACGCTCGGCAAGGCGCGCATCCTCGAGCTGTACCTGAACATGGTGGACTGGGGACCGGGCCTGTGCGGCGCGCGCGGCGCGGCCCGCGCCTACTTCGGCAAGGCGCCCGCGCGCCTCTCCGCGCTCGAGGCCGCCTGGCTCGCGAGCGTGCTGCGCAATCCGCATGCTGCGTGGGAACAGCAGCGCGAGGCGCGCCGGCCGGACCGCGCCCGTGCCACTCGGGTGCTGATGGAGATGCGCGACTGGCCGAAGCGGCAACGCGAGCGGTTCGCGGCGCAGCCGCTGGCGTTTGCAGGGGCGCCGGCAGCGAAGAAGGCCGGAGGTGTGGGAACCCCGTTGCCCGCCGGGCCGACCGTCACCGCGGCGGTGCCGAGGGCGCGCTAGAGCTCAGCAGGTCGCTTCGCGACCCGAAGCGGTACGTCACGGATGTCGAAAGCAGACATCCGATGCGAGTCTCGCCGCGGCCGATCCACCACCAGCGAGCGATCGCGTTGGATGCGTTGGCAGTCGGAACAATCCCGGTGGGTCAGATCAAGATGACCGCAAGAAGCTGTCCGGTTAGCAGCCGAACTCGAGTACCCAACCTTGTTCAGTCTGCACATCTGCGATGTGCTTCTCGCTGCACTTCGTCGTCACCGGATGGCCGCACGCTGGACATGTGCCAGACCGCTCGGGCTCGGCTTCCTGGCGTTGCCCATCGACCGAGGCGAACTTCATGTTCGGATCTCGAAGGAGAAAGCTCGGCTGTCGGCTGCCTCGTCACTCGTGGAGCGTAGGCTGAGTGTCCGCGGTGCAGTTGCCAGGTGATTGCGCCGCTATTCGACAGCGGTTCACGCCAGCATTTCGGTACGAACACGTGCGCGGCGCGCCTGCCGCCTTAACACCGACAACCGACGGTTTGAGAGAGCCTGAAGATGAACGCATCGGAGCAACCGGCAGCCGGGCAATCCGCAACGAGACAGCTATCTTCGTACGCCGCGAACCCGATGCGGCCTCGACATGTCGAGACCGTGATCATCGGGACCGGATTCTCCGGGCTGTTGGCGGCCATCCGATTGCAGAAGAATCGATGCAACGACTTTGT
>CAYGXL010000169.1:0-5678 GCA_964353935.1 uncultured Burkholderiaceae bacterium | reverse complement strand
GCATCAACAGGCGAATGGCGACGATCCCGAAGCGGGCCCAGCGCCAGTAGCGCAAGAATTTCGCGCGGGCCACGGCATCGGTCGCGATGGCGCGGGTCTCCTGCGCGAGGCGCGTGACGTTCGGCGCGGTTTCGATTGCCTCCAGCGACCACGCGATCTTCACCTGGCCGGGCTCCGCATAGCCGGCAAAGTCTTCGGGAGGTATCGCTACGAATCTCACGTCGGCGAGCCACGGCTGGCACCGTGCGCCGCAGGCGACCCACCGGCCGGGTTCTTCCGAAAGAATGCCCCAGCCCAGTCGAGTCGTTTCGTCCATGAGTCCTCGTGGTACGCGCGGCGCATGAGGCGCCGATCGCAGCAGGGTCTCGCGCAGCCGGAAGATCGCCCTGACGAGCAGCGGCGACTGCATGTCGAACCGGGTGGCAACCTCCATCACCACGCCGGCGGGCGCGCGCACCGTGGTCTCGAACCGTTCCCTGACGTCGGGGCTGGGAACGAAGCGATCGAGAAGCGACGTCATCGCCGCCACGCGGCAACGGCCTGCGTCAGGCTGCTTCCTGCGCGAGGAACCGCTCCGCGAGCCGCGTCCAGTACGCCGCGCCCACCGTCAGGTTGGCGTCGTCGAAGTCGTACTTCGCGTTGTGCACCATCGGGCTGTGCTCGCCGTTGCCCAGCCGCAGGAAGCACCCCGGCTTGTGCTGCAGGTAGTAGGCGAAGTCCTCGCTGCCGGTGGTCGGGCCCCACGGAAAGACCACGCGCTGCGGGCCAACGAGTTCCTCCGCCACTTGCCGCGCGAACTCGGTCTCGGAGGCCGAGTTGACGACCACCGGATAGCCGCGCTCGTACTCGATCTCCGCGCTGCCGCCGTAGCACATCACCTGCGCGTTGACGACTTCGGTGATGCGCTGCTCGAGCTTCGCGCGCACGCCCTCGTCGAACGAGCGGATGCTCAGCAGCAGCCTGGCCGACTCCGGGATCACGTTGTTGGCGGTGCCGGCGTGCACGCTGCCGATCGTGACGATCGCCGTCTGCGTCGGGTCGATGTTGCGCGACACCACCGTCTGCAGCGCCATGATCACGCTGCCGGCGATCACGACCGGGTCGACCGTCAGGTGCGGCCGGGCGGCGTGGCCGCCGCGGCCGTGGATCGTGATCGTCGCGGAGTCCGACGCCGACATGAACGGACCCGCGCCGAACAGGAACGTGCCGGTCGCGACGCCCGGATGGTTGTGCATGCCGAAGATGGCGTCGCACGGGAAGCGTTCGAACAGGCCGTCGGCGATCATCTGCTGCGCGCCGCTGTCCTTGCCGGCTTCCTCCGCGGGCTGGAACACGAGGTGCACGGTGCCGGAGAAGTTGCGCGTCTGCGCGATCCGCTGCGCGGCGCCGAGCAGCATCGTGGTGTGGCCGTCGTGGCCGCACGCGTGCATCACGCCCGCGACTTCACTCGCCCACGGCTTGCCGCTCTCCTCGATGATCGGCAGCGCATCGATGTCGGCGCGGATCGCGACGGCCCGCGGGCCGTCGCCGACCTTCAGCGTGCCGACCACGCCGTAGCCGCCGACGTGGCGCGTGACGTTCCAGCCCCAGCCTTCGAGGCGCGCCGCGACGAGTTCCGACGTCGCCGACTCGCGGAACGACAGCTCCGGATTGCGGTGCAGCTGGTGGCGCGTCGCGCGCAGCGACTCGGCGGCGTCGAGCAGGTCGGTGAGCTGGCAGTGCGGGGTGTAGCGGGCGTTCATTCAGGGTCCTCCGGCGGCACGACGGCAGTATCCCGCAAGCCTGCGTTGACCGCACGGGACGGCCAGGATTACTTTGGGCCTGCCGAGCACAGAGGACGCGATGTCGACACCGAACAGAATCAAGCTGCCGGGCGCGTTGAAGGAGCGCATTGCGCCGCTCGCCGACGCGGCCGGGAAGACGCCTCACGCCTGGATGGTCGAAGCGCTCGAGCGCCAGGTCGAATTCGCCGAAGCGCGCGAGTCATTCATCCGGGACGCCGAGGCATCCGCGGCAGAGGTGGACGCGGGTGGCGACCTATACGCTGCGAAAAGCGTCGTCTCGTACCTGAATGCGCGCGCGGCCGGCAAGCGATGTGTCGCGCGCCCGAAGGCTCGTTAGGACGCCTGCTTAGGCGTGTTGCCCGCGCCGAGATCCCAGTACAGCCCGGTCATCACGCTGAGCGCCTCGCGCAGCACTTCGGGCGGCAGGTGCTCGTTCGGCGCGTGCTGCGAGCAGCCCGGATACGAGTGCGGCACCCACACCGTGCGCAGGCCGAGCACGTCGGTGAAGATGTCGTTGGGCAGCGAGCCGCCCAGGTTCGGCAGCAGCGCGGGCTTCTTGCCGCTGGTGCGCGCGAGCGATGCCATCGCCCACTGGACCCACGGGTCCTCGGGATCGATGCGCGTCGCGTGGAACATCTCCTCGCGCGTCGCCGCGATCTTCACCATCGGGAAGCCCTGGCGGTCGAGGTGACGGCGCAGCGCCGGCAGGATCTGCTGCTCGTCGATGCCGACGACGAAGCGCAGCTGGCAGCGCGCCCAAGCGCGCGGCGGGATCGCGTTGACCGGCGTCTCCGGATTGCCGGTCTTGTACGCGAGCACTTCGAACGAGCACCAGCCGAACACGCGCTCCGCCGGCGACAGGCCCGGCTCGCCCCACCACGGCTCGATCGCCGGCCCGTCGGCGCCACCGTCGACCTCGCAGTCGGCGAGCGCGCGGCGCACGGACGCCGGCAGTTCCTTCGGCACCCATTCGGGCACGCGGATCTGGCCGGTCGGCCCGGCGATGCTGGCGATCGCGTGCGCGAGCTGCAGGCCGGGGTTGGAGATCAGTCCGCCCCAGTTGCCGGAGTGCGCGCCGCCCTTGCGCGCCTCGATCGTCAGGTCGAAGTTGAAGCTGCCGCGCGAGCCGAGGAAGATCGTCGGCCGGTCGGCGCGCAGGCGCGGGCCATCGGAGGCGATCAGCAGGTCCGCCTTGAAGAGCTCCCTGTTCTGGTCGCACACCTCGCGCAGGCCCGGCGAGCCGGTCTCCTCGCCCATCTCGATCAGCATCTTCGAGTTGAAGCCGAGGCGGCCGCGCTCGGCGAGCACGTTGGCCATCGCCTGCATGTTGACCGAGTGCTGGCCCTTGTTGTCGGCGATGCCGCGGCCGTACCAGCGGCCGTCGCGCTCGGTCAGCGTCCACGGCGACAGGCCCTCGAGCCACTCGGACTCGAGCCCGCGGATCACGTCGCCGTGGCCGTAGCCGAACACGGTCGGCAGCTTCGGGTCCTCGATGCGCTGTGCGTACAGGAACGGGCCCTTGCCCTTCGGGTTCGGCAGCGTGCGGCACTCGAAGCCCATCGCCTCGAACGCCGGCTGCAGTTCCTCGTGCAGGTACTGCGCCAGCACCGGCGCGCGGTCCGGGTTCTGGCTCTCGGTCGGTATGGCGATCCGGCGCGCGAGGAGGGCCTTGAATTCGCCCGAGTCGAACTGTTTCTCCGAGCGGGTGATGGCGGCGGTGCGGGTCATGATTTCCTCCTGGAAGCGGCGTGTCTGGTTCGATGAAGCGTTCGCGCGTTCAGGCGGCACGAGCCTGCGGCGGCGGATACAGGTGGCACGCGACCGCGCCCTCCGGTCCACGGATCAGCGCGGGCACCTGCGCGCTGCAATGGCTCATCCGCCGCGCACAGCGCGGATGGAAGGGGCAGCCTGGCGGCGGGTTGAGCGGATCGGGAAACGCCAGCCCGAGCCCGATGTCCGGCACGCCGAGACCGGGCTCCGGCGTAAGCACCGACGCGAGCAGCGCCTGCGTGTACGGGTGGCGCGGCGCGCGGAAGAGGCGCTCGGTGTCGGCCTGCTCGACGACCTGGCCGAGGTACATCACGGCGACTTGCGTGGCGATGTGCTCGACGACGGCGAGGTTGTGGCTGATGAACACGTACGTCAGGTTGAAGTCGCGCCGCAGGTCCATCAGCAGGTTCAGGATCTGCGCCTGCACCGAGACGTCGAGCGCCGAGGTCGGCTCGTCGCAGATGACGATCTCGGGCTGCATCACCAGCGCGCGTGCGATCGCGACACGCTGCCGCTGCCCGCCGGACAACTGCCCAGGCGTGTTGTCGGCGTAGCGCGCCGGCAGGCCGACGCGCTCGAGCATCCCGATCGCCTTGGCGCGCCGCTCGGCCGCCGTGCCGATGCCGTGCACGTCGAGCGGCAGCGCGACGATCGACGCGATGCCGCGGCGCGGGTTAAGCGACGAGTACGGGTCCTGGAACACCGGCTGCACGCGCCGCGCGACCGCCTTGCGGCCGAGCGCGGTCACGTCCGCGCCGTCGAGCGCGATGCGGCCGCTGGTTGGCGCGAGCAGTCCCAGCAGCATCCGCGCCAGCGTCGACTTGCCGCAGCCGGACTCGCCGACGATGCCCAGCACGTCGCCGCGCCGGATCTCGAGATCCACGCCGTTGACGGCGTGCAGCGTGCGGCCCTTGCGGAAGAAGGTCGCGCCGAGCGAGAACGTGCGCGTCACCCCGCGCGCCTCCATCAGCGGTGTCGAAGCGGCGCTCACGTCGGCAGTTCCTCGTGGATGCACCGCCAGCGATGTTCACCCTGGCTGCGCAGCGGCACCGTGCCGCCGCACTCGGGCCGCGCATGTGCGCAGCGCTCGCGGAAGCTGCAGCCGCGGATCTCGCCGATGAGCGACGGCACCACGCCGGCGATCGTGCCGAGCCGGCCGCCGCGCTTGGTGCGCCCAGGCACCGGGATGCAGCTGATCAGCCCGCGTGTGTACGGATGGCGCGGCGACGCGAACACGCGTTCGGCCGTGCCTTCCTCGACGAACTCGCCGGCGTACATCACCGCCACGCGGTGCGCGATGCGCGCGACGACGCCCAGGTCGTGCGTGATCAGCACCATCGCGATGCCGAGGTCCTTCTGCAGGTCGGCGAGCAGCCGCAGGATCTGTGCCTGGATCGTGACGTCGAGCGCGGTGCTCGGCTCGTCGGCGATCAGCAGCTCCGGGCCGCACATCAGAGCCATCGCGATCATCACGCGCTGGCGCAGCCCCCCGGAGAGCTGGTGCGGGTACTGCTCCAGCCGCTCCGCCGCCGACGCGATGCCCACCTTGCCGAGCAGTTCGACGGCACGCTCCTTCGCCTTGGCTGGGCCGCCGCCGCGATGGAGCAGGTGGACCTCCATCAGCTGGTTGCCGATCGTGTACGCCGGGTTCAGGGCCGTCATCGGCTCCTGGAAGATCATCGCCATGCGGTTGCCGCGCAGCGCGTTGACGCGCCTGGGCGACGCCTTCAGCAGGTCTTCGCCGAGCAGCGCGAGCTTCGCCGCCCGCCGCTTCGCCGCGGCGGGCAGCAGGCTCATCACCGCCAGCGACGTGATCGACTTGCCGCAGCCCGACTCGCCGACGATGCACAGCGTCTCGCCGCGCTTCACATGGAACGACACGTCGCGCACCGCGCGCAGCGGGCCGCGCGGTGTGGCGATGTCGACGCTCAGGCCCTCGACCTCGAGGACCGGCCCGGCCACATCGGGCCTGGGAACTGCGCTCATTCGGCAAACCTCGCGCTGCGCGCGAGGAATTCGCCCTTGGGGCGGCCCGGCGCGGACATCAGGCTCACCGTCGCGCTGCGCGCGAGGAATGATCGCTTGGGGCGGCCCGGCGCGGGCATCAGGCTTACCTCGCGCTGC
>CAYGXL010000168.1:0-5719 GCA_964353935.1 uncultured Burkholderiaceae bacterium | reverse complement strand
AGATCGAGAACAGCATGATCAGCAGCAGCGCGAAGAAGAAGTTCGGCAGCGCCTGCCCGACCACGGCGAGCGCGAGGCACAGCCGGTCGATCCAGCTGTTGCGGTAGACCGCGGCCATCACGCCGAGCGGGATCGAGATCGCGAGCGCGAAGGCGAGCGCGAGCAGGCCCAGCACCATTGTCGTCTCGAGCTTCGCGAAGATCAGCGGCGCGGCGGGCGTCTTGAAGTAGATCGACTCGCCGAAGTCGCCGCGCAGCGTCTTGCCGAGCCACTCGACGTACTGCACCGGCAGCGGCCGGTCGAAGCCGTAGGTCTTGCGGACCATCTCGATGTCTTCGGACCGCGCGCCCTCGCCGGCGATGGCGATGGCCGGGTCGCCCGACAGGCGCAGCAACAGGAAGGCGATCATCGACACGGCCAGCGCGACGGCGATCGCCAGCCCCAGCCGTTTCAGGATGTACCCGCCCACCTCCGCGCCTGCCTTGCCCGCTGCCTACTGCACCGACCCGGTCACTTCCAGGTCATCTCCCACAGGCGGACCATCTCGTCCGGGTAGGCCGTGAAGTTCAGCTCCTTGCTCGCCACGTAGTACACCGGCAGCGACCACAGCGGCACCGAGTACGAGTTGTCGGCGATCCTCTTCAGCGCCTGCTGGTAGGCCTGCTGGCGCACCTTCGGGTCGACCGAGTTGTTGCCCTTCTTCAGCAGTTCCTGCGTTTCCTTGTCGCGCGTGACGTCGTCCGCCTCGCCGCCGAACCACACGGGAATGGACGCCGATACGTCGTTGACCGAGAACGAGCCCCACGTCTGGTGCGTCAGCGAGGCCTTGCCGGCGCGGATCGCGTCGCGCATGGCGGCGTACTGCGAGAAGTTGAGCTTGGCCTTGATGCCGACCTGCTGCAGGTTGTTGATGATCGCCTCGGTCTGGTTGCGCTCGCGGTAGGCGAAGATCTCCGTCTCGAAGCCGTTCGGGAGGCCCGCTTCGGCGAGCAGCTTCTTCGCAAGTGCCGGGTCGTACGCGTAGCGCGCGGCGCCCTCGTCGGTGCAGCCGAACTGCGACGGGAAGCACTGCGTGTGCAGCACGCGCGAACCGGCGCCGACGATGTTCTTCACGATCGACTCGCGGTCGATCGCGTGCGCGATCGCCTTGCGCACGCGCGGATCCTTCAGCGCCGGCGTCGGCGTGTTGTCGAGCGTGTTGAGCTGCATGAACGCGATGCGCATCGTCTCGCCGCTCAGCACCTGCAGGTGCGGCACCTTCGCGGCCTGGTCGGCCTGGTCCTTCGGCACGTGCATGATCAGGTCGGCGCCGCCGGACAGCGTCTCGGCCATCTGGGTCTGGCGGTCGGGAATGAACCGGATCTCGACCTTGTTGATCTTCGCCATGCCTTTCGGGCTGTCCTTGAAGTAGTTCGGATTCTTCTCGAGCGTGATCGACTTGCCCGGCACGTAGTTGGCGACGCGGTACGGGCCGCTGCCGACCGGCTTGGCATTCTGGCCTTTCGGTCCGACCTCGGCGTAGTACTTGGCCGGGTGCATCACCACCGGCCCGGCGAGGTACTCGATGGCCGCCGGGAACACCTGCTTGGTCGTCAGGCGGACCTTGTACTTGTCGATCTTGGTGGCCTTTTCGATCCAGTTGACGTTGGCCTGCGTCGTGACCTTGTTGGCGGGGTCGGCGACGAAGTTCAGCGTGTAGACGACGGAGTCGGCGTCGAACTCCTCGCCGTTGTGGAATTTGACGCCCTGGCGCAGTTCGAACTCGATCGTCTTGTCGTCGATCTGCTTCCAGCTCTTCGCCAGGTTGCCCTTGTACTCGTTCGTCTTCGGGTCGAGCGTGACCAGCGTGTCCCACACGTTGGCGCCGATGATCACGCCGATGCGCACGTTGTTGAAGAACGGGTCGACGCTCTCCGGCGCCTGGTCGTAGGCGAAGCGGATCGTGTCGTCCTTCTTGCCGGCGAGCGCGGGGCCGCTGACGGCGAGCAGGCCGGCCAGGACCGCGCCGGCGACGAGTTTCAGCCCGGAACGGGCGGGCTTGCGGGATGGCATGGTGTCTCCTCCAGGGGTGTCGTTTCGGGTGCTGGCCGGCCGGACGGTTGGAGGGTGTCCGGCGCAAGGGTGGCAGTGTGGCGCGTGGGGGGCGGGCGGGTCAAACAGGCCCGTCCGTCGCCGCCAGGACAAGTCGCGGCGAATCGCGTTGCGTGCGAAAGCGGCGTCTACTTGCCGAAGACCGTCTTCAGCAGCTCGGTCGTGCGCGCCGCCTGCGGCGCGCTCGCCGGGGCGCGGCGCGCGGGTGTGCGTCAGCGCTTGCGAAAGATTCCGAGCTTGCCCAGGATGAAGATGAGCAGCGCGGCGCCCGCGATGGCCACCACGAACCGCAGGATGCCTCCCGTCGGCTCCATGCCAAGCAGTCCGGCGATCCAGAAGCCGAGCGAGGAGCCGACGATGCCGACCAGCACGTTGGCGATCAGGCCCATCTGCGCGTTGGTCTTCATGACGATGCTCGCCAGCCACCCGACGATGCCGCCGATGATCAAGGTGATGATCCAGCCCATGTGCGTGTCCCTTCGAAAGTTGAACCACCCGCCCGCGCGCCCTCGCGCGCGGTGCGGTCAACGCATCGCCTTGCCCGCCATCCGCAGGATGTCGTCCAGCGGGTTGCCGTCGCCGTTCAGGTCGAGCAGTGAGCCGAGACCCGAAGCGGCGTTGCGCGGCATCGCTCCGCCGGCGCTAGCGGCTCCGCCTCCGCCGAGCAGGCTGCCCATGAGGTCGCCGAGTCCGCCGCCCGCCGGCATGGAGGGTTGCGCCATCGGGCTCTCGCCTTGCTGCTTCGACATGAAGCCCGCGGCCAGCATCGCCAGCAGCGGCAGCATCTTCTTGAGCAGGCTCGGGTCGAGCCCGGACTGCGCGGCCGCGTTCTGCGCGACGGTGCGGCTGGTGTCCTTCGAACCGAAGATCTGGCCGAGGACGTCGTTACCCTGGCTCACATCGGTCGGCTGCGGCGCGAGCACCTGGTCGAGCAGGCCGCCGCCACCGAGCTGCCCGAGCAGGCCGCCGAGCCCGTCGAGGCCCGCGGGCTGGGCCTGCGCCTGCCTCTTGAAGCCGCCCATGATGGCGGGCAGCAGCGCCTCGGCGCCGCTCGCTACCTGCGACTCGGGGACATTCAGTTCGCGCGCCATCGACTCGAGGCCGCCCACCTGGGCGAGTAGGTCAGTGATCTGCATTCTGGTGTTCCTCAGGTTGGCAATGAATGGGTCGGGACGGTCGAGCAGTACGCCGGACGACCGGCAGCCGAAGGGTGCACCATGCGCGAAGGAGCGCCAAGGCGCAAGGCGCGGACAGGCGCACGATACGGGTGCCGCCCGTTGGCGGCAATCGAAGGTCAACCCTGCTGCGATCGCGCGCGGGCACGCACCGGCGGCGGGCCGGCGCCCCGTGCGCGGTGGTCACGCGATTGCGGGCCGCGTGCCGACGCGATCGCCGTGTCCGCGTGCGTCAGGCGAGCTTGTCCAGCGTTCCGGTCGCCTCGGCGAGCAGGTAGTAGAAGATGACCCGGTTCTTGCGCGGTTCGCCCTTCATCTTCGCGGCCACCGCCTTGAGTCCGGCATCCGCGGCGTCGGGCGCCAGCCCGAGCTTCTTGGCGGCGAAGCCGTCACGCACGGTCGCCAGTTCCTTCGGATCCGACGTCGAAACGAGCGCGGAGTCCGGGTTGCGCATGGCGATCGCGAGGAACTTCTCGATCGCCGCCAGCGCGCCCGCGTTGATCTCGGTCGTGTACTTCCTGATGTCTGCTGTGTAGTCCATGCATCGCTCCATGAAGGAAGGCAAAGGGAGCCAGCGCGGGATCACGGGCCTGCTGCGCCCCATGCGACTGACATGCCTTATGTCTAGGGGCTCGAGGCCGGCCCGCGTTGATGACGCGCAAGGCGGTTGCGGAAGGGCGCCTGAAGAGGCTGTACGCCATTGACGTATCTGCGCCAGCGGCGTAGGGTGGCGGCGTTTTCAGGCGAACGGGCAGGTGCATGGGCAACGAGGTCTTCGAGGCCTTGCTCGAGGTTTCACGGGCGGTGCGGCGCGAGCGGCGCAAGCGCCTCGCGCGGCTCATCGGCGCAACGGGCCACGTCAAGTCGCAGCCCGTGACCGGGGACGAGGTCGACGTGCGCGAGGTGCGCGCGCTCACCGGGCTCAGCCAGGCCAAGTTCGCGGAACTCCTCGGCATCGAACTCGCGACACTGCGCAACTGGGAGCAGGGGCGCCGTTCGCCCACCGGCCCCGCCCGCGCGCTGCTGCGCGCCATCCGCAACAATCCGGTCGAGGTCGTCAAGGCCTTGACTGCATGAGGAAAGAAGCACCATGGCGAAACTGAACCGCACGCACGCCGCCGACCTGCACGGAGTGGCGCGCCTGGCGTTCGAGGCGACCGCCGGGCTCGTCGATGTGGTCGAGCGGATGCATCACACCATCCAGCGGCGGCCCTGGCCGCTGGGGAAGCCGGCCGCGGGCTCCACACGGGGCATCACCGGCTTCGTCTACCGCACCGTTCGCGGCAGCGTGCGGCTCATCGGGAGCGGCATCGATGCGTCGCTCGCGCCGGTGGTCGAGCTGATGCCGGAGGGCGCGGCCGGACCGCGCCGGGACGCGCTGCTGGCCGCGATCAACGGCGTCTACGGCGACTACCTCGCCCGGACCGCCAACCCGCTGGCGATACCCATGTCGGTGCGCCATCGCGGCCAGCCGGTCGACCTGGCCGATCCGGGAGGCTCGCTGCGGGCGGCCGGCGGACCCGCGCCCACCGGCCGCCTGCTGGTCCTCGTGCACGGCCTGTGCATGAACGACCTGCAGTGGCGGCGCGAGGGACACGATCACGGCGAAGCGCTGGCCGGCGCGCTCGGCTGCACGCCGCTCTACCTGCGCTACAACAGCGGCCTGCACGTGGCCGACAACGGCGCGGAGTTCGCGGAAATGCTGGAGAAGCTCGTCGCCGCGTGGCCGTGTCCGGTCGAGGAACTGACGATCCTCGGCCACAGCATGGGCGGCCTCGTGGCGCGCAGTGCCTTTCACCACGGCGAAGCGAAGCGGCACGCGTGGACGAGGCACCTGCGCAAGCTGGTGTTCATCGGCACGCCGCACCACGGTTCGCCGCTCGAACGCGGCGGCCATGGGCTCGATTACCTGATGAGCCTCAGCCCGTACTCGGCGCCGCTCACCCGGCTCGGCCGGTCCCGCAGCGCGGGCATCCGCGACCTGCGTCACGGCACCATCATCCGCGGCAAGCACCGGCCGGTGCCGCTGCCGGCGCATGTCGAGTGCTATGCGGCGGGCGCGATGCTGGGGGAACACCGCGGCGTCGTTGCGGAGCGGCTGGTAGGAGATGGCCTCGTGCCGCTGGACAGCGCGCTGGGGTTGCACACGGATCCCGCGCACAGCCTCGGCTTCCCGAAGAGCCACCAGTGGATCGGCTCGCAGATGGGGCACCTTGAGCTGCTCAGCCGTCCGCAGGTGTACCGGCAGTTGGAGGCGTGGTTGCGGGACGGCGCGTAGACGTCGGCCACGGGCCGCGCGGCGGCGGGCAAGTGGCGCCGATCCCGCGCGCTGTCCTTGGTTGATGCCGGAGCAGGGTCCTTCCGGAGCGTTGCACGAGTTACCGAGCCGCGCACCGTGGCAGTTCAGTGCCGGTGGATGTGGTGAGCGTCGGGCACATGGGGATGCGTGTGCC
>CAYGXL010000167.1:0-5842 GCA_964353935.1 uncultured Burkholderiaceae bacterium | reverse complement strand
AGTTCCCGCGTGTAGGCGTCGCGCGGCGTGGCGAACAGCGCTTCCGCCTCGCCCTCTTCCACCACGTCGCCGTCCTTCATCACGATCACGCGATGCGACATCGCTCGCACGACGGCGAGGTCGTGGCTGATGAACAGATAGCTCATTCCATAGCGCTTCTGCAGCTCCACGAGCAGCGCGAGCACCTGCTGCTGCACCGAGACGTCGAGCGCCGAGGTCGGCTCGTCGAGCACCAGCACTTCCGGCCTGAGCACGACGGCACGCGCGATCGATATGCGCTGGCGCTGGCCACCGCTGAATTCGTGCGGATAGCGCTCGAGCACTCCGGCGAGGCCGTGGCGCTCCGACAGTCCCACTTCGTCGAGCATGTCGGCGACCAGCTTCTGGCGCTGCTCGCGCGACAGCTCCGGGCGATGCAGCTCCAGCCCCTCGCCGACGATCTGGCCGACCGTCATGCGCGGACTGAGCGACGCGAACGGATCCTGGAAGACCACCTGCATGCGCTGGCGCATCCTGCGCAGCGTGTCGCGCGGCGCGTTGTCGATGCGCTCGTCGCCGAGGTGGATCTCGCCTCCCGCGATGGGCTGCAGCGCCAGAAGCGCCATCCCGAGCGTGGTCTTGCCCGAACCCGACTCGCCGACGATCCCGAGCGTCTCGCCGCGCCGCAGCTTCAGCGTGGCGGCCTTGACCGCGTCGAAGCGCCGCTTCCTGAACCAGCCTTCCTTGATCGTGAAGCTGACCTGGACTGACTTGCTGTCGACCAGCACCGGCGCGTCGCCGGCCACCGGCTCCACCACGCGCTGGGGCCGGCTCGCCATCAGCTTGCGCGTGTACGGATGCGAGGGACGCCTGAACACTTCGTCCGTGAGACCGGATTCGACCAGGCAACCGCGCTCCATCACGCCCACGCGGTGGGTGAAGCGACGGACCAGGTTGAGGTCGTGCGTGATGAACAGCACGGCCATGCCCATCTCGGCCTGCAGCTCGTCGAGCAGCGCGAGGATCTGCGCCTGGATCGTCACGTCGAGCGCGGTCGTCGGCTCGTCGCAGATCAGCAGCCGCGGCCGGCACGCCAGCGCCATCGCGATCATGGCGCGCTGCCGCTGCCCGCCGCTGAGCTCGTGGGGGTACGACTGGACGCGCCGTTCCGGCTCGGGAATCCCCGTGCGCGCGAGCAGCTCGACGGCGCGCGCCACCGCCGCATTCGGCCGCATGCCCTGGTGCAGCTCCAGCACCTCGGCGATCTGGTTGCCGACCGTGTAGAGCGGATTCAGCGCCGTCATCGGCTCCTGGAAGATCATGCCGATCGAGGCGCCGCGGATGCCGCGCAGCCGATGCTCCGGCAGCGCCAGCAGGTCCTCCCCGTCGAACCGGATCGCGCCCGACGTCCGCGCGTCGCGCACCAGCCGCAGGATCGACAGGGCCGTGATCGACTTGCCGGAGCCCGACTCGCCCACCAGCGCGAACTTCTCGCCCGGAGCGATCGTGAACGAGACGTCGTCGACCACCGTGGTCGCGCCGAAACGCACCGTCAGGTGCTCGACGGAAAGCAGCGGCCCGGCCGCGCCGGCTGGGTTCGGCGTCATGACTTGCGCGTGTCGAAGGCGTCGCGCAGCGCGTCGCCGATGAAGGTCAGCAGCAGCATCGTCACCACCAGCAGCAGGAAGGTCGGCACGATGATCCACCACGCGTCGAGGTTGTCCTTGCCCTGCTTGAGCAGTTCGCCGATCGACGGAATGCTCGGCGGCACGCCCAGGCCCAGGAAGTCCAGCGACGTGAGCGCGAGGATCGCCGCGCTCATCCGGAACGGCAGGAAGGTGATCACGGGCGTCATCGAGTTCGGCAGCACGTGCCGCAGGATGATCTGGCGGTTCGAGAGTCCCAGCGCCCGCGCCGCCTTCACGAACTCGAGGTTGCGGTTGCGCAGGAACTCCGCGCGCACGTAGTCCGACAGTCCCATCCAGCCCCACAGCGACAGCAGCACCAGCAGCAGCAGCAGCGACGGCTCGAAGATGCTGGCGAAGATGATCAGCAGGTACAGCTCCGGGACCGCGCCCCACACCTCGACGAAGCGCTGCAGGAAGAGATCGACCCGCCCGCCGAAGTAGCCTTGCAGCGCGCCGGCCAGGATGCCGATCAGCGTGCCGGCGACCGTGAGCGCCAGCGCGAACCAGATGCTGACGCGAAAGCCGTAGAGCAGCCGGGCGACCATGTCGCGGCCATGCTGGTCCGTGCCGATCCAGTTGCTTGCCGTCGGCGGCGACGGCGAGACCTCGGGCGAGAAGTAGTCGGTCGACGTGGCGGAGTGCGCGTTGACGGTGAACAGCGCCCAGTTGCCCGGCCGCGCCAGCACGTCGGCGACGAACGGGTCCTTCCAGTCGGTCCCGGTGTCGAAGTCGCCGCCGATGCCGCGCTCGCCCGGGTTGGCGAGCATCGGCGCGTGCCACTGGCCGCCGATGCGCGCGACGATCGGGCGGTCGTTGCTCACGATCTCGGCGAAGGTCGCCGTCACCAGCATTGCCAGGAAGACCCACAGCGAAACGTGCCCGATGCGGTTGCGCCGGAAGCGGGCCCACGCTCGCTGGTTGGGCGACAGCGGCTTCGCCGCGGTGATCGCGCGCGCGTCGGTGTCCGCCTTCGGCGCGCCCGCTGGAGTGGCGATGGTGCTCACGAGGGGCTCCCGTTGTTCATCGGCCCACGCTCGCGAACTGCACGCGCGGGTCCACCACCACGTACAGCAGGTCGGCGACGAGCTTGACCACCAGCGCGATCAGCGTGAAGAGATACAGCGAACCGAGCACGACCGGATAGTCGCGCCGGACCACGGACTCGAACGCGAGCAGCCCCAGGCCGTCGAGCGAGAACAGCGTCTCGATCAGCACCGATCCCGCGAAGAAGGCGCCGATGAACGCGGCCGGAAAGCCGGTGATGAGCGGGATCAGCGCGTTGCGGAAGATGTGCTTGTAGAGCACCCGCCCATCGGACAGCCCCTTGGCGCGCGCAACCAGCACGTACTGCTTGCGCATCTCCTCGACGAAGGTGTTCTTCGTCAGCATGGTCAGGACCGCGAAGCTGCCGATCACCAGGCAGGCGAGCGGCAGCGTCAGGTGCCAGAAGTAGTCGAGGATGCGCGCGCCCCACGACATCTCGTCCCAGTTGTCGGAGGTCAGCCCGCGCAGCGGGAACCAGTCGAAGAAGGTGCCGCCGGCGAACAGCACGATCAGCAGGACGCCGAGCACGAAGCCGGGAATCGCGTAGCCGAGCAGCACGAACAGCGTCGTCACCGCGTCGAACCGCGTGCCTTCGCGCACCGCCTTGGCCACGCCGAGCGGGATCGACACGAGGTAGCTGACCAGGAAGGTCCACATCCCGAGCGAGATCGAGACGGGCAGCTTCTCCTTGATCAGCTGCCAGACGTCCTTGTTCTGCATGAAGCTGCGGCCGAGGTCGAACCGGGCGAACGAGCCGAGCATCTCGAAGTAGCGCACGTGCGCGGGCTTGTCGAAGCCGTAGAGCTTCTTCAGCTCCTCGACCCGCTGCTTGTCGAGGTCGCGGCCGGCCTTGTAGCGGCCCTCGATCGCGCCGGCCCGCGCCTCGGCCAGCACCTGCTCGACCGGGCCGCCGGGCACGAACTGCATGACGACGAAGGTGATGGTCAGCGCCCCGATCAGCGTCGGGATCATCAGCAGCACGCGGCGCAGGATGTAGGCGAGCATCAGCGTTTCCTCTCGAGCGACTTGTCCCACCAGCACCACAGCGGCCACGGCCCGAACCCGCCGATGGGGTCGTGGGTGTCGGCGTTGAAGAACTTCGCCTGCACGTCCGGGATGCCGAAGCGGTTCCAGAAAGAGAGGTTCTCCAGGTTGTTGTAGAGCTCGGGGACCTGGAAGAAGCTCCACGTCACCACGCGGTCGAGCGCGCGCGCGGCGTCGCTCAGCTGCTCCATCGTGTCGGCGCGGCCGATGGCGGCGATCAGCGCGTCGACCGCCGGGTCGGCGACGCCACGGAAGTTGCTGTTGCCCTCCTCGGCGGCCGACTTCGAGCCGAGGATCGCCTCGAGCGTGCCGGAATCCGGCAGCGTGAAGTCGCCGCCGGCGATCGTGATCATGTCGTAGTCGTACTTCTGCAGCCGCGAGCGGTACAGCGCGAAGTCGACCACGCGGTGCTTCATCGTGATGCCGAGCTTGCGCAGCAGCGTCTGCCACCCGAGGTCCTGGATCTCGCGCGGCGCCATGTACTCGAACTCGAACAGCTCCCCCTTGCCGTTGCGCAGCAGGCCTTCCTCGTCGAGCTTCCAGCCGGCCTCCTCGAGCAGCGCGCGCGCCTTCAGCAGGTTGCGGCGCAGCCCGTTGGGCGCGTCCTTGGTGCGCGGGGCGCGGAAGGCCGGGCCGAAGACGCGGGCCGCAAGCGACTTGCGGAACGGCTCGAGCAGCGCGAGCTCGCCCGGGCCCGGCGTGCCCTGCGCCGCGAAGTCGCTGTTGTTGAACAGGCTGTCGGCGCGCTGGTAGAGGCCGGTCTTGAAGGTGTTCTCGAAGTCGTAGCTGTAGACCAGCGCCTCGCGCACCCGGATGTCCTGGAACAGCGGCCGCCGCATGTTCATGATGTATGCCTGCATCAGCTGCCCGAAGCCGGTCACGAAGCCACGCTTGACGATGCGGCCGTCGTCCCACTTCACGCCCTTGTGCAGTCGCAGCCACGAGCGCGCGCCGTACTCCTTGAACAGGTCGAACTCGCCGGCCTTGAAGGCCTCGCGCGCGACCGCGTTCTCCGAATAGTTGCGGTAGACGATGCGGTCGAAGTTGAAGTGGCCGCGGCGCACGCCCAGGCCCGGGATGCCGTCGGCCCAGTAGTTCGGGTTGCGGACGAACTCGATGCGGCGCGGCATGTCGACCTTGCCGATCACGTACGGCCCGGTGGCAATCGGGTACTCCGAGACGACCTCGGAGAACTTCTTGCCCTCGCCCCACTTGCGGCTGAAGACAGGCAGCGTGCCGGCGACGAACAACTGGTCGCGGGTGCGCTGCCGCAGGTGGAAGCGCACCGTCCGGGAGTCGACGATCTCCACCCGCTCGATGCCCGCGAGGACGGTCTGGTAGGGCGGCGACGCTTCCTTCGAGTTCAGCGTGTCGAAGCTGTGCTTCACGTCCGCCGGCGTGACCGGGTCGCCGTTCGAGAAGCGCGCCTGGGGCCGGATCCGGAACGCGACCGAAGCCAGGTCGGGCGCGACGAACATCGATTCCGCAAGCAGCGCGTACATCGTCGACGGCTCGTCGGCCGACAGGTGCGCCAGGCCTTCGAGCATCCAGATCGCCACGCCCGCGGGCGAGTTGCCGCGGGTCGTGAACGGGTTGAACTTGTCGAAGCTGGTGCGGCGGTCCGGGTTGCGCAGCCGCAGCGTGGTGCCGCGCGGCGCGTCCGGGTTGACGTACTCGAAGTGCGAGAACCCTTCCGGGTACTTCGGCTCGCCGAACGCGGCGAACGCGTGCACCCAGCGGCCGGTGGCCGCCGTGGCGCCGGCGCCGGCGCCTGGAGCCGCGTCAGGGCGGCCGGCGGCCATCGCCGAGTGCAGTGCTGCGGCGAACGGCGATCCCGAGATGGCGATGGCGAGCCGGCGGCGCAGCGGATCGACCGCGTCCAGCGGGAATGCGCTCACGTCCGATGCCAGGGCCGAGGGCCGTTCATGTTCATTCGCGGGAGAATCGACGACGGCGGAGTCTTGTGGAAAGCGCCGCCGCGGTCAAATCCGGGCCGCCAGCCGGTGTGCGCTACTGGTTCTTCCGCTGCTGCCACTGCACGTCCGTGCCGCCGGCGTGCCGGTTCAGCACGCGCGCCAGCACGAACA
>CAYGXL010000166.1:0-5902 GCA_964353935.1 uncultured Burkholderiaceae bacterium | reverse complement strand
AACTTCGGCGTCGATCCGCTGTTCTTCGGGTTGCTGGTGGCGTTGAACCTGCAGACGGCGTTCCTCTCGCCGCCGGTGGCGATGGCCGCGTTCTACCTGAAGGGCGTCAGCCCGCCGCACGTGACGCTGAACCAGATCTTCGCCGGCATGATGCCGTTCATGGGGATCCAGGTCGTCGCCATCTTCCTCCTCTACATGTTCCCGCAGATCGGGCTGTGGTTGCCGAGCGTGGTGTACGGCAGGTAGGGCAGGCGCGCCGGGGCGTCCTGCTCCGGCGCTTTCCTCATGGCGGACGGTTTGACGGGCGCATAATCCGCGCGGCCCGCGCCGTCTGTCGTTCATGAACGCAATCGCCCGCTCCACGCTGCCCGTCATCAACGTACTGGGGTACGTCGTGATGATCTTCGCGGTCACGATGCTCGTGCCGCTCGCCTTCGCGTTCGTCGGCGGTGACGAGGCCCTCAGGGACTACGACGTTGCCGTGCTGGTCACCGCGGGCGCCGGCCTGTTTCTGGTTCTGGTGACGCGAACGTACCGGCGCGAATTGCAGCCTCGCGACGGCTTCCTGCTGGTGACGCTGGTGTGGACCGTGCTTCCGGCGTTCGCGACACTGCCGCTGATCCTGCACCTGCCTGGAATTTCCTTCACGCACGCCTACTTCGAGACGATGTCCGGGCTGACGACGACAGGCGCGACCGTGCTGTCCGGCCTGGACAACCTGCCGCTGTCGATCAACATCTGGCGCCACCTGCTCGTGTGGATCGGCGGCATGGGCATCCTGGTGCTGGTCGTCGCGATCCTCCCGCTGCTGGGCGTCGGCGGTTCGCAGGTCTTCAAGGCGGAGACCGCCGGACCGATGAAGGAGTCGAAGCTGACGCCGCGGATCGCGGACACGGCGAAGGCGCTCTATGCGGTGTACTTCAGCATTTCACTCGCGTGCTTCTTCGCGTACCGCTGGGCCGGCATGTCGTGGAGCGATGCCTTCATGCACATGTGCTCGACCATGGGGTTGGGCGGCTTCTCGTCGCACGACGCCAGTTTCGGCCACTGGAATTCGCCGCTGATCGAGGGCACGGCGGTGTTCTTCATGACGCTCGCCGGTTTCAATTTCTCGATGCACTTCCTGGCATGGCGGCGGCGCTCGCTGATGGTCTATCTGCGCGATGCAGAGAGCAAGGCGTACGTCGCCACGCTCGTTGTCGCGTGCCTGTTCGTGGCCGCGTTCCTGCTCGCGCGTGACGTCTATCCCGACTGGCCGACCGCGCTGCGCTACGCGACGTTCAACGTGGTGTCGATCGCGACGACGACCGGCTATGCCAGCACCGACTACAACCAGTGGCCGATCTTCGCGCCGGTGCTGATGCTCTTCCTGTGCGGATTTGCCACCTGCGCGGGTTCCACCGGCGGCGGCATCAAGATGATCCGCGGCCTGATCCTGCTGAAGCAGGCGCGCCGCGAGATGACCCGGATCCTGCATCCGCGCTCGGTCAACCCGGTCGTGGTGGGCGATCGGGTGATCGAGAACAACGTGATCTTCGCGGTTCTCGCCTTCATGCTGGTCTATGGCGCGGCGATGACCTGGCTGACGTTCCTGTTGATGATGTCCGGCCTCGACGTGATCACGGCCTTCACGGCCATCGTCGCCTGCCTGAACAACACCGGCCCCGGCCTGAACCAGGTCGGCCCGGCGACGACATACGGCAACCTGACCACGTTCGAGACCTGGGTGTGCACGTTCGCAATGCTGATCGGGCGCCTCGAACTCTTCTCGGTGCTCGTGCTCTTCACTCCGGCGTTCTGGCGCCGCTGATGCGGGCAACCATCCGGCTGGCATCGCCTGCCGACCAGCAGGCGCAGTTGGACGGCTGGCTTGCACGGCCTTCCAATGGACGTCGAGCCGTCGTCGCCGAGAGCGGGTTCGTTCCGCTGGAAGCGCCCGACGACGTGCCGCTCGCGCGGCTCGCGCCGGGCTGCGTCTGCTGCGTGGGGCAGGTCCCGCTGCGGGTGACCCTCACCCGTGCGGTGCGCGCCCACCGGCCCGACGAGGTGCTGCTGCTGCTCGCGACGGCGGATCACTTGCCCCGCGTGCGCGCCTTGCTCGAGGACGGCAGCCTGGGAGTGCGTTTCGAGGTGGAGTGACGATGGAATCGATCGAGCGGAACGGAGTTCGCATTGCCTACCGTGTGGAAGGCAGCGCCGACGTGGCCCGGCCATGGCTCGTGTTCAGCCATTCGCTCGCCTGCGACCACACGATGTGGGACCCGCAGATGGCGGAGTTCGCCGACTTCCGCATCCTTCGGTTCGACACCCGGGGCCACGGCCAGTCGGGCGCTCCGGCAGGCGAGTACACGCTCGAAGTGCTCGCCGATGACCTGAAGGCCGTGCTCGATGCGGCCGGCATCCACCGCTGCCACTTCGTCGGCCTGTCGATGGGCGGGATGATCGGGCAGCAGTTCCTGCTGAAGTACCCGGCCCGCTTCGATACGGTCACGCTTGCCGACACCACGAGCCGCTATCCCGCGGAGACGCGGGCCGTGTGGGAGGAACGGCTCGCCCTGGCGCACAGCCGCGGCATGGACGCCATCGTGCCGTCCACGCTCGAGCGCTGGTTCACCATCGCCTTTCGGGAAAGCCATCCCGAGGAGGTCGGTCGCATCGGAAGGCTGATCCGGTCCACGCCGGTCGCGGGCTACGCCGGCTGCGCGCGAGGCATCTCGCGCATCAACCTGACGGCCCGCCTGACGGACTTCGACTCGCCGGTGCTGGTTATCGTCGGGGACTCGGACCTCGGCACTCCGCGGTCCATGGCCGAGGAGATCGTGCGGGCGATGCCGCGATCGCGGTTGCACGTCATCCCGCGCGCCGCGCACCTCTCGAGCGTCGAGCAGCCGGCCGAGTTCAACCGGGTCCTGCGTCAGTTCCTGGTCGCCAATAGTTAGCGGTCACTGTCGCAGAAATCCAGATTCCTTAACCCCTTCCAGGCGACGGCTTGAATTGACCTCGCGGGTACCGATATTGCATACAGGTGGGTCGACCGATCCCTCCATCCGGTCGAGCCCGCGCCGAAAGGACAAGCAATGTCAGTGACCATGATCTACAACAGCCCGCACTACTGCGTCTTCGAGTTCGAGGGACCGTCCGCCGGGTCCGACCGTCAGGTCGGCGGCTACGAGATCATGGACAAGAACCTGCGCCGCGAGATCTTCCTGGGCGGGCAGGACGCCGAGGTGTTCCGCCGCAACGTGCAGGAACTGATCGAGCAGGAACCGACCTCGGATGAGTTCGACGAGTTTCTTCACGGGTTCTCTGGCCTGATGAACCAGCCGGTCGTGCTCCACTGAAGTCGTCTTCCCCCGCAGCAGGAGACGGCGCGCGCAGGCGCGCCGTTCTCTTTTGTGCGCCGCGAAAGGCGCTTGATTTCGAGGAACCGTTCTACGGAAGCGACCGCGGGTGCCCGCACTCGCACGGGACAATTCTTCCGACGCGAACGACGCGAACGACGCGAACGACGCGAACGACCGCGCGCTAGGGAGAATTTCTTGGAAGTGGACTACATCGTCGTCGGCGGCGGATCGGCGGGCTGCGTGCTGGCCGCCCGCCTCAGCGAGGATCCTTCCGTTTCGGTGGCGCTGCTCGAGGCCGGCGGCAACAACGACGGCGTGCTGAACCGCGTCCCGACCGGGGCGGCGGTCCACATCGTCGGCCGCAACGCCAGCAACTGGGCTTTCTCGACGGTGCCGCAGCCGGGTTTCGCGGGACGGCGCGGCTATCAGCCGCGCGGGCGCGGGCTGGGCGGTTCGTCCTCGATCAACGCGATGGTCTATTTGCGCGGCCAGCGCGAGGACTATGAGGGCTGGGTGGCGGAGGGCGCCGACGGCTGGGGCTGGAACGACGTCCTGCCGTACTTTCGCCGCTCGGAAAACAACGAGCGCCCGGGCCTGAACGGCGAGTTGCACGGCCGTGGCGGTCCGCTGAACGTCGCCGACCTGCGTTCGCCCCATCCGTTCGCCGCGAAGTTCATCGAGGCCGCGCAGCAGGCCGGCCTGCCGCGCAACGACGACTTCGCGGGAGAGTCGCAGGAGGGCGTTGGCTGGTACCAGGTGACGCAGAAGAACGGCGAACGCTGGAGCGTCGCACGGGCCTACCTCGACCCGGCGCGCGGGCGGCCCAACCTGAAGATCGAGACCAACGCGTTCGCGACCCGGCTGCTGTTCGACGGCCATCGCGCCGTCGGCGTGCGCTTCGAACAGGGCGGGCAGGCGCGCGAAGTGCGGGCGCGGCGCGAAGTGCTGCTGGCGGCGGGCGCGCTGCAATCGCCCCAGTTGCTGATGGTGTCGGGCGTCGGCCCGGGCAGCCACCTGAGGGAACTCGGGATCGCGACGATCGCGGACCTGCCGGTCGGCGACAACCTGCAGGACCATCCGGACATCATCGTCAGTCGTCGCGTCGACAACACCGACCTTCTCGGCCTGTCGCCTGCCGGCGCCTGGAAGCTGATGCGCGCGATCGGCCGCTGGCGCCGCGAGCGGCGCGGAGTGTTGAGTTCGAACTTCGCCGAGGCGGGCGCCTTCGTGCGCACGCTGCCCGGCCAGGCGCGGCCCGACCTGCAGCTGCACTTCGTCATCGGCATGGTCGACAACCACAACCGCACGTTCCACTGGGGCCACGGCATGAGCTGCCACTCGTGCCCGCTGCGCCCCAGGAGCCGCGGCGTGCTGCGGCTCGCGTCGCGCGACATGAAGGACGCGCCGCTGATCGACCCGCGCTTCCTGTCGCACGAGGACGACCTCGAAACGCTGGTGCGCGGCTTCAAGCTGGTGCGGAAGATCTTCGCGCAACCGGCCTTCGCGCCGTTCGACGGCGCCAACCCGAAGCGCGAGCTCTACAGCGCCGATGTCCGCACCGACGACGAGATCCGCGCGGTCATCCGCGCGCACGCCGACACGATCTACCACCCGGTCGGCACCTGCCGCATGGGCCGCGACGAGCGCTCAGTGGTCGACCCCCAGCTGCGCGTGCGCGGGGTCGAGGGCCTGCGGGTGATCGACGCCTCGGTGATGCCGACCCTCGTGTCGGGCAACACCAGCGCTCCGGTCGTGATGATCGCCGAGCGCGCGAGCGACCTGATCCGGGGACGCTCCGCGGCCTGACCGGAGGCACGAACGGGCGGGCGGGCCCTCGGACCGCTCCCTTACAATCCGTCGACCTTCCTAAAGGCCCGCGATGAACACGCGTCTCCCTGACGGGGGCAGCGCGCCGACGACGTCGGCGCCGGGCATTCTTGCCGCTGCCCCGACCGTTTCCGCCACCGAGAGCCGACTGCGCGAGCTGCTCGCGCGACGCATCCTGATCCTCGACGGCGCGATGGGCACGATGATCCAGCGCTACAAGCTGGACGAGGCGGCATTCCGCGGCGAACGGCTGGTCGACCATCCGGTCGACGTCCGCGGCAACAACGACCTGCTGGTGCTGACGCGGCCGGATGTCGTGCGCGAGATCCACGAGGCGTACCTCGAGGCCGGCTCCGACCTGATCGAAACCAACACGTTCGGCGCGACGTCGATCGCGCAGGACGACTATCGCCTCGGGCACTTCGCGTACGAGATGAACGTGGCGGCCGCGTCCATCGCGCGCGCGGCGTGCGACAAGTTTTCCACCGCCGACAGGCCGCGCTTCGTCGCCGGCGCGCTCGGCCCCACGCCGAAGACGGCGTCGATCTCGCCCGACGTGAACGACCCGGGCGCGCGCAACGTCACGTTCGACCAGCTGGTCGCGTCGTACGGCGAACAGGCGCGCGGCCTGCTCGACGGCGGCGCCGACCTGCTGCTGATAGAGACCATCTTCGATACCCTGAACGCCAAGGCGGCGATCTTCGCGGTCGAGGCGGAGTTCGATCGACGTG
>CAYGXL010000165.1:0-5949 GCA_964353935.1 uncultured Burkholderiaceae bacterium | reverse complement strand
TTCAACCTGGACATCATCCGGTCGAGCGCGGCGAAGGGCGAGTCGCTGCTCGACACCATCGACAACCTGTCCGCGATGCAGGCGGACATGTTCGTGGTGCGCCACGCGGCCAGCGGGGCGCCGTACCTGATCGCGCAGCACGTGAAGCCGCACATCCACGTGATCAACGCCGGCGACGGGCGCCACGCGCACCCGACGCAAGGCCTGCTCGACATGTACACCATCCGCCACTACAAGAAGGAGTTCACCAACCTGACGGTGGCGATCGTCGGCGACATCCTCCACTCGCGCGTCGCGCGTTCGGACATCCACGCGCTGACGACGCTCGGCGTGCCCGACGTCCGCGCGGTCGGCCCGCTGACGCTGCTGCCCGCCGGCCTCGAGGAAATGGGCTTGCGGGTCTTCACCAAGCTCGAGGAAGGCATCAAGGGCGCGGACGTGATCATCATGCTGCGGCTGCAGAACGAGCGCATGAAAGGCGCGCTGCTGCCGTCCGCGCAGGAGTACTTCGCGTACTACGGGCTCACGCCCGAGAAGCTCGCGCTCGCGAAGCCGGATGTGATCGTGATGCACCCGGGGCCGATGAACCGCGGGGTCGAGATCGATTCGCGCGTGGCCGACGGTGCTTCCGCCGTGATCCTGCCGCAGGTGACGTTCGGGATCGCGGTGCGGATGGCCGCGCTGTCCATCGCCGCTTCTTCGTCGAGGATGCAATGAAGATCGTCATCGCCAGGGGGCGCGTGATCGACCCGGCCTCGGGGCTGGACCGGGTAAGCGACGTCTGCATCACCGACAACCGCCTGACGGCCGTCGGCGAACGGCCGAAAGACTTTCATCCCGACCGCACGATCGACGCGAACGGCCTGATCGTCGCGCCCGGCCTCGTGGACCTGTGCGCGCGGCTCATGGAGCCGGGCAGCGAAGGCGCGCTGAAGGTCGAGATGCAGGCGGCCCTCGCGGGTGGCGTCACCGGCGTCGTCTGTCCGCCGGACACCGATCCTCCGCTCGACGAGCCGGGCCTTGTCCGGATGCTGCGGCAGACGTCGCGCGCGTCCGCCGGCGCCCGCACGTACCCGCTCGGCGCGCTGACCACCGGGTTGAAGGGCGAGGCGCTCGCCGAGATCAAGACGCTGTATGAGACCGGCTGCGTCGCGTTCATGCAGACGGGCAGCCTGCCGCACGACAACAGCGTGCTGCTGCAGGCGATGCGCTACGCGAAGACCTTCGACCTGCCGCTCTGGCTGCGGCCGGTCGAGGACACGCTCGCCGGTTCCGGCGTCGCCGCGGCGGGCCCGGTGGCCGGGCGGCTCGGTCTGCCGTCGATCCCGGTCGTGGCGGAGACGGTCGCGTTGCAGACCATTTTCGAACTGCAGCGCGCCAGCGGCGCGCGGTTGCACATCTGCCGCCTGTCGTCGGCGGCCGGCATCGAACTCGTGCGGCGCGCGAAGCAGGATGGGCTGCCGGTCACTGCCGACGTCGGCATCCATCACGTGCACCTGATCGACGTCGACATCGGCTACTTCGACGCGCGCTTTCGCCTCGATCCGCCGCTGCGCAGCGCGCGCGATCGCGACGCCATCGTGGCGGGCCTCGCCGACGGGACGATCGACGCGATCTGTTCGGATCACGCGCCGGTGGGCGACGACGACAAGCACCTGCCGTTCGGCGAGGCGACGCCGGGAGCGACCGCGCTCGAAACGCTGCTGCCGCTGACGCTGAAGTGGGCGATCGAGAGGAAGGTGCCGCTCGTCAAGGCGCTCGCGCGGGTCACGAGCCGGCCCGCCGAAATCCTCGGCGAGGACACCGGGCGGCTCACGGTCGGCGCCAAGGCCGACATCGTCGTGTTCGACCCGGACGCGCACTGGCGGGTGACGCCGGACGTGCTGAAGAGCGCCGGCAAGAACACGCCGTTCGCGGGCTACGAACTGCTGGGGCGCGCGCGCTACACGCTGGTCGGCGGCGACATCCGCCTCGGCGGTTAGGGCCCGTTAACGCCTGGATCGCACATGCGCGACCTCCAGAACGCTCGCAATCCAGGCGCGCTGCCGTCGGCAGGGCGGCTCCCCGCCAAGGCCCGGCGCATGCGCGAGCGCAGCGTCAACAGGCCCTGATGCGGTTCGTGCTCGCGCCGCTGCGCGCGGCGCTGTTCGTGCTGCATGTGCTCACCGGGCTGGCGACCGTGCTGTTCGTGTTCCCGCTGGCCGGGCTGGCGGCGCGCAACCGGATCAACCGGGCGTGGTCGAGGATCCTCGTCGCCGTCTGCGGCGCGCGCCTCGTGGTCGACGGCGAGCCGATCCCGCCGCACATCGAGTCGACCGGCCTCGAGCCATGGAGCCTCGGCCGGCTGGTGCTCTCCAATCACGTGTCGTGGATCGACGTGTTCGCGATCAACGCCGCCACGCCGTGCCGCTTCGTGGCCAAGGCGGAGATCGGCCGCTGGCCGCTGCTCGGGGCGATGGTGTCGCGTTCGGGCACGCTCTACATCGAACGCGGGCGGCGCCACGCGGTGGCGTCGATGAACCACAAGGTGCGCGAACACCTGAAGGCGGGGGAGTCGGTCGCGGTGTTCCCCGAGGGCACGACCACCGACGGCGCGACGCTGTTGCCCTTCCACTCGAACCTGCTGGCGTCGGCCGTGGAGATCGGCGCTCCCGTGTGGCCGATCGCGATCCGGTACACCGACGGCGGCCGTCGGACCGATGCGGCCGCCTTCATCGGCGAGATGGGCCTCTTCACGTCGCTCGGGAAGATCCTGGCCGCGCGCGACCTGGAGATCCGCATCACGGTGCTGCCGGCCATCCCTGTGGAGGTGCACGGCAACCGCCACGCGGTGGCGCGGGCCGCGCGCGAGGCTATTGCCGGAGCGCTGGGCGTGGCGAAGGACGAGCGGGAAACGGCGACGGCCTGATCAGTCGCCCGGCGGCTGCGACTGCGGACAGTCGACCTGGAACAGCGCGCGGTCTTCGAGGCGCAGCGCGGTGAGTCGTCCGCCCCAGACGCAGCCGGTGTCGAGGCCGATTGCGTCGTCGCGGATCACGAGTCCCTCGGTCGACCAGTGGCCGAAGACCACCAGCGTGCCGCGCGTTGCGCGATCCGGGTGACCGAACCACGGCACGAGGCCTGCGGGAGCGCGCGCGCTCGCGTCCTTGTGCTTCAGGTGCATCGCGCCGTCCGCCGCGAGCATGCGCACGCGCGTGAGTGCGTTGACGACGCAGCGCAGGCGGTCGTGGCCGGCCAGCGACTCGCTCCAGCGCGCCGGCTCGTTGCCGTACATCTCGCGCAGGAAGGCGTCGTGGTCGTCGGCGGCCAGGCGCCGGCGCACTTCGTCCGACAGGGCGAGCGTCCGGTCGGCATCCCAGTCCGGCAGCACGCCCGCGTGAACGAACAGCACGCCCTGTTCGAGGTGCGCGAGCGGAAGTCCGCGCAGCCAGGCGAGCAATGCTTCACGGTCCGGCGCGTCCAGGATCTCCTGCACGGTGTCGCTGCGATGGACCGGACGGATGCCGGCGGCGACGGCGAGCAGGTGCAGGTCGTGGTTGCCGAGAACGGCGACCGCGCGGCCCGCCTCCGCCAGCGACTTCACGTGGCGCAGCGTGGCAAGCGACTGCGGGCCGCGGTTGACGAGATCGCCGACGAAGACGAAGCGCTCGGCCGCGGGAAGCCGCGCGGCGAGGCGTTCGAAGCTCGCGAGGCAGCCCTGCAGGTCGCCGATGGCGTAGGTGCTCATTGCTCAATACTAACTTCGGCACCGGTGCCGCTTTGTTAGCATCGGCCAACTCGATCGAGCAGGTGAAGGAACACGACATGAAACCCGTGCGCAAGGCGGTATTCCCGGTGGCGGGCCTCGGGACGCGATTCCTGCCGGCGACCAAGGCGATGCCGAAGGAGATGCTGCCTGTCGTCGACAAGCCGCTGATCCAGTACGCTGTGGAGGAGGCCGCGGCCGCGGGGATCCGTCAGATGATCTTCATCACCGGCCGGCACAAGCGCTCCATCGAGGACCACTTCGATCGGGCGCCCGAGCTCGAGGCGGAACTTGCGGCCAAGGGCAAGCAGGAATTGCTCGAGATCGTGAAGGACATCTCGCCCGCGACCGAGGCGTTCATCTACATCCGCCAGCCCGAGCCGCTCGGCCTCGGCCATGCGGTGCTCTGCGCCGAGCCCGCGGTCGGCGACGAGCCGTTCGCGGTGATCCTCGCCGACGACCTGATCGACGCCGTGCGGCCGGCGATGGCGCAACTGATGCAGGCGCGCGACGCGCGCGGCGGCGGCAACGTGCTGGCGGTCGAGGACGTGCCGCGCGAGGAGACGTCGCGCTACGGGATCGTCAGCGCCCAGGCCATCGACGACCGGACGTCGCGCGTGACGCACATCGTGGAGAAGCCGCAACCCGCCGCCGCGCCCTCGACGCTCGCCGTGCTGGGCCGCTACGTTCTGGAGCCCGGCATCTTCGACCACCTGCGCACGATCCCGCGCGGCAGCGGCGGCGAGATCCAGCTGACCGACGCCATCGCGCAGATGCTGGCGGGCGGGTCGACGTATGCGTACCGCTATGCGGGGCAGCGCTTCGATTGCGGATCGAAGCAGGGGTTTCTCGATGCGACGGTGCACTACGCGCGCAAGGGCGGGTACCGGATCTGAGCCGGCTCAGCTGTCGCGCTCGTATTCGTCCGGAGCCCCGATGCGGCTGCGCAGGCGGTAGTAGCGCAACGGCATGAAGAACGCCGCGAAGTAGGCGGCGCACACGGCCAGGAACGACCAGAAGATCCACCAGTCGGGCACGCCGTACTGCCAGAGCGCGGTTCCGACGAGGCCGAGCAGGATGTTGGCGCAGACCAGCACCAGCAGCGTGCGGCGCGGGCCCAGGCCGCGCCGCAGCAGCACGTGATGCACGTGATCGCGGTCCGGCGCCATCGGGCTGCGCCGGCGCGCGAGGCGGCGCACGGTCACCGTGAAGACGTCCATCAGCACGATGCCCAGGACCCACAGCATCACGGCAGGCGGCACGGCGTTCAGGTCGGCGCGCTGCGTCAGCGACACCGCGAACCAGGCGACGACGAACCCGGCCACCATGCTGCCCGCGTCGCCGAGGAACGTGCGGTGCCGCCCGCGCAACGGCCACGGCAGGTTGAAGAACAGGAAGCCGGCCATCGCGCCGGACAGGACGACCAGGATCTTGGACGCATGGGCATCGCCGATCGTCCACGCGAAACCGCTGAAGAACAGCAGGATCACCAGCACCAGCGAGCCTGCGAGGCCGTCGAGCCCGTCGAACATGTTGACCGAGTTGATGACCGCGATCGCCGCGAAGACCGTGAACGGAATCGCCCAGTCGCGCAGGTCGACCGGGATCGTTCCGAACAGGTCGCCGAGCCCGGTCAGGTAGTTGCTGCCCCACGACGTCATGAAGACCGCGGCCAGCACCTGCGCGAGCATCTTCGACGTCGCCGATACCTCGCCGAGGTCGTCGAGCAGGCCGATCACGGAGAGCAGTGCGATGCCGGCGAACAGCGCGGCGTACTGCCCCAGGGCAGTGAAGGACCACGTGAGCGCCAGCGCGAACCCGGCAACGACCGCGAGTCCCCCGGTCAGCGGCACCGGCGCCCCGTGACGCTTGCGCCCGCCCGGGTGGTCCACCAGCCCCCAGCGCTCCGCCGGCCGGCGCAGCATCAGGATCACCAGCGCGCTGATGAAGGCGGCAACCGCCGCTTGGGCGAGGTAGGTCGAGGGCGGAACGCTGAAGTTCATGGGCTCACGGCTGGACGGCGGAGACTGTACCGATCATTTGACGTCGCGCAGGCGGCTCACGGTCCCGGTGGTGGAGTGGCCCGGCACGAAAGGCAGCGCGAGCGCCGTGCCGCCCCAGCTGCGGACCAGTCGCGCCTCTTCGATCCTGTCCATGTCGTAGTCGCCGCCCTTGACGTAGATGTCCGGGCGAACGAGTTCGAG
>CAYGXL010000164.1:0-5984 GCA_964353935.1 uncultured Burkholderiaceae bacterium | reverse complement strand
TTGGCCTCTTCCTTCTTCGGCTCGGCCTTCTTGTCCTGGGCGAGCGCGGCGGTGCTGGCAACGGCGAACAGGCCAGCAAACAGGATCGACATCATCTTCTTCATTCGAATACTCCCTGGAGGGTCTAATGGGATGCTGCAAGGCGCGCGATTGTATTCACCTTCCAGTCGCATGCAAGCGGCCGGAACGTCGAAAACGCGCCTGGCGGGCCGGCGGTTGACGTCTAGGAGAAGCGGGGCTTCCAGTCGGCGAAACGGGTCTCCAGCCACGCCATTCCGCGGCCGGCGGCCAGCAGGAACAGGATGAAGCCCGCCGCCCACCAGACCATGCTGACTCCGGTCACGCTTGGCAGGAGCATCTCGCCCTGGCTCACGGACTTGATCCATGCCTCGAGTCCGGGAGTGAACTCGGCGAACGCCCACACGCCGGCCAGCATGCCGAACGCGAATGCGAATCCGTCCTTGCGTCCCGTGGCGATGGCGGCCATCGAAGTGCCCGGGCAGTAGCCGCCGACCATGAAGCCGGCGCCGAACAGCAGGCCGCCGAGGATCTGGGCCGGGAAGGCCGTCGGCTCGACGTAGAACGCCGAGATGTCGACGGCGCCGATCGCCGACAAGAGCGCGATTCCGGTCATGCACGTCACGATCGCCGTGAACATCACCTTCACGACCGCCATGTCGTACAGGTAGAACACCGCAGTCAGCTTGCGCGCGCTGCCGAAACCGGCGCGCTCGAGGCAGAAGCCGAACCCGAGGCCGAGGACCAGCGCGATGGCGAGGTCCGTCGCGACGGACCACTCAACGTGGGAGACGAGAGGAAACATCAGATCCACTCCTTGCGGACGAACCAGGCGAGCGCGTAGGCCGCCGCGAAAAGGGACACCATGAAGACGAGGCTGCCGACGTTGAGGATCGCGCCGCCGGTCAGTGCCTGGCCGCTGGTGCAGCCCTTGGCGATCTTGGCGCCGTACGCAGCGAGAAAGCCGCCCGCGAAGGCGAGCATCAGGCGCTGGTTGTCGGTCACGCGCGGACCGCGCTCCACCGACCACTGGAACCGGCGGCCCTGCACGCCGGAGATCCAGGCGCCGATCAGCGCGCCGCCGATCAGGAACACGGTCCACGAAGCGAGCGGCGCTCCGTCATTCCAGTATCGGGAATGGACCGCGTTCGCCGTCACGTGGTCGGCTGACGCGAAGAGGCTCGTCAGCCACGCGGCAACCGACGAAAAAGCGGCCGTGGCGCCGAGACCGCGCCCGGTGACCAGGTAGGTTGCCAACAGCACCAGGCCAAGAAGCACGCCGACGAGATACGGGTTCCAGTACGCCAGTGGCTCCGCGCGCCTGAGCGAAGCGGGAGCGCTGCCTGCGAGCGATTGCGACATCGTTCAACTCCAGAGCGGCAAGGATGCCGTGGAGCATAGCCACCAACAGGCCCGCGGGACCCGGCGCGGGCCAAGGCCCGCCTCCGGAGTCAGCGTTGTGTGAGCGTGATCACCGCCTCGCGCTCGGGGCAAAGGCGGCGAGGCCGGGGCGGCACGGCGCGGCCCACGCGGGCAGGCCGAGGATGGATCGGACCCGGTCCTCCAGCACCGCGCGGGTCAGCGGATGCGCCACATAGCCGTTGGCCCGGACCTGCGAGGCGCGCACCACTTCGTCCTTGCTCGGCTCGCGCGTGACCAGGAGCACGGGGATCGCTTGCAGGGCCGGTCGTTGTCGCATCGCCGCGACGAGGTCGAATCCGTTGAGCCGTGGCATGTCGACATCCGCGACGACGCAGTCGTAGCGGGCGCCGAGGAGCATGTCGAGCGCGGCCTGTCCATCCACCGCCTCGTCCGCTTCGGTGAAGCCGATCTCGCGCAGGAGCTTGCCGATGATCCTCCGCGCGGTGCCGAAGTCGTCGACGATCAGGAAGCGGAGGTGGCTGTTGCGCATGCGAGTGGGGTGGAGGGAGGGGCAGGGCCGCTGCTCGGCGGGGAACTGGACAACGCTCCTGCGCCCGCTCCACGCGTGTGGTGTCGGCCTGTTCCGTGGTCAACTTGAGGGCCGGGCCGACCTCCGGCGGGTTCGGCCGACGATGGGCGACCGCCGGGCGGGACAACTGCAAGCTTTCGAATTGGCGGCCGTCGAAGGCGGTTCTCGACGCTCCTGCATGCGCTCCGACACCGCAAACTCGGGACAATCAAATGTATGAGCGCACGCGCAGCCACTCCGAGCGACGACGAGAACACGATGGACATCAGTGAATCGGCATGGGTTGAACTTCCCGACCTCGGGACCGCCGGCCTCTCCGTGACCGTGGCGCCACACGAGGCGTTCCAGGCAGCCTCGGCCGCCTCTTCGCCCCGCCGCTCGCCGTTGCGCGAGGTTGCCGCATGGCGCGTGCTCAAGATGTGGGAGGACGGCACGTCGCTCAAAGACGCCGCAACAGTCAAGCTGATCGGTGTGCACGAGGGCAACGGAATCATCGTGACCGCGCCCGATCCGACCCGCGGACTGCGCCCGGCCCGCGGCGCGCTGTACTGCTTTCGAAGCTTCTCGGGCGACTCGATCTACGAGTTCTCGGCGCTGCTGTTGAAGCAGGGCGACGAGCCGTATCCGCACCTGCATTTCGCGTGGCCGCTCGAGCGGCATGTGCGGAATCGCGACCTGCGTGCCGCCCCGCGGGTGAAGGCCGACCTGCCGTGCATGGTCTATCCGGGCACGCAGACCAGTGGCCGCTTCGCGAAAGGCCTGATCGTCGACCTGTCGACGGCCGGCGCCGCGATCCGGCTGAACGAGCACCTCAGCTTCTTCCAGGACGAAGTGCGCGTCGTCTTCCGTCTCTCGATCGTGGACGACGAAGTCCTCGTCGAGGCCCGTGCGCGGGCGGTGCGGAAGCCGGGCGAGGGCGATGCGCCGTTCATGGGCGTGGCCTTCTCCTCCCTGGCGCTGTCCGAGCGACTCGCCCTCCAGGCGTACGTCCAGAGCACGCTCGTACACGAGCTCGAAATCCCGCTTTACGCGGCGTAAGGCGCTTCGGGTGTACGCGATCGACTGCGCCGATCGCACGTGCACCCTCAGCGGCACGCGAGCTGCGCTCGCGCCTGGATCAGTCGATCAATCTTCGGGCGGCCGGGCGATTGATCGATGTTCAAAGGCAACGACACCCACCCAACCCTCCCGCCGAGCGGGAGGGGTTACGGCACCCCACCCCCTCCCTCCCCGCCTGGCGGGGAGGGCAGCGCACACGTGCCTGATCGGCACAGCTTCGCCGGGGAGGGGTGTCGTGCCGTTGTGGAACAGGCGGGCGCGCGGCCGCTCCGGAGCCCGCCTGTCTGACTAATCGGAGCGAGTGCACGTGCGATCCGCGCAGCGGATCGCGTACACGAGCGACGCCAAAAAATGGCCCGGCAGAGCCGGGCCCGAATGCGGAGGAAAGGAATGCCGCTGACTCGGCGCCGGTGAGCGCGGCGATCACCGGCGGCGGCGGGCGGACCCGCCGCGGTGAGAACTTATTGAATCGTGGCCGGGGCGCTGGCCTGGATCTGCGCCTTGCCTTTGCCGGCACGCGCCGGGGGCTCGCACAGCCCGCAGGTGTAGTTTTTCGTCAGCTCGAACGTGTGCGTGACGAACTTGCCGCCGCACTTGCAGCACGGCGTCAGGGTGACCATGCCGGCGTCGACGAACTTCACCAGGCGCCACGCGCGCGTCACCGACAGCAGCGGCTCGAGGCCCTGCGCGCGGATCTGCTCGAGATACAACTCGTACGCCTTGATGATCGCGTCGATCTCCTCGAGCTCGCTCGTCTTGTCGAGGTACTCGTACATGTTCAGGAACAGCGACGAGTGGATGTTCGGCTGCCAGGTCATGAACCAGTCGGTCGAGAACGGCAGCATGCCGCGCGCCGGAGATTCACCCTGGACCTCCTTGTACAGGCGCAGCAGGCGCTCATACGACAGGTCGGTCTCGGACTCCAGGACTTGCAGGCGAGCGCCGAGCTTGATCAGTGCGATCGCGCGCTGGATCTGCTGGCTCTCGGTAACGATGCTCTTGATGCGCATGGTGGCCCCCGCTCCTCGGCGCTTGGTTCAGGCGGTGACGTCGACCAGCTGGCCGGACATCACGATGTTGGCGTGCAGGCCGGCCACCGCGGCGCCGGTTGCGCTGGACTTGGTCCTGGAGTGGCTCGTCAACAGGTTCCAGACCATGTCGTCGTCGAAGCGGAAGCGCAGGATCAGCTGGTTGGAGCCGGCGACCTTCATCAGTTGCGCCGGGGTCAGCTGGTCGATGATGCTGGCGACTTCCTCGGACACGCCGAGGCGGTACAGCGCCTGGGCCTTGTCGGCGCGGATCATGTGCTGCGCCAGCATCAGGTAGGCGAGGTTGACTTCGCGGATTTCCTGAAGCAGTTGTTCGTTGCTTGCGGCGATCGTGCTCATTCTTGAATCCTCCTGGACGCTTCATGCCGGTTGATTCCGGCGTTTGTTTCGGTGTGTGTTGCGAAGTGATGCCATTGTGCGAACCGACGAACGGGGGCTAAAGCAGGGGACGCCGATAAACCGTGTCGGCCGGCGGCCCGAGCGCGTGTAGGGCTTTTTCCTACAGACCGCCTGTCGGCGGCCGCTCAAGGCGGAACAGTCGCCGCCGTTACTCCTTCCATGCGAGGCGCTCGCGCCGCTGCCGCGTCGATGGACGAGGGGATGGCAAGCGTGCTTCGCTGGAGCTTCGATGCTCGATTTCCTCCGCATTTGCGCCGGCTTCCGCCGGCGCTTTTTTTTGTCGTGCCGTCGGAAATTGAGTGTCGATTCACCTTTCAATCTCCCGATGCCTGCTCGGCGCGCACCGCTAGATTTCGCTTCGAGACGCGTTGCGACGCGAGTCCGGAACTTCAGCACGAAGTCGGATCGCCGCGCGAAAGAAGGGGAGCAGCCATTACTCGATCGCAGTTGCTGGACTACTACGAACAGATCGCCCAGGCCAGCCAGTCGATGCTTGACGCCGCACGGAATTCGGACTGGGACGAAGTCGGGCGCCAGGAAGAACGTTGCAGGGCGCTTGTCGCATCGCTGAAGGCTGCGTCGGTTGCGTCGCCGCTGCTGCGCCCGCAGGACAACCGTCGGCGCATGGAGCTCCTGCGCCGCATGCTCGCCGCCGATGCGGAAATCCGCGGTCGGTCCGAACCGTGGCTCAGACAGCTCGAGCAGTTGATCTCGTCGCCGCGTCCGCACCGGTGAGGACATGAGCCTGATCACGCCGTTTCCCGAGGCCGAATCGCCCGCGCTCGACCGCTTTGCGCTTCATGGCCGGGACGGGATCGCGGCGCTGCTCGATGAACTGCGCCATCGCGGGTCGCTCGTCACGCTGTACTTCGACAACGCGGCCGGCTTCGCCGTCGGCAACGTGCTCGACGTGGATGCGGCGCGCGAAACGGTCTTGCTCGACTGCGCCGGGGACAGCGACGTGCAGCGATCGATCGCGCTGGCAGGAGACATCGTCGTCGTGGCCTTCCTCGACAGCACCAAGATCCAGTTCACGCTGGCGGGTGCCGAGCCGGTGGACCACCAGGGCCGGGCGGTGTTCCGGCTTCGCCTGCCTCGGCGCGTGCTTTGCATACAGCGCAGAAGCGCGCCGCGCCGGAACCCTCCCGGTGGCCGCCCGGCCATCTGTCGCGTTCCGGTCCCCGGAAGTGCGGATCAATACGAGCCGGCGCAAGTGCTCGACATCAGTCTTGGTGGCCTGGCGGTGCTCGCGACTCCGCGACTGTTCGATCTTGCCAGCGACCGGGTCGTCGGTCCCTGCCATCTGGACCTTCCGGAACTCGGGCAGATCGGCGTCTTGCTGAGGGTGCGGTACCTGGAGGCCTGGCCGAGCGAAGTCGGCGGCCGTCGATGCGGTTGCGAGTTCGTCGACCTCGGCGACGGCGCCCGCCGTTGCCTTCAGCGTTACCTCGATCGGCTGGAGGCGACGAAGCGGTCAGGCAGCGACGTCCACGCCGTCTAGAAAAACG
>CAYGXL010000163.1:0-5991 GCA_964353935.1 uncultured Burkholderiaceae bacterium | reverse complement strand
AGAAGAAGCCGCTCGAGACAGTCAAGCCGGCGGACCTCGGAGTCGACGTCACGCCCCGCCTGAAGACGGTCAAGGTCAGCGAACCGCCGGCGCGCAAGGCCGGTGCCCGCGTGCCCGACGTGGCGACGCTGGTCGCCAAGCTGAAGACCGAAGCCAAAGTCCTTTAGAACAGACCGCGCGGAGACACAGATGACGGTTCTTGTACTTGCCGAACACGACAACCACGCGCTGCGGCCCTCGACGCTCAACACGGTGACCGCTGCCGCCAAGTGCGGCGGCGAGGTTCACCTGCTCGTGGTGGGACACAACGCTTCCACCGCGGCCCAGCAGGCGACGAAGATCGCGGGAATTTCCAAGGTATTGCTCGCGGACGGGCCGCAGTTCGAAGGCGGGCTCGCCGAGGCGGTCGCGGCGCAGGTCGTCGCGCTGGCCGGCAGCTACACCCATGTGGTGGGCGCCGCGACGGCGTATGGCAAGAACATCCTGCCGCGCGTCGCCGCCAAGCTCGACGTCGCGCAGGTTTCCGACATCATCAGCGTCGAGTCGCCTGACACGTTCACGCGGCCGATCTACGCGGGCAATGCGATCGCCACCGTCCAGAGCAACGACTCGGTGAAGGTGATCACCGCGCGGCCGACCAACTTCGATCCCGCGGCCGCGGAGGGCGGCTCCGCGACCGTCGAAAGCGTGGCTGCGGTGGCCGGCGCGGATTCATCTCGCTTCATCTCCCGCGACATCGCGAAGTCCGACCGCCCGGAACTGCAGGGCGCGAAATTCGTCGTTTCCGGCGGGCGCGGAATGGGCTCGTCGGACAACTTCAAGCTGCTCGAGCCACTCGCCGACAAGCTGAATGCGGCAATGGGCGCCTCCCGCGCCGCGGTCGACGCCGGCTACGCGCCGAACGACTGGCAGGTGGGCCAGACCGGCAAGGTCGTCGCGCCGCAGCTGTACATCGCGGTCGGGATCTCGGGCGCGATCCAGCATCTGGCCGGGATGAAGGATTCGAAGGTGATTGTCGCCATCAACAAGGACCCCGAAGCGCCGATCTTCCAGGTCGCCGATTACGGACTGGTGGGCGATCTCTTCGAGGTCGTGCCGCAGCTGGTCAAGGAACTCGGCTGAAGGCCTGGACGCCATGACGACGCGGGGCACAGCGCGCACGGACCACCGTGCAGCTGTGCCCTTCTTGTTTACCCAGCAGGAAATGCCATGAACTACGTCGCCCCGATCAAGGACATGCAGTTCGTCCTCAACGAACTGGCAGGACTGAAGCAGATCCAGGCCCTTCCCGGCTGCGAGGACGCGACCGACGAGACGGTCGCCGCGGTGCTCGAGGAGAACGCGCGCTTCATGGGCGAGGTGATTGCGCCGCTCAACCGCACCGGTGACGTCGAGCCGGCGAAATGGGACAACGGCCGGGTGACCACCACGCCGGGATTCAAGCAGGCGTTTGACGCCTTCGTGCAGGCGGGCTGGCAGGGCGTGCAGCACCCCGGCGAGTACGGCGGGCAGGGCCTGCCCAAGGTCGTCGCGGCGCCGTGCATGGAGATGCTGCAGGCGGCGAACCTGTCGTTCGCGCTGTGCCCGCTGCTGACCGACGGCGCCATCGAGGCGCTGCTGACCGCGGGCAGCGACGAGCAGAAGTCGACCTACATCCAGCGGCTGATCGACGGCAGCTGGACCGGCACGATGAACCTCACCGAGCCGCAGGCCGGGTCCGACCTCTCGCAAGTGCGCACGCGGGCGGTGCCGCAGGGCGACGGCACGTACCGCCTGTCCGGCCAGAAGATCTACATCACCTTCGGCGAGCACGACCTCGCCGAGAACATCGTGCACCTCGTGCTCGCGCGCACGCCGGACGCTCCCGAGGGCGTGAAGGGCATTTCTCTCTTCATCGTGCCCAAGTTCCTGTTCGACGCCGAGGGCAAGCTCGGCAAGCGCAACGACGTGTACTGCGCGTCGATCGAGCACAAGCTCGGCATCAACGCGAGCCCGACCTGCGTGCTGCTGTTCGGCGACGACAAGGGCGAGGTCGGTCCCGGCGCGATCGGGCAACTCATTGGCCAGGAGAACCGCGGCCTCGAGTACATGTTCATCATGATGAACGCCGCGCGCTTCCAGGTCGGCATGCAGGGCATCGCGGTGAGCGACCGCGCTTACCAGCAGGCGGTGTGGTACGCGAAGGACCGCGTCCAGAGCCGGGCGGTCGAAGGCTCGCCCGGCCCCGTGCCGATCATCCGGCACCCGGACGTGCGCCGGATGCTGATGTTCATGCGCGCGAACACCGAAGCCGCGCGCGCGGTCGCCTATGTCGCGGCCGGTTACAACGACGTCGCTCACCACCATCCGGACGCCGATGCGCGCGCCACGGCGAAATCAGCGTACGACTACCTGGTGCCGGTCGTGAAGGGGTGGTCCACCGAGATGTCGATCGACGTGACTTCCACCGGCGTGCAGGTGCACGGAGGCATGGGCTTCGTCGAGGAGACGGGGGCCGCGCAGTACTACCGCGACGCACGGATCCTGACGATCTACGAAGGCACGACGGCGATCCAGGCGAACGACCTGATCGGCCGCAAGACCAGCCGCGATGGCGGCGCGACGGCCAGGCGTTTCGCCGAAGAGATGCGGGCGACCGCGAACGAACTCGACAAGGTCGGCGGCGACTGCGCGCCGATCGCCGGCCGCCTTCGGGCCGCCGTCGACGCCTACGTTGAAGTGATCGACTTCGTCGTGCGCGAATTCAAGGGCGGCGACGTGCGCGTGGTCTACGCCGGCTCGGTTCCGTATCTGAAGCTCGCGGGCATCGTGCATGGCGGATGGCAGATGGCGCGGGCCGCCATCGCCTCCAGTCGGCGTCTTGCCGCCGGGGAGGATCCCGACTTCCACCGCGCCAAGATCGGGACGGCAAGGTTCTTCGCGGACCACATGCTCGTGACGGCCGCGGCACTTGCGGCGGCCGCCACCGAGGGCAGTGCGGGCACCCTGGCACTGACTGAAGAGCAGTTCTGACCGGGGTCGCCGCAGGCAGGGCTGCGCTGCAAGCAATAGCTGGTCACTATTTACAAGATAGAGATAATCTATTTTTTGCATGCATGTCGGAAGCGTAGATTCGGTTTCGAGCCGGCGCGCTGCGCGCTCCGGACTTCTTCCTTCGTCTGGATCAGCAACAGGAGACATCGATGCAACTGAAGGGCACCAAGACTGAACAGAACCTGAAAGACGCGTTCGCCGGTGAATCGCAGGCCAACCGTCGTTACCTGTACTTCGCAGCGAAGGCGGACGTCGAGGGCTACAACGACGTGGCGGCCGTGTTCCGTTCGACCGCCGAAGGCGAGACGGGCCACGCGCACGGCCACCTCGAGTACCTCGAGGCGGTGGGCGATCCGGCCACCGGCCTGCCCATCGGCCCGACCAAGGCCAACCTGAAGGCGTCCATCGCCGGCGAGACGCACGAGTACACGGACATGTACCCGGGCATGGCGAAGTCCGCGCGTGACGAGGGCTTCGACGAGATCGCCGACTGGTTCGAGACGCTGGCGAAGGCCGAGCGCTCGCACGCGAACAAGTTCCAGAGGACCCTCGACGGGCTCGTCGAGTAAGCCGATGCGGGCCTCGTCCCGCGCATGCAATGCCCGCGCGTCGCGACGATGCGCGGTTTCTCCTCGGCCCGGCAGCTGCCGGGCCGTGGGAGCCCTGCGGTTGAATCGCTACGGGATACACCATGACCGTCCGTGAGGGCAGCCTCGAGGCGCCGACCCGGCATCCACTCGGCCAGAAGAGCGCGGAGTTCTGGAACGAGCAGGCGCTGGAGAAGGAAATGGAGCGCGTGTTCGAAATCTGCCACGGGTGCCGCCGCTGCGTCAGCCTGTGCGGATCGTTTCCTGCGCTGTTCGACCTCGTCGACAACGGCCCGACCGGCGAGGTCGATGGCGTGCCGAAGGAGAAGTACAAGGACGTCGTCGACCAGTGCTACCTGTGCGACATGTGCTACATGAGCAAGTGCCCGTACGTGCCGCCGCACCAGTGGAACCTGGACTTCCCGCACCTGATGCTGCGCGCCAAGGCCGTGCAGTTCAGGAAGCACGGCGCCACCGCGAGCGACAAGTTCCTGACCTCGACCGACAAGGTCGGCCTGTTCGCCGGCATCCCGATCGTCACGCAGGCCGTGAATGCGGTGAACCGCACGGCCCCGGCGCGTGCGGCGATGGAAAAGATGATGGGCATCGACCGAAACGCGTGGCGGCCGGACTTCGCGCCGAAGACGTTCCGCGGCGGCGCGCGCTCGAACACGAGCGCGGCGGTGCGCGATGGCGCCAAGACTCCCGGCAAGGTCGCGATCTTCTCGACCTGCTACGTCAACTACAACGAGCCGGGCATCGGCTGGGACCTGATCAGGATCCTCGAGCACAACGAGATCCCGTACGTGCTGGCCGAGAAGGAAGCGTGCTGCGGCATGCCGAAGCTCGAGATCGGCGACCTCGACGCGGTCGAGCAGCTGAAGAACGTCAACATTCCGCAGCTCGCACGGCTCGCCCGCGATGGCTACGCCATAGTCACGGCGATCCCGTCCTGCACACTGATGTACAAGCAGGAACTGCCCCTGATGTTCCCGGACGACGCCGACGTGCAGGCGGTGAAGGCGGCTATGTGGGATCCGTTCGAGTACCTCGTCGCGCGCAACAAGGACGGCCTGCTCAAGACCGACTTCAAGAAGCCGCTCGGCACGGTCTCGTACCACGTCCCGTGCCACGGACGCGTGCAGAACGTCGGGCGCAAGACCGAAGAGATGCTGAAGCTGGTTCCCGACACCACGCTCAACACCGTCGAGCGGTGCTCCGGCCACTCGGGCATCTGGGGCACCCGCAAGGAGTTTCACGGCATGGCGATGAAGATCGGCAAGCCGGTCTTCAGGAACATGGCGAACGCGAAGCCCGACTACATAAGCTCGGACTGCCAACTGGCGGGCCACCACATCGAGCAGGGCATCCAGCTGTTCGCCAGGGAGGCGCTCGGCGGCAAGAAGCCGGAAGTCGCCCATCCGATCACGCTCGTACGCATCGCGTACGGCCTGTAACCGAAAGGACGTTGGAGACATGACGATGTCACAGATCTCGCGTGACAGCCTGCTGACGCTCGAGGGCTATGCGAAGCAGCGCGCGGAGTTCCGCGCCCGCGTTCTCGCCCACAAGAAGAACCGCACGGTGCGGCTGGGCGACCACCTGACGCTGATCTTCGAGGACGAGCTGACGGTCCGCTACCAGATCCAGGAGATGCTGAGGATCGAGAAGACGTTCGAGGAAGCAGGCATCCAGGACGAGCTCGACGCGTACAACCCGCTGGTTCCCGACGGCACGAACCTGAAGGCGACGATGATGATCGAGTACGAGGATCCCGTCGCGCGCAAGGGCGCGCTCGCGAAGCTGAAGGGCGTTGAGGACCGCGTCTACGTCCAGGTAGACGGCCAGCCGCGGGTCTACGCGATCGCTGACGAGGATCTCGAGCGCGAGAACGACGAGAAGACATCGTCGGTCCACTTCCTGCGCTTCGAGTTCGCCCCGGATGCGATTGCCGTGCTGAAGCAGGGCGCGGCGATTGCCATGGGTGTGGATCACCCGAACTGCGTTCTGCGGATCGACGAGGTCGCGCCGCAGGTCCAGGCTGCACTTGCCCAGGACTTCCGCTGACGGTCCCATCGAGCGGATCCCGAGCGACGAAGCCGTCGTCGCCGGAGCCGCTCCCGTCGCGGTCGCACGCAAGGGGCGCGGCGCGGTGTCCAACCTCGCGCACCGATTCGAATCGGTGCAGCGATCAGTCGCGCCGGACGCGCTGACGGACGACGAGGAGCTGCCTCCGCTCGAGACGACTGTCACGTTCGAGGTGGCGCGCTCCATCATCACGCGCAACGAGTCGCCGGACATCGGTTTCGACCGCTCGATCAATCCCTACCGCGGCTGCGAGCACGGTTGTGCCTATTGCTACGCTCGCCCC
>CAYGXL010000162.1:0-6109 GCA_964353935.1 uncultured Burkholderiaceae bacterium | reverse complement strand
TTGCGATCGTTCTGGAGGTCACGCATGTGCGATCCAAGCGTTAACAGGCCCTAGTAGCCGTGCTCCGTCGCGGGAAAGCTCCGCTCCTTCACGGCGGCGACGTAAGCCGCCACGGCCGCCCCGATATTCGGCTGTCCCTGCATGAAGTTGCGCACGAACCGCGGCTTGCGGCCGGGATAGACATCGAGCATGTCGTGCAGCACCAGCACCTGGCCGGACACGCCGCTGCCGGCGCCGATCCCGATCGTCGGCATGCCGACGGACTGCGTTACGCGCCCGGCGAGCGCGGACGGCACCAGTTCGAGCACCAGCATCGCAGCGCCGGCGGCGTCGAGCGCACGCGCGTCGGCCAGCAGCCGCTCGGCCTCCTCGTCGCTGCGGCCCTGCACGCGATAGCCGCCCAGCGCATGGACCGACTGCGGCGTCAGGCCGAGATGCCCGCACACGGGGATGCCTCGCTCGACGAGGAAGGCGACCGTCGGCGCCAGCCACGCACCGCCTTCGACCTTGACCATCCTGGCGCCGGCCTGCATCAGCGCGACTGCGCTCGCAAGGGCCTGCGCCGGGCCGGCCTGGTAGCTCCCGAACGGCAGGTCGGCGATCAGCCAGGCAGCGCCGAGGCCACGCGCCACGCAGCGCGTGTGGTACGCCATTTCCTCGATCGTCACCGGCAGGGTGTCGTGCTGCCCCTGGATCACCATGCCGAGCGAGTCGCCGACCAGGATGCAGTCGACGCCGTTGGCGTCGAGCAGGCGAGCGAAGCTGGCGTCGTAGCACGTCAGCATGGCAATTGCCTCGCCCTTCGCGCGCATCTCGCGCAGGCGAGGCAGCGTGACCGACTTGCGCGCGGGTTCCTGCGGTGGTTGCGGATGCACGCTCATGGTTGCCGGCCTCCCTCAGGCGGCGAGGTTGAAGTATTCGCGGCGACCGCGCAGCTTCCCGATCCGGTCGAGCAGCAGCTCGAAGTCCTCGTCGCGATCCACCAGGTTCAGATGATCGGTGTTGACGATCAGCACCGGCGCGGCGTCGTACTCGTGAAAGAACCGCGTGTAGCTGTCGGCGAGCGCGCGCAAGTAGGGCTCGGAGATGCCCGACTCGATCGGATTGCCGCGCCGTCCGACGCGTTCGACCAGGGTCTCGGGCCGAGCCTGCAGGTAGACCACGAGGTCGGGTGCGACCGTGGCGGGCTTCAGCTGGTCGTGCATCTGTTCGTACAGGCGCAGCTCGTCGTCCGCAAGCGTCAGCCGCGCGAAAAGGCGGTCCTTCTCGAGCAGGAAGTCCGAGACGATGGCGCTGCGGAACAGGTCCAGCTGCTTGAGCTCGGCGAGCTGCTGCACCCGCTGGAACAGGAAGAACATCTGCGCCGGCAGCGCGTAGCGCGCGCTGTCGCGGTAGAAGCGCGCCAGGAACGGGTTCTCGTCCGGCTGCTCCAGCAACAGGTGGGCACCGGTGCGCTCAGCGAGCCGCCGCGACAGCGAGGTCTTGCCGGCGCCGATCGGGCCCTCGACGACGACGTAGCGGTACTTGCCGGCCAGCATGTCAGGCGGAGCGGCAGGACACCGCGAGGGGGAGCGTCGTCTGCGCGACGACCGGCAGCGACGGCATCGGGCGTCAGGGCTCGGCGGTGGTGTCCAGCAGTTCGATGCGTTGGTCCGCGACTCCGTTCAGGAAGTCGCGCGCCGGGCCCAGCCCGGGAATGACGATGTCCGGATCGAGGTCGAGCAGCGGCTTCAGCACGAACGCGCGCAGGTGCAGGCGTGGATGGGGCACCGTCAGCGGCGTGCTCTGGATCAGCAGCGAGTCGACGAGCAGCAGGTCGAGGTCGACGCTGCGCGGCGCGTTCTTCTTCAGCCCGCGGCGCTTGCGGCCGAGCATCAGCTCGATGTCGAGCAGGTGCAGCAGCAGCCCGTAGGGCTCCAGCGAGGTCTCGAGCCGCGCCACGGCATTGAGGTAGTCGGGGCCGGGCGCATCGACCGGCGCGGTCATGTAGAAAGGCGACACCGCCTTCAGCGTGGACTGCTCGATCGACCGCAGCGACTCGAGCGCGGCATTCAGCGACTCGCGCAGTTCGCCCTGGTTCGCGCCAAGGCCGATGTAGGCGGTTCGCTTCACGTCGCCGCCTGTCCCGGTTCGCCGACCGCGTGGGATCCGCCGCCGCGGCGCCGGCGGCGCCGACGCGGCCCGCCGGCAGTCGGTTCGCCTTCGTCCACCGCCTCGCGCAGCATCCGCTCGCGCTCTTCCTCGCTGGCGTGCGGGAAGCGGGTCCACCAGTCGGCGAACGCGGCCGGCACCTCGTCGGCCGCGGCGCGCAGCATCAGGAAGTCGTATCCGGCCCGGAAGCGGATGTGCTCGATCAGGCGCAGCGGCGACTTGCCCTGGCGGCGCTCGAAGCGCGGCTGCAGCCCCCAGATCTCGCGCATGTCGGAAGTGAACCGGCGCTGGATCGCCAGCTTCTCCGTCTGCGCATCCAGCGTCTCGTCGATCGCCTTCTCGAGCGCCGGGATGCGGTGCTCGCCCTTCGCGGTCCGCGCGTTCCACTTGACCAGCACGTCGTGCCACAGCAGCGTGGCGAACAGGTAGCCCGGCGAGACCCGCTTGCCGGCGCGGACGCGTTCGTCGGTGCGCGACAGCGCGAGCATCACGAAGCGCTCGCCGGCCGGCTGCTCGAGGATCACGTCGAGCAGCGGCAGCAGCCCGTGGTGGAGTCCCTCGGCGCGCAGCCGCGTGATGCAGGCGACCGCGTGGCCGCTCATCAGCAGCTTCAGCATCTCGTCGAACAGGCGCGCCGCCGGGACGTTCTCGATCAGGATTCCCATCCGGTGGATCGGCTCGCGCGTCGCTTCGTCGATCTGGAAGCCGAGCTTGGCCGCGAAGCGCACGGCGCGCAGCATCCGCACCGGGTCCTCGCGGTAGCGCGCCTCGGGTTCGCCGATCATCCGCAGGCGCTTCGCGCGCAGGTCCTTCACGCCGTCGTGGTAGTCGAGCACCTCGCCGGTCGTCGGGTCGTAGTAGAGCGCGTTGATCGTGAAGTCGCGGCGCGCGGCGTCGTCGTGCTGCTCGCCGTACGCGTTGTCCGCGAGCACGCGGCCGTGCTCGTCGGTCAGCCGGTCGACGTTCACGAGCGCGCGGAAGGTGGAGACCTCGATCGTCTCCTGCCCGAACATCACGTGCACCAGCCTGAAGCGGCGGCCGATGATGATGGCGCGGCGGAAGTGCGTCTTGACCTGCTCCGGCGTGGCATTGGTGGCGACGTCGAAGTCCTTCGGCGCGATGCCGAGCAGCAGGTCGCGCACGGCGCCGCCGACGATGTACGCGCGGAAGCCGGCCTTCTGCAGCGCCTCGCACACGCGCAGCGCCGAGCGCGGCACCAGCTGCGAATTGATGTGGTGCTCGGCGGCCTGGATGCGCTTGGGCTCCCGCGGCCGCTTCGGCTTGCGGCTCGTGAAGAGTTTCTGGACTTTCGCGATGACGCGCTTGATCACTCGGCCGCCCGTTCGAAGAGTTGCAGCGTCGGCCAGCCGCGCTCGCGCGCGATGGCGGCGAGCCGTGCGTCGCCGTTCGTGACGACCGGTTCGGTCACGCGCTCGAGCAGCGGCAGGTCGTTGATCGAATCGCTGTAGAAGACGGTGCGCACGCCCGACCAGTCGAGCCCGCGCCGTTCCAGCCATTCCTCCACCTTGCGCACCTTGCCGGCCTGGCAGGTGTGCGTCCCGACCCAGCCGCCGGTGAACTCGCCGTCGGTCGCCTCGGGTTCCACCGCGAGTACGTGTTCGATTCCGAACTCCCGCGCGATCGGCGTCACGACGTAGGCGTTGGTGCCGGTGACGAGCGCCAGCTCGTCGCCGAGCTCCCGATGGCGTTCGACCAGCGCGCGCGCTTCCTGCCGCACGTGGGGCAGCACGCACTGGTCCATGAACTCGGCGTGCCAGGCGTCGAGCGAGGAGCGCAGAAACCGGGCCAGCAGCTCCATCTGGAATCGCGCGTAGTCCCCGCAGTCGAACGTGCCCGCATGGTACGACCGCGCAAACTCCCGGATGCGTGCGTCGTATTCCTCGCGCTCCAGCCCTCCGCGACGGACCACGTGCCGGGACCAGGTATCCGCCGTGTCGATGGGAAGCAGGGTGAGGTCGAGATCGAAGAGCGCGAGTTGCATCGGGCGGATTTTACGCGTCCCCCTGGGCCCACTCGCGCACCAGCGGCACGGTGATCGCGCGCTTCGCCGCGAGCGCGTAGCCGTCGAGCGCGTCGAGGATCGCCACCAGGGTCCGCATGTCGCGCGGCATGTGGTTGAGAATGTAGGCGATCACGTCGTGCGACAGCGCGAGGCCGCGCGACCGCGCGTGCTCGTCCAGCGCCTGCGCCTTCTCGTCGTCGGTCAGCGCGTGGAGCTGGTAGACGAGGCCCCACGCGAGGCGGGTGCGCACGTCGTCGCGCAGCGCGAGCTGCGCGGGGGGAGCGCCGCCGGTCGTCACGAGCACCGCGCCCGGACTCGCCCGGACCTCGTTCATCAGCACGAAGAGCCGCTGCTGTTCTTCTGCGGTGCGGGTGTCGACGTCGTCGACGAGATAAAGGCGGGTCGCTTCGCCGAAGCCGGGAATCGCGGAGTCTTCGGCGGCCAGCGCCGCCGGGCGCGCCGAGGCGAGGGCGGCCAGCAGGTGCGTTCGCCCCGAACCGCGCTCGCCCCACAGGTAGACGAACGGCTCGCCGCGCCCGGTCGCGATCGCGCGCAGCACGGCGACGGCTTCGGCGTTGCGGCCGACGACGAAGTTGTCGAGGGACGGCGTCAGGGGGCGGACGAGATCCAGCGTCAGCTGGCGAGGCGCATTCATGGAGGCATCGGGCGCAGCGGATCGGCCGTGGGTCACGCGAGCGCGCGCGTCCAACTACAATCGTGCCTTCTCCTGCTGCGAGAGGCGAAGTCTACCGGTCCGCCGGCGCCGCTCGCGCAGCAACGCCGCTCCGAGCCCGCTCCCGCCGCCATGAACCCACTCGACTACAAGCAGGCCGGCGTCGACTACAGCAAGATCGATCCGCTGAAGGTGTCGGCGCAGCAGGCCGCCGCCGCCACGGCCGGCAACCTCGCGCGCCACGGGCTGCAGGAGGTGGCCGCATCGCGCGGCGAGTCGGCCTACGTGATCGACTGCGGCGACCACTACCTCGCGTCGATCACCGAGTGCTTAGGGACCAAGGCGCTGGTGGCCGACGCCATGCGTGCCGTCACCGGCCGCACCTACTACGACCGCATCGCGCAGGACACGCTCGCGATGGCGATCAACGACCTCATCACCGTCGGCGCGACGCCGGTGTCCGTGCATGCCTACTGGGCCACCGGCGGCAGCGACTGGTTCTCCGACGCCGAGCGCGCGCACGACCTCGTGGCCGGATGGAAGGCGGCGTGCGATCTCTGCGGTGTCTCGTGGGGCGGCGGCGAGACGCCTGCGCTGGCCGGCGTGGTCGCGGAGGGACGGATCGACCTCGCGGCGTCGTGCGTCGGGCTGGTGCGTCCGAAGTCGCGGCTGACGCTGGGCGAGCGGCTCGCGCCGGGCGACCAGGTGGTGCTGCTTGCGTCGAGCGGCATCCATGCCAACGGCATCTCGCTCGCCCGCAAGCTCGCGGAGCGCCTGCCCGAAGGCTATGCAACGAAGCTCGCCGACGGCGCGCTCTACGGGGACGCGCTGCTCGCACCGACGACCCTCTACTCGCCGGTGACCGAAGCGCTGGCCGCCGCCGGCATCGTCCCGCACTATTGCGCGAACATCACCGGGCACGGCTGGCGCAAGCTGATGCGCCATCCCGGCGCGTTCGGCTACCGCATGCACACGCTGCCCCCGGTCCCGACCGTGCTCGCCTTCATCCAGCAGCACGCCGGCATCGACGACCGCGAGGCCTACGGCAACCTGAACATGGGCGCGGGCTTCGCGCTCTATGTCGCCGCCGGCGACGCGGCCCGCGTGGTCGAGGTTGCGCGCTCCTGCGGCGTGCCGGCGTGGGTTGCCGGCACGGTGGAGGCGGGCGCGAAGCAGGTGGTGATCGAACCGCTCGGACTGACCTTCGGCGCTGACGACCTGCACGTGCGCGCTTAGCTCCGGGATTCCGGCCGGTTGTTGCG
>CAYGXL010000161.1:0-6205 GCA_964353935.1 uncultured Burkholderiaceae bacterium | reverse complement strand
TCAGGCCGCGCGGCGGCTTTCCGGCTCGGAATCGGCGCCGAGGCGCACGATGCGGTCGACCGCGCCGACCGTCTCCGGCCGGTGGCTCACGATGACGAGGCCGATGCCCGTCTTGCGCAGGCCGTCGGTGATCGACCGTTCGCGCGCGAGGTCGAGCTGGTCGAAGGTCTCGTCGAGGAAGAGGATCTGCGGCTCGCGGTACAGCGCGCGCGCCAGCAGGACGCGGCTGCGCTGGCCGCCGGACAGCGCGACACCCAGGCTGCCGACGATCGTGTTGTAGCCCATCGGCATCGCGACGATGTCCTCGTCGATCATCGCGAGGCGCGCGCACAGCCGCGCGCGGTCGGAGTCGTGCTGGGGATCGAAGAAGCTGATGTTGTCCTCGATGGTGCCGACGAACAGGTGATCGTCCTGCATCACCACGCCGATGCGGCTGCGGTACGCGCTCTTGTCCCAGTCGCGCACGTCGCGCCCCGCCGCCGTCAGCGAGCCCTCGGTGCGATCGAGCAGCCCGGCGAGCACCTTCACGAGCGTCGTCTTGCCGGCGCCCGACGGGCCGACGATCGCCACCATCTCGCCGGGGCGCGCGACGAAGTCGAGGCCGCGGAACACGAAGCCTTCGATCCCGTAGGCGAAGCCGAGGTTGCGCGCCTCGAGGCCGAACGTCGCCGTCGGCGCGTCGGCGCGCGCCACCGACGACATCTCCGCCTGGCCCTCGGGCTGCGCCAGCGCGATGTCGGCCACGCGGTCGGCGTGCAGGTCGAGCATGCGGAACTCGATCGTCTTGTCGACCAGGTTGTTCACGCGCGTGATGAACAGCAGCTTGAACAGCATGAACGCGAACAGCATGCCGACCGACAGCTCGTTCGAGAGCACCGCGTAGGCACCCAGCCAGATCACGACGACGTTCTCGAGCCCGAACACCAGCACGTTGCCGGCGCGCTGCAGCAACGCGAGGTTCTGCACGCGCACGTCGGCGTTGGTCTGGTCGACCACGTGGTTCAGGTACGCCGACCGCCGCTCGCTTTCGCGCAGGTTCAGCTTGATGGCCATCATCCCGCGCAGCGTCTCGATGAAGTGCGTGGCCGCCTTCGCCTCGTGCACGATGCGCTCGTCCATCGCGCGCCGCTGCGGCCCGTACAGCATCGCCCGCAGCGCGCCGTAGGCGAGCGCGGCGATGACGACGACGACGGTCAGCGTCGCGCTGTACCAGAACATCACCGCGAGCGTGACGAGCACCATCACGCCGTCCATCACCGTTTCGAGGAAGGTCAGGGTCAGCGTGCGCTGGATCGCGTCGACGCTGCGGAAGCGCGACACGATGTCGCCGATGTGGCGCTTCTCGAACCAGGCGAGCGGCAGCCGCAGCAGCCGCGCGAACAGCGTGTCGAGCAGCTGCAGGTTAAGCCGCGTGCTGATGTAGACGCCGAGCCACGACCGCAGAGCCGTGATGATGGCGATCATCACCGCCAGCAGCCCGAATCCGATGCCGAGCACCGCGAGCAGGTCGCGGTCGCGGCCCACGACCACGCGGTCGACCACGAGCTGCAGGAAGAACGGCGACGCGATCGCGAGCACTTCCAGCACCAGGGACAGCAGCAGCACCTGCGTGACCGCGCCCTTCAGCCCGGTCGCCATGCGCACCAGCTGCCACGCGCTGATCTTCTCGCGCTCGTCGCGCTCGGCGAACCCGGTGGCCGGCGTCAGCTCCATCGCGACGCCGGTGTAATGGTCCGACGCCTCCTTGAGGGTCAGCACGCGCCGGCCGCGCGCCGGGTCGTGCACCGTGATCCTGTCGCCGGCGACCTTCGTCAGCACGACGAAGTGGTTCATGTCCCAGTGCAGGATCGCCGGGAGCTTCAGCTGCGGCAGCGATTCGAGCGCGACCTTCACGCCGCGGGCCGCAAGGCTCATCGTCTCGGCGATCGTCGCGATGTGCTTCAGCGTCACGCCCTTCATCGACGGCGCCAGCCGCATGCGCATCGCGGACAGGTCGGTGCGGAAGCCGTGGTAGCTCGCGACCATGGCGACGCAGGCGATGCCGCACTCCGGCGCTTCGCTCTGCAGGATCATGGGGACGCGGCGACCGAGCATCAGCTCATCCGCTGCTTCAACGAAAGAATCGGTTCGAAGACCCACTCCCACACCTTGCGCTTCTCCTGCAGGATGTCGGCGTTGACCGACATGCCCGGACGCAGCGCGAGCTTCTGGTCGCCCGACACGATGTACTGGGCGTCGAGCCTGACGTCGACGCGATACACGGGCTCCTTCAAGGTGACCTGCCCGACCTTCTCGCCGGCCGACCACACGGTCCGGCTGACCCGCTCGACCGTGCCGCGGTACTGGCCGAAGCGCTGGAACGGAAAAGCGTCGTAGCGCAGCACGACTTCCTGCCCCGGCTGAACGAAGCCGATCGCTCGGGTCGGCACCAGGAGCTGCGCATGCAGGCCGCTGCCCTTCGGCACGACCATCGCGAGCGGCGCCTCGTCGGCCACGGCCTCGCCGCGGGTGGCGGCCACATTCGTGAACACGCCTGCCACCGGGGCGCGGATCACGTTCTCGCGCTTGGCCTCTTCCTGCACGCTGCCCTGCTGCAACTCGCTCACCTGCCGGCGGATCTGGTCGAGCTGCGTCTGGACCTTCATCTCGACCGTCGGCAGCTCGGCCTTCGCGGAGGACAGCTCGCGCTCGACGCCGGCGCGCTGCCGGCGGGCGGCTTCGAGCTTCACCTGCTGGTCGAGCACGTTGTTGCGGAACTCGATCAGCTTGCTCTCGGAGTAGAACTTGTCCCGGTACAGCTCCTCGGCGCGCTGGAACTCGTTGCGCGACGACGCCAGCCGGCTCTGCTGGGCCTTGATCTCGACGTCGAACTGCGCCAGCTCGCGCTGCAGGTCGTCGATCTTGCGGCGGAGGATCTCGGCCTGCTGGGCTCCGAGCACGCGCGCCTGCTGCTGCTCGCGCTCCAGAACGGACATCCGCTCCGAGATCTCCCGCTGCACGAGTTCGCCGGACGAAACGCCCGAGGCCGTGCCGCGTTCGAACGAAAGCCGGATCAGCGGCTGGCCGGCCTGGACCTCTTCGCCTTCCTTCGCGAGCAGTTCGGCGACCACCCCGGCCTCGGGCGCCAGCAGGCGCGCGGCGCCGGCGTCGAGCGCGAGGAACCCGTCCACCCGCTCGCGTCGGGCGTACTCGCCCCACACCGAAAATGCGACGAGTCCCAGCGCGAACGCGAGCGCCACCACCGTGAAGATCCACAGCGGCACCGGACGCGCGAGCGAAACCTCGCCGAGCAGCTTCTCGCGCTGCGCTTCGATCGCTTCCTGGCGGAACAGCGGGTTGGCCATTGCGGTGCGGATTATGGCGGGCCGGCGCCGCGAAGGCGCGCGCCGTACCCATTTCATGGCGCAATTGCTTCGCCGGCGTGGCGTTATATCGACATTACGAATCGGTCTCTGCGCGGCCGCGGACCGCTCCTAACCTGCGCCGTCGAACGAAAACGATTGCGAGACCACCATGCGCCACACCGCACGAATCCTGATCGCCGCACTGCTCGGCCTCGCGACCGCCTCGGCCTTTGCCGGCGACGAAGCCGCCGCCGCGTGGCAGGCTGCACAGCGCGCCACGGCTGCGCAGCAGGCGCTCAGCGATCGCTACACCGCCATCTGGTCGACGCTCGACGCGGCGCAGAAGTCCCGCTTCGCGGCGCAGGAGCGCGCGTGGCTGAACGAGGGACGCCAGCAGGAGCAGCAGGCGTGCGTCGCGCGCGCCGGCGCGCGGACCGAGCTGGTCGCGCGGACCTGCGAAGCGGACGTGATCGAGCGCCACCTCGGCGGGATCGCCGCCCCGCAGCGCATCGCATCGTCGCGCTAGCCGCGGATGGCCGCGCGGCTCAGGCCGGTCCTGTCGCCGCCTTCCACTTGATCGAGCAGCCGATGCTCGGCGTCTGCTGATCCGGTACCGGTCCGCCCAGCGCCATCTGCTTCATCGCCTCGAAGAGCTCGCGCCTCGCGCCCGGCGGCGCGGGCTGCCGGCCGGATGCATCGAGCCGGCCGTGGTACCGCAGCCGCAGGTCGCGGTCGTAGCCGTAGAAGTCCGGCGTGCACACCGCGCCGTACCCGCGCGCCACCGACTGGTCAGCGTCATGCAGGTACGGAAACGGCAGCTGCTTCGCGTGCCACAGGCGCTGCATCGCCTCGAAGGAGTCTTCGGGATAGGCGACGGCGTCATTGCTGCTGATCGCCACCACGCCGACGCCGAGCGCCTGCAGTTCCCGCGTGTCGCGGACGATGCGGTCGAGCACCGCCTGCACGTACGGGCAGTGGTTGCAGATGAACATCACCAGCAGCCCGTTCGGGCCGAGGGCGTCGTCGCGCGACCAGGTCTGTCCGCAGGCGCCGGGCAGCGCGAAATCCGGCGCGCGGCTTCCGAGTTCGGCGTCGACAGCCTCCGTCGCCATCAGTGGCTCCGCTTCTTCAGGTCCATCAGGCGCAGGATCATCGGCGTGAAGATCAGCTGCATGGCGAGGCCCATCTTGCCGCCCGGGCAGATGATCGTGTTCGGCCGCGTCAGCCACGAGTCGTGCAGCACCGACAGCAGGTAGGGCAGGTCGATGCCCTTCGGGTTGGCGAAGCGAATGATCACCATGCTCTCGTCGGCGGTCGGGATGTCGCGCGCGATGAACGGGTTCGACGTGTCGACTGTCGGCACGCGCTGGAAGTTCACGTGCGTGACGCCGAACTGCGGCACGATGTGGTTCACGTAGTCCGGCATCCGCCGCAGGATCGTGTCGACCACGGCTTCCTGCGAGTAGCCGCGCATCTTCTTGTCGCGGTGAAGTTTCTGCATCCACTCGAGATTGATGACCGGCACGACGCCGACCAGCAGGTCGACGTGGCGCGCGACGTTGATCGTTGCGTCCACGTAGGCGCCGTGCAGGCCTTCGTAGAACATCAGGTCCGAACCCGGCTCGATTTCCTTCCACTCCGTGAAGTTCCCGGGCTCGACGCCGTGCTCCGCCGCCTCGCCCCCGTCGTGGATGTACTTGCGCGAGCGGCCGGCGCCGTTCTCGCCGTAGCCCTTGAACAGCCCCTCGAGTTCCGCGAGCAGGTTGGAGTACGGCCCGAAGTGCGAGTAGTGCTTGTTGCCGCTCGCCTCCGCCTCCTTCATGTGGGCGCGCATCTCCTGGCGGTTGTAGCGGTGGAACGAGTCGCCCTCGACGACATGCGCCTTGATGCCTTCGCGGCGGAAGATGTGCTGGAAACTCTGCATCACGGTGCTGGTGCCGGCGCCGGACGATCCGGTCACGGCGATGATCGGGTGCTTCCTGGACAAAGGAGTTCTCCCTCGATGTTCGTTGTTCTGCGCAGCGACCGCGTCAGGTCAGCGCTTCATGTGAGAGCTTCGGGCCGGTACAGCGACCGCTCGTTGAAGAGCGGCGAGACGTACGGCTGGTCGGTGCCTTCGTCGTACTCGCGGTGGTAGCGCTCGATGCGGTCGACCTCGTTCTTCGACCCGAACACGAGGCCGATGCGCTGGTGCAGCTTCTCCGGCTGCACTTCCAGCACCGACGACCGGCCCGTGCTCGCGCGTCCGCCCGCCTGCTCCATGACAAAGCCGATGGGATTGGCTTCGTACAGCAGGCGCAGCCGGCCCGGATTGGTCGGGTCCTGGGGCGACGCAGGGCCGCTCCCAGGTCGCCCCACCCCCTCGGGGGGCGGGCGATGCGAAGCGTCGCCCTGGGGGCCCGGACGGAAATCGCGCGGGTACATGAAGACGCCGCCGCGCATCAGGATCCGGTGCGCCTCGGCCACCATGCTGGCGATCCAGCGGGTGTTGAAGTCCTTGCCGCGCGGCCCCGTCTTGCCGGCCAGGCACTCGTCGACGTAGCGCTTGATCGGCGATTCCCAGAAGCGGCTGTTGCTGCTGTTGATCGCGAACTCATGCGTGTCGACCGGCACGCGGATGTCCGGATGCGTCAGCTTGAACTCGCCCAGGTTCGGGTCGAGCGTGAAGCCGACGACGCCGCTGCCGACCGTGAGCACCAGCATCGTCACCGGCCCGTAGATCGCGTAGCCCGCGGCCACCTGCGTGGCGCCGGGCTGCAGGAAGTCCGCTTCGGTCACGTCGCGTCCGGAGTCGACGACAGGCTGGGGCGCGCGCAGGATCGAGAAGATGCTGCCGACCGAGACGTTGACGTCGATGTTGC
>CAYGXL010000160.1:0-6273 GCA_964353935.1 uncultured Burkholderiaceae bacterium | reverse complement strand
CCGCGGTTGTTGTATCTTCTCGGCCTTCGCAGCCATGTTCCTTTTCAGCGCGTCGGTGGTTCGAGTCCACTCGCCAGCGCCACCGCATGCGGCTTTCCGCAATCACGATCACGTCCCGTCCGGCGGGTCCGCACCTTCCGCATCCGCGGCGCATCGGCCAGGGGCGCGCCCCGTGAGCGCCGCCGGTCCGCGGGTGCGGCACCCCAGGCGCCGCCGCACACCACACCAGACACCCCAGGGAGAACCGCCATGCCACTGCCTCTGGCAGGCAAGACCGCGCTGATCACCGGTGCCGCGCGCGGCATCGGGCGCGCCGTCGCGCACAAGCTCGCGGCGGCCGGCTGCGACGTCATCGCCAACTACTACAACAGCCACGAGGAAGCCGAGGCGCTGTGCGTGGAACTGCGCGCGCTCGGCCGCCGCGCGCTCGCCATCAAGGCGAGCGTGGGCCTGCCGGACAGCGTGGACGAGATGTTCGGCGAGCTGAAGAAGGAGTTCGATCGCGTCGACATCGTCGTCAGCAACGCCGCCAGCGGCGTGCTGAAGCCGACGCTGGAGATGACCCTCAAGCACTGGCGCTGGTGCATGGAGACCAACGCGCTGGCGCTCAACCTGCTCGCGCAGCGCGCCGTGCCGATGATGCCGGCGGGCGGCCGCATCCTCGCGATGTCGAGCCTGGGCTCGCTGCGGGCGCTGCCCAACTACGGGTTCATCGGGGCGTCGAAGGCGGCGCTCGAGGCGCTGGTGCGCTCGCTGGCGCAGGAGCTCGGGCCGCGCGGCATCCGAGTCAACGCGGTCAGCGCCGGCGTGGTCGACACCGACGCGCTCGCCTATTTCCCGAACCGTGAGGAGCTGCTCGAGTCGTATCGCGCGCGCGCGCCCGCCGGGCCGGTGCTGACGCCGCAGGACGTCGCGGGCGCCGTCTACCTGCTGTGCCTGCCCGAGGCGAACATGATCAACGGCCACACGCTGTTCGTCGACGGCGGCTTCGCCATTTCGGGCTGAACCATGGGAATCGAATCCGGATTGCAGGGCAAGGTCGTGCTCGTCACGGGCGGCAGCCGCGGCATCGGCCGCGCCATCGTCGAGCGCTTCGCCGCCGACGGCGCCGACGTCACCTTCTTCTATCGCGGCAACGAGGCCGCGGCGCGCGAGGTGCTCGCCGCCGTGAGCGCCGCGGGCGGAACGGCGTCGGCCGAGCAGGTCGATGTCACGGACGCGCCGGCGGTGACGGCCGCCGTCGAACGCCTCATCGACCGCGCCGGCCGCATCGACGTGCTGGTCAACAACGCGGGCGTGGTGCGCGACAACCTGCTCGCGATGCTCGACGACGACGACATCCGCACGGTGCTCGACACGAACGTCGGCGGCGTGTTCAACGTGACCCGCGCCGTGGTGCCGCACATGATCTCGAAGCGCGCCGGCAGGATCGTCAACCTCGGTTCGGTCGCCGGCGAAAAGGGTGGCCGCGGGCAGACCAACTATGCGGCGAGCAAGGGCGCGATCAACGCCTTCACGCGCGCACTGGCGGTCGAGCTGGCCTCGCGGAAGATAACGGTAAACTGCGTGGCGCCGGGCGTCATCGAGACCGAGATGTCGCAGCAGGTCCGCGAACTGGCGGGAGACGAAGTCAAGGAACGCATTCTCCTGAGGCGCTACGGCCAGCCGCAGGAGGTTGCGCATGCGGTGTGGTTCCTGGCGTCGAGCTTCGCCGATTACATCACCGGGCAGGTGCTCCACGTGGACGGTGGCTTCAAGATGGGATAAAGGGCATGAAAGAACAGATCAGCAAGCAGGAGATCGAAGCGGTATTCCCGAAGGTCGCGCAGGTCATCGCCGACGCGCTGGGCTGCGACGTCGGTGACGTCCAGTTGCAGATTCCGTTGATCGAAGGGCTCGATGCCGAGTCGATCGACTTCCTCGACCTCGTGTTCCGGCTCGAGCGCAGCTTCGGCGTCAAGATCCCGCGCGGGAAGATCGTCGAGGACGCGCGCGGCGACCTGCCCGAAGCCGACTTCGAGAAAGGCGGCATCGTCACCGACGCCGGGCTCGCGCAGCTGCGCGAGTTCCTCAGCGAGGTGCCGGCCGAGCGCTTCAAGACGCCAATGAAGGCCGCCGACATTCCGCGCCTGTTCACGCCCGAGACGTTCTGCAAGGTCGTCGTCCGCGCGCAGCGCGCGGTGCCGGCCGCCTCCTGACGCGGCGACCGGCCGAGCGGTCCGCGGCATGGACGGTCGTTTCCGCGCGTTCTCGTTCGTCGACCGCATCACTCGGCTCGATCCCGGGCACCGCATCGAAGGGCTCTACACCGTGCCGGCGACCGCCTCCCGCTTCCCTGCCGCACTGATGGCCGAGGCGGTCGGGCAACTGGCCGCCTGGTCGGCGATGTCCTCGGTGGAGTTTGCGCATCGGCCGGTCGCGGGCCTGGCCGGCGAGACGCGTTACCACGGCGCGGCGGTTCCCGGGCAGACGCTGCAGCTCGCGGCCGAGATCGAACGCTGCGACGACGAAGCCATCGCCTACGGCGGCACGGCGTCGATCGACGGGCGCTGCGTGCTCGAGCTCATCCACTGCGTGGGGCCGATGCTGCCGATGGAGGAGTTCGATGCTCCCGAGGCGGTGCGCGCCGACTTCGAGACCCTGATGGGTTCCGGGGCGCCGAGCGGTCGATTCGCGGGCGTCGACGCGCCGCAACTGGCGACCACCGAACACAGCGCCGGCGAGCGGCTGCGTGCCGTGCTGCATGTCCCCGAGGCGGCGACCTACTTCGACGACCATTTCCCGCGGCGGCCGGTCTATCCCGGCACGCTGCTGATGGACAACCTGTCCACGCTGGCGCTGCAACTCGCGGGCGACCTGCCGGCGCTGCACGGCAGCCGCCTCGCGGTGGCGCGCGTGCGCGACGTGAAGATCCGCTCGTTCACCGCGCCCGGGCAGGTGCTCGAGCTGGAGGCCCACATGCAGTCCTCGTCGCCTGGCGGCGCGCAGATGAAGCTCACCGCGCGCACCGACGGCCGCACGATCGCGACGGCGCGCATCGACGTCGAGCGGAGCCACGGATGACCGAGCCACGCCGTCGCGTCGCGATCACCGGGATCGGCATGGTCACGCCGGCCGGCAACGACGTGGCGACGACCTGGGAGGCGCTGCTCGCCGGGCGCAGCGCGGCCGCGCCGATCCGCGGCTTCGACGCCAGCGGCTTCTCGACCCGGATCGCGGCCGAGGTCAAGGATTTCGACGCCGAGCGCGTGATCGGCGACCGCAGGCTGCTGAAGTTCGCCAATCGCGCGCATCGGTTCGCGCTGGCCGCGGCCGAGCAGGCGTTTCGCGACGCCGGCGTGCGGCCGACGCCGGAGTCCGCCGAGCGCTGGGGCTGCGTGGTCGGCACCGGCATGATGGGCGTGACGTTCGACGAGCTCGCCGCCGTGCATGCGGTGGCCGGCGGCAGCGGCGAACTCGCGCCCGACGGGCTGCTGGACCCCGGGGCGGCGTCCGACCCGATGGTGTTCTGCCGCAGCCAGTCGAGCGCCGGCTGCGCGCTGCTGCTGCGCCAGTTCGGCATCCGCGGGTACGCGAGTTCGGTGCACACCGCGTGCGCGTCCGGCGGACAGGCGATGGGCACTGCGCTGAAGATCATTCGCCGCGGCATCGCCGATCGCGTGCTGGCCGGCGGCTTCGACTCGATGATCAATCCGGTCGGACTGGCGGGCTTCTGCCTGCTGGGGGCGGTCTCGCCCGACAACGACACGCCGGAGCGCGCCAGCCGCCCGTTCGATGCCTCCCGCAACGGTTTCGTGCTCGGCGAAGGCGCGGGTTTCCTGGTGCTCGAGGAGTGGAACGCGGCGCGCGCGCGCGGCGCCCGCATCTACGCGGAACTGGCGGGCGACGGCAATTCGCTGTCGAGCTACCGCATCACCGACTCGCATCCGTCCGGCGACGGGCCGATCCAGGCCATGCGGCAGGCGGTCGGCGACGCACGCGCGACGCTCGACGAGGTCGACTACCTGAACGCGCACGGCACGTCGACGCCGATGAACGACCGCAGCGAATGCGCGGCGGTGCGCGCGGTGTGGGGAGGCGACGCCTGGCGCAGCGTTGCCGTCAGCTCCACCAAGAGCGTGATGGGCCACCTGATCGCCGCCGCGGGCGCGGTCGAGGCCGGCGTCTGCGCGCTGGCGATCCATCACTCGACGCTGCCGGTCAATGCGAACCTCCGGTCGCCCGATCCCGAGTGCGACGTCGACATCATTCGCGACCAGCCGCGCGCGCGGCGCGTGCGGCTGGCGCTGTCGAATTCGCTCGGGTTCGGCGGCTCCAACAGTTGCCTCGCCTTTCGCAATCCCGAGGACGTCGACGGCAAGTCGTCGACCGGCCAATGATGGCGGCGAAGCGCGTCCTGATCACCGGCACCGGCGCGATCTGCGGCGCCGGAGATTCGCCGGCAGCGATCTTCTCCAGCGTGGCGGCGGGTCGCTCCGCCATCCGCCCGATCGCGCAGTGGGACTCCGCGCGCTGGCCGGCGAAACTCGCCGCCGAGGTGGGCGACTACAACGCTGCCGCGCTGACGGGTGACCGCAAGCTGCTGAAGTACGTTCGCCGCACCGACGTGTTCGGCCTGTACGCCGCCGATCGTGCGATCGAGAGCGCCGGGTTCGCCGCCTATCGCGCGACGCTCGACGAGGCTGCCGCCAGTCGCTTCAACGACAGCTGCGGCGTCTATGTCGGCTCGGGCGGCGGCGCGTTCCTGAACCAGTACGACTACTTCCCCCTGCTGACGGCGGCCGCCGGCAGCCTCGAAGCGTTCGGACGCGAACTGTCGGCCACGGTGAATCCGATGTGGCTGCTGCGGTCGCTGCCCAACAACGTGCTGGGCCACGTCGGCATCCGCCAGGTGCTGAAGGGCCCGAACGCGTGCATCACCAATCACGGCGTCAGCGGGCCGCTGGCGATCGCGGAGGCCGCCGAGGCGCTGCGGACCGGCGAGTGCGAACGCGCGGTTGCCATCGGCCACGATGCCTCGATCGAACCGCAGATGGTGCTGTACTACCACGCGGTGGGACTGCTGTCCGAGGACGGACTGCGTCCGTTCGACGAGGCGCACAACGGCAGCCTGATGGGCGAGGGCGCCGCCGCCCTGGTCCTCGAGACCGAGGACGCGGCGCGGGAGCGCGGCGCCCCGGTGCTCGGCGAGGTGCTCGGCGTCGGGCACGGCGGCGACGCCCTCGGGCTGCTGCCGATCCGGGACGACGGCGCGGGGCTCGCGCGGGCGATCCGCGATGCGCTCGCCGACGCGCGACTGCAGCCGGGCGATGTCGGCATGGTCGTCGCCCACGGCAACGGCACCCCGAACTCGGACGTCTCGGAAGCGCGCGCGCTGAGTGCGGTGTTCGGAACGCAGCTTCCCCCGGTCACCGCCTTCAAGTGGTCGATCGGCCACCTGCTGGCCGCGAGCGGCATCATCGAAGCGGTGCTGGCGATCGAGGCGCTGCGCGTGCGCAGCGTCCCGGGCATCGCCAACCTCCAGCGGATCGATCCCCTGTGTGCCGGCCTCTCGGTGGCCGCCAGGCCGCAGGCGCCGCGCAGCGACGTCGCGTTGCTGCTCGCGCGCGGCTTCGGCGGCACCAACGCTGCGCTGCTGCTGCGAGCCGCCGGCGCCTGAAGCGATGACCGTGGCCGGCACTGCCAGCCGCTGCGGCATCGACACCGTCGAGATCGCCCGCGTCGAACGCCTGCTGCGCGAGACCCCGGACGAGGATCTCGCCAGGCTCTTCTCGCGCAGCGAGCTCGACGAGTGCGCCGGCGCCGGCCGCGCCGCCAGCCTCGCCGCCCGCTTCGCCGCCAAGGAGGCGTGCCTGAAGCTCTTCCCGCGCGAAACGGCGCTCGGCACCATCGTCGCGGAGGACTTCTCGGTGGCACGCGATGCCTACGGCGCGCCGCACGTGGTGTGCGGCGCGGCGGCGCAGACGGTCCTCGGGCGCAACCGCATCAAGGACATCAGCGTGTCGCTGTCGCACGATCGCACGTCGGCCACGGCGGTGGCGCTGGCGCATCCGATGGTGGCCGACGCGCCGTGGCTCGGCCGCGTGATGTATCGCCTGGTGCCGCTGCGGCGCAAGGTCGTCCTCGAGAACCTGCGACGCGTGTTCGGCGACGCGACGCCGGCGGCCGAGATCGAGGCGCTGGCGCAGGCGCACTACGCGCACATGGGCCGGCTGCTATGGGAGTTCCTCCGCTTCCCGTGGTTGTCGGCGGAACGGCGGCGCTCGATGGTCC
>CAYGXL010000159.1:0-6287 GCA_964353935.1 uncultured Burkholderiaceae bacterium | reverse complement strand
CGACCAGGCGCAGGAAGAGACGCGGCTGTTCAGGCGAACCTGAACTTCGCGATGTAGTTGCGATCGATCCGGTCCTTCCACTGCCACACCGCATTGCCCGCGACCGCGAGGTGGCCCCAGGACGCGACCGCATGCCTCGGGCCGGTGGCGATCAGGTACAGCGCGCGGCGCTGCGGCTTGAACGGCGCCAGCGGTCGGCCGTCCAGCGTGGCGATCAGGTTGGCGGCGAGCGGCGGGCCCGCCCGCACGGCAAACACGCCGGACTTGGCGCGCGGGGTGTCGACGAAGGTGGCGGCGTCGCCGGCCGCGAACACGAACGGATGCGACGCCGACTGCAGGTTCGGGGTGACGACGAGGAATCCGCGCTCGTCGGTGGCGAGCCCGCTTTCGCCCGGCCACGCTTCCGCCGCCGCGCCGGTGACCAGCATCGTTGCGTCGGACGGCAGCACGCCGCCGTCCTCGAGTTGCGCCGAGTCACGCTCGAGATGGCGCACCACGCCTTCGACGAGGCGCACGCCTTGCCGCAGCAGCGCGTCCTTCAGCAGGGCGCGGGCGCGCATGCCATGGCCCGGCAGGATCGACCCCGCGCCCGTGACCAGCTGAACGCGCACCCGATCGCGGCACACGGCCAGTCGGTACTTCATTGCCAGCGCGATCTCCACGCCGCCCGCGCCGGCGCCGATCACGGTCAGCCGCAGCGGCGTGTCGGTCGTCAGCGCGTGCGCGTGGATGCGTGCCCAGCCCTCGACGAAGTTGTCGAGCGGACGGATCGGCAGCGCGAAGTCGCGCGAGCCCGGGATCATGTCGAAATCGACCGCCGGGCCTGTCGCGATCGAAAGGAAGTCGAACTCGATGAGTTCGTCGCGGTCGGTGCGAACGACCTTGTGCTCCAGGTCGAGGCCCACGATGCGCCGTTGCAGGAGGACCGCGCGAGCGGCCTCGGCCAGCGGGGACAGCGGAATCGTCAGTTCGGGGAGCGTGTAGTGGCCGGCGATCCAGCCGGGGAGCATGCCGCTGTACACGAGCCGGTCCGACGGCGTGATCAGGACCACCTCGACATCCCGCCGCGGACTCTCGGCGAGCGCGCGCAGCACGAAGGCGTGCGCCTGGCCTCCTCCGACGAGCAAAAGTCTCTTCATCGCATCACTCTCAATCGGCGGCCAGCGCCATGTCGCCGAACCACGCCGCCGCCTTGCTCTTCGTGTTGTCGGCGTCGGTGGCGAACGCGAGCGCGGCCACCTTCGGCAGGCGGGACGCCGCTTCGCGCGGAAAGGCCTGCGCGAAGTCTGCGCGCAGGTCGCGACGCTCGTCGATCCAGCGCGACTGCTCTCCGTTCGCGCCCGATCGCAGCACGAGCAAGCGCACGCGACTCGTGTAGGCATTGTCGATCCAGCGGCCGGCCGGCAGCGTGCGGTCCCAGACGTAGCACATCGTCGCCGCGGGCAACTGCGGGTCGAACAGCCGGCGGCCCAGCTGGATCTTCGTGCGGTCGACCAGCGACAGCCGCTCCAGCGGCACGTCGAACAGCACGCACACCTTCGCTGCGACGTCGTCGCCCGCGCGGGAGGTGAGGTCGGAGCGTTCCGGGAACCGGTCGACGCGCCACGCGAAGCGCAGGATCGGGGTCGCTCCGATGTCGGCGTTCAGCGGATGGACGACGTTGGCGTACGACGCGTCCGCGTCCGCCCGCACCGCCCTGCGCTCCTCGCTGTCCGTGACCGCATAGCGCGTGTGGCGCGGGATCTTCGGCAGCGTGACGATGCGCCACGGCGCCGGCAGTTCCGGGCCGCTCGCGCTGGAAAAGGGGATGACCCTCGGCTCGGTGGCGGCGAACGACGCGCCGGCCGTGGCGAGCAGGGCGAGGGCCAGGAACGAGAGACGCGCCTTCATCGCCCGGAGGAAACGTCGACGAGACCGAGGGCGAGGGCGCGATCGAGGTCCTCGCCCCGATCGAGATCCCAGCACATCGGCAGTTCGGCCAGGCGCAGGCGCTGGTCGGCCGCCCGCTCGCGCGTGGTGGCGATCACCGTCGCACTGCCCCACGCCACCTGCTCGAACAACGCGGGATGGAACTGTTTCATTCCGATCAGCACGTAGCCGCCGTCCTCGGCGGGCTGGACCACGGCGTCGGCCTCCTGCAGGGCTGCGGTTGCGGCCTCGAGATCGGCGGCGGTCTGTGCCGGGCAGTCGGTTCCGATCAGCAGCATCGGCCGCTGCCCGTCCAGCGTGTCGGCGAATGCCGCCGACATCCGCGCGCCGAGGTCGCTCCCATGCTGCAGGCGAAGCGCTGCGTCCGCTGCCTTCGCCAGTGCGCGCATGTCGGCGCAGTCGGCCGTGCTCCACAGCGTGACGCGCGCCCCTTGCACCAGCTGCGCCCGTGCCAGCGAACGCTCGATCAACTGCCGCTGCAGGCGGGCCGCGCCCGCCGCGCCGAGCCGAGGGATCAGCCGTGTCTTGGCCTGGCCGGCGATCGGCGCGCGCGCGAACACGGCGATGTCGACGTTCGAGTCAGCGGGCATCGCGATAGGCCGCAGCGAGGCGCGCGGGATCGGCGCCGAAGAAGTAGGCGAGGCGCAGGCGCCACATCAGCAGCACGGTCCTCACGATGCCATGCCGCTCCCAGCGCCGGCCCGAGGTCGCGACGCGTGCGCGGATGGCGATCGGCCACGCCACCCGGCGCGCGCGGCGCGAGAACTCGATGTCTTCCATCAGCGGGAGTTCGGCGTAGCCACCGAGGGATTCGAACAGCATGCGGGTCGCGAACAGGCACTGGTCGCCGGTGCAGATGCCGGTCATGCGCGACCGCAGGTTCATCGTCGCGGCCACGAGCCGCAGCGCCGGCGAGGCGCCATCGATGCGCACGTCGAAGCGGCCCCACGCGGACTTCCGCCCGGCGCACGCGGCGCGCACTTCGCGGTCGGCGTCGTCCGGCAACCGGGTGTCGGCGTGCAGGAAGAGCAGGGTGTCGATCGCCGGGTCGGCCAGGGCGAGGCGTGCGCCGGCGTTCATCTGCAGCCCGCGGCTGCAGGGCGCCACGAGCACGTGGTCCGCGGCCGCGCGCGCGCGCTCGACGGTGCGGTCGGTGCTGCCGCCATCGACCGCAACGACCACGGCTCCACGCGCGCGCAGCGGCGCGAGCCGCGCCAGCGTGTCCGCGATCGCGCGTTCCTCGTTCAGTACGGGGACGATGACAGCCAGCCGCATCATTCAGCGCACGCGCACCTTTCGTGGCAGCGCGCCGGGCATCGTCTCCTCGACGATGGCGGCGAGTTCGGCCGCGCCGAGCACGTGTATCCCCGGCCCGGCACGTTCGACCGCGTGCAGGATCGCGGTGGCCGCCGTGCGCGCGCGCAGCGCCTGCAGGCGCTGCGGAAGCATGATCTCGAGCACCATCCGCGTGAAGGTCCGGATGAGTCCAGGCAGCCATCCGCCGGAAGCCTGTGCCGCGTCCGCGGTGGGCCGGATCACCAGCAGCGTCTCGAACCCCATCTCCGCGATCTCCACCTCGGCTGCGCTCGACAGCGTGTGCGAGGCGGCGTTCATCTGGAGAAGCGCGGGCAGCGGCGACACCAGGACCAGGCGCGTCGCGCCGCAGTCGCGTGCCGTGCGCGCGGCCTTCGCGACGTCGTCCGCCGCGACGCGCTGCATCGGCGAGGCCTTGGGCACGAACGTCTCCGGGCCCGTGATGCAGATGTACGCATCGTCCGCCACCACCACGCCGTGGCCCGGCATCCACGGCTTGAAGCGCGCGGCAGCCGAGCCGATCCACTGTTCGACGGCCACGTGCACGGTGGTGTAGCGGCTGCTGCCGACGAGCCCGGCGAGGATTTCCTCTCCGAGCGCGCCCACCGTGCCGAGTGCGAGCGCGGTGCGGGGACGTTGCGGTGTTGCGGTGGACATGGCCGGTGCGGCGGGAGGCGACGCGTGCTGCATTCCCGCAAGCTTAGCGGGCCGCGCCGTGGAACCCTGCCGGGCGATGACGGTTCAGGCGGCGAGCGCGCCGCCGCACGACGAGCCCTGGCCCGCCGTGCATGCGTAGCAGTGGTCGGCAACGGCGATCGGGTTGTCCGCGAGGTCGCGCGCGAGCAGGTCGCGCAGGTGCTGCGTCGCGCCGCGGCGTCCGTCGGCGCGCAGCGGCATGCCGAGCATCTGGTTGAAGTCGCAATCGTGCAGGTTTCCCTGCCAGTCGACCGACACCAGCGAGCGGCACATCACGCCGGGCAGGTTTTCCGGCCGGTGCGCGCTTCGCAGCAGCGCCATGTAGTCGCGGAACTGCCCCTTGCTGATCAGCGTGCTTCCGAAGCGCGCGATCGGCTGGTTGGTGATCGTCAGCAGCCGGTTGAAGCGCACGCCGAAGTTGCCGGCCAGCAGCCGCTTGTAATCCTGTTCGAGCTGGAACTGCGGCGGCGGCAGCGACGGCCCCTGCGGGTTGTAGACGAGCGCGAGCGTCAGATCCGAACCGTCGGCGCCGTAGCCGAGTGCGTTCAGGCGCTGGAGCGCCCGGATGCTCTTGTCGAACACGCCGTCGCCGCGCTGCCGGTCCACATTGGCCTGCGAGTAGCAGGGGAGCGACGCGACGATCTGCACCCGCTCGCGGCAGAGGAAGTCGGCCAGGTCTTCGTGGCCGGGTTCCTCGAGGATCGTCAGGTTGCAGCGGTCGATCACCGTGGCGCCCAGCGCGCGCGCCGACGCGACGAGCCGCCGGAAGTGCTCGTTCAGTTCCGGCGCGCCGCCGGTCACATCCAGCGTCGCGATCCGCCGCGCGCGCATCACCGCGAGCACGAGGTCGACTGTTGCGGCGTCCATCTGCTCGGTGCGGGTCGGCCCGGCATTCACGTGGCAGTGCAGGCAGGACTGGTTGCACCGGTATCCGAGATTGACCTGCAGCGTGTCGATCGACTTGCGGCGCAATGGCGGGAAGTCGGTGACTTTCAGCAGCGGAAAGGTGGCGTGCACGGTGGGGGTTCCTGGCCGGGGTGCGGCTTTGTCGGTCGAGGCAGCTCAACCTTACCTAAACGGGCGGCCGCGTTGCCGCACGGCGTGCGGGGTCATTCGCCGAGCCGGCGCATGGCGCTCCGCAGGAAGTCCATCTGGCTCTCGACCCGTGAGCACATGTCGCAGAAGCGCAGGTGCAGCCAGAGCCGCCAGCGTTCGCCGCGCCCGAGCGGACGGTCCATCTGGTCGGAGAGCAGGTGGTGCGCTTCCTGGCAGGTGATCTTCAGCGGAATGGTCATTGGGCTACCCTCCGCGCTGTGCGCTCCGGGATGAGCGCTTCGGAGCGGCCGCGCGCGCTGATGTTGCCCCCTCGGCGCTCCGCGCCCTCCCCCCAAGGGGGAGCGAGCGCCTTCGGAGCGGCCGTGCGGCGCTCACGCCGCCCCCTTCGTGGCAAACCAGTTCATCTCGAGGCATTCGCGGAGCCGCATGCGCGCGCGATAGAGCATCACGAAGCAGTTGGTCGGAGTGATGCCGAGTTCCTTACAGATCTCGCTCGTCTCGTACTCGAGCCACTCCCGCATCATGAAGATGCGGGCCAGGCTCGCCGGCAGGTGATCCAGGCACGCCTGCAGCACGTCGAAGAACTGCGTGCGCTCCAGGCTGCGCTCCGGGTCGCCCCATTCGAGCGGCGTTGCGGTGCGGTGCCCGTCCCGCGCGAAGAGTTCGTCGAAGGTCTCGACCTCCGCAGCTTCGGTCTCGGCGTCCATCGAGACCTCGCGCCGCGCGCGGCGGAAGTGATCGATGATCTTGTGCTTCAGGATGCCGACGACCCAGGTCTTCAGTTGCGACTGCGCGGTGAAGCGAGGCGCCCCCTCCAGCGCGGCGATCAGGGTCTCGGACACCGCATCTTCGGCCCACGTCTCGTTGCGAAGCTGCAGGCGGGCGATCGCCAGCAGGCTCGGCCGCAGCGCGGCGAGTTGCCCTTCGATCTCTTCCGCGGCCACCGACCGCGCCTACTTCTTCTTCGCGTGCCGCAGCCGGCGGACCAGTGACGAGGTGTCCCAGCGGTTGCCGCCCATCGCCTGGATCTCCGAATAGAACTGGTCGACCAGCGCGGCGACCGGTAGCGGCGCGCCGTTGCGGCGCGCTTCGTCGAGGCACAGGCCGAGGTCCTTGCGCATCCAGTCGACGGCGAAGCCGAAGTCGAACTCGTCGTCGATCATCGTCTTGCCGCGGCTGTCCATCTGCCAGCTCTGCGCGGCGCCCTTGCCGATCACCTGCAGCACCAGCTTCATGTCGAGGCCGGCGGACTGGCCGAAGTGGATGCCTTCGGACAGGCCCTGCACCAGGCC
>CAYGXL010000158.1:0-6326 GCA_964353935.1 uncultured Burkholderiaceae bacterium | reverse complement strand
AACGACAAGTGCAACGTGTGCCACGGCGCGCTGGGCACCACCTCGGGCTCGAACACGCTGGCCAACGCCTTCCACGGCGGTGCGCGCAACACGGTCGAGGCCTGCGCGCTGTGCCACGACCAGAACCGGTACTCGTCGACCGTGATGACCAGCGGCCGCGCGCTGAGCGAGAACTACTCGTTCAAGCGCATGATCCACGGCATCCACGGCAACTCGAAACGCCAGTATCCGTTCACGCACGGCAACAACGTGATCGGCGCCTTCGACCGGTCGACCTTCCTGCTGACGATGGACGGTCTCATCGCCGCCAGCACCTCCAGCACCGTCTCCGCGCCGGCGGGCACGCTGTTCCAGCCGTTCTCGACAGGCGTCGTGGTACCGGTGGGGACGCGGCTCGGCGACTCCGGCAGCGAAGTCCAGAACTACGCCGCCGAGGTCGCCTATCCGGCCGTGGGCCTGAACTGCAATGGCTGCCACGTGAACAATTCCTGGCAGCGCGATCTCGGCACCGTGGGCTCGGTCGTCGCGAAGCCGATCGACCAGGCGACGCTGAAGGCCGGCACGAATCCGCTCGCCTGGATCGTGATCACGCCGAAGGCCGCGAGCTGCACGTCGTGCCACGACTCCGAGAAGGCGATCAACCACGTGGTCAGCGTCGGCGGGTCCGCGTTCGGCACGGCGACCCAGGCGCAGTCTTTCCAGACGCTGGAGAGCTGCGTCGACTGCCACGCGGCGGGCCGGCCGCTGGGCGTCGATGTCGTGCACAAGTAACGGAACGACCGCGCGCGGCGCGATGTTCGTGAGGAGTTCGTGATGGGGGTTCGAATGGTAATCAGAAGCGCGCTGTTGTCCGCCTGCATCGCCTTGCTCGGCCTGGCCGCGGCGGCGCCGGCGCAGGCGCAGGACGGCGGTCCGTCGGCGAAGTGCATGATGTGCCACGCGGCCGACCACGAGAAGATGGCGAGGCACCCGCATGCGGTCGCGGCCGACTCGCGCAACTTCGGTTGCGTCGGCTGCCACGGCATCAGCGAGAAGCACGCCGGCAACCCGTTCGATGCGAAGCCCGACCAGTTCTTCAAGGGGAAGGGCGCGCTGACCGCCGGAGCGGCGAGCGCCGTCTGCCTGGTTTGCCACGAAGGGATGAACAGCAAGAAACTGCTGCTGTGGGCCGGCAGCGTCCATCCGCAGGCCGACGTGGGATGCACCAGCTGCCACATGGTCCACGTGAACAAGGACCCGGTCCTCAACAAGGCCGCGCAGTCCGACGTCTGCTTCGCGTGCCACAAGGACACGCGGGTCGCCATCAACAAGCCGTGGCGCCACCCGATCCAGGAAGGCAAGATGACCTGCTCGGACTGCCACGCGGTGCACGGATCGGCCGGACCGAAGCTCGCCAAGCGCGACACCACCAACGCGACCTGCTACCAGTGCCACGCCGAGAAACGCGGGCCGTACGTGCACAACCACCAGCCGGTGCAGGACGACTGCTCGAGCTGCCACAACCCGCACGGCAGCACTGTCGCGGGCATGCTGACGGCACGCGACCCGATCCTCTGCAACCAGTGCCACGTGCCGCACGCCGTCGGCGGCATCGGCGCCTTGCGCGGCCAGCCGGGCGTGCTGCCACCGGCCGTGCCGCCGCAGACCCGTCCCGCGGTCACGCCGCTGTCCGGCGGCATCAACACGGTGAACATCTGGCAGGGCCGGAGCTGCCTGAACTGCCACACGCAGATCCACGGCTCGAACAATCCGTCGCCGCGGTCGCCTGCGCCGTCGAACCTGTTCCGCTGAGCATCGGAGTGACGTCATGACGCAGCAACAACGAGTCCGCGAGTTCAGCCGCACGGCGCTGGCCCTGGCCGTGCTTGCCGCCTTCGCCGGCGCGCAGGCGCAGGACAAGAAGGAAGAAGACAAGAAGAGCACGGTCGAGACCGAGATCACGCTCGAAGGCGGCGCTGCCTACGTGAGCGGCGACGCGGCCGACCGCGCGTTCTGGGGCCAGTACAACGGCATGCGCTTCAAGGACGTGTACGGCATCGCCAACTTCGACTACAGCCGCCGCGACACGTCGACCGGCACGTGGCTCGACGTCTACGGCAGCAACCTCGGGCTGCAGACGCGCGAACTCGGCGCGTTCTGGACCCGCCAGGGCGAGTGGAGGCTCAACGCGAACTACGGCGAACTGTGGCGCGTGAATCCGTACACCGTGAACACGGGGATCAGCGGGTCCGAGACCGCCCCCCAGGCGAACTACCTGGCCGGCGGACCGGGCAGCAGCGGCGACATCAACCCGAACACGAAGCGCCGCGCGATCGTGCTCGGCGGCTCGAAGTTCTTCGGCCCGACCTGGATGCTCGAAGGCAGCGTCAACAGCGAGAACAAGAACGGGAGCGAGCTGTTCGGCGTCGGCAACAGCTGCCCGGGTGGCACGGCCGCAGGCTGCAGCTTCACGCCCGGCTCGACGGCGGGCTTTGGCGTCCTGTACTACCCGAAGCCGGTCGACTACAACCACACGCAGGCCGAGGCCCGCCTGAACTACGCAGGCTCCGCGCTGCAGCTGAGCGGGGGCTACTACGGCTCCTTCTTCTCGAACGACAACGGCTCGATGACGCCGGGCGTGCCGGGCACACTGAACAACGCGGTCGGCCAGCCGCTGCCGGCCGGGCCGGGTGTGCAGAACTACATCGGCCAGCCGCTTGCGCTGTCGCCCGACAACGCGTTCCACCAGCTCGACCTGACGGGCAGCTACGTCTTTTCGCCAACCATCCGCAGCAACTTCAAGCTGGCGTACGGGCGCACGACTCAGGACAAGGAATTCAGCGAGATGGGGCTCGCGGGCGCGCCGGCGGGCGTCAGCAGCCTGAACGGCGAGGTGAACCACACGCTGGCGCAGGTGCGCGTGATCGCGGACCCGATCGCCAAGCTCTCCCTGGTCGGCGAGTACCGCTACTCCAATCGGGAGGACGAAACGTCGATCGTGCCGTTCAGCCAGACCGGCGCGGTGCAGTACACGAACTACCGGGTGCACCGCGAGGTCGACTTCGGCCGGATCGAGGCGACGTACCGGTTCCCGTACGCGATCCAGGGCACGGCGGGCTGGAACTTCGAATCGATCAACCGCGGCTCGTTCACGCCGACCGCGTCGTACACGGGCGTCAGCGCGCTGCGCGAGGAAACGGACGAGAACACCTGGTACCTGCAGGTCCGCCGCAACATGACCGAGACCGTCAGCGGGCTGCTCGGCTACTCGTCCAGCAAGCGCGACGGCTCCAACTGGCTCGCGCCATCCGGCAGCGTCGGGCTCGTCGAGGTCGCGGACCCGGCGCAGCTCGGCAGCAACGCGATCTACATGCCCACGCTGGCCGATCGCGACCGCACCAAGCTGCGGATGCTGCTCACGTGGACGGCGACCGACGCGCTGACGCTGCAGTTAGCCGCCGACGTCGGCCGCGACGACTACTCGATACCGACCCGGTACGCCGTGCAGGAATCGAAGTTCGATCTCTACACGCTGGACGTCAACTACGTGCTGTCGGATGCCTGGAACATGAACGGCTACATCTCGACCGGCACGCAGAAGCTGCACCAGGCGCGGCCGGGCGGCTACGTGCTGGCGTTCGACGACAAGTCGCTCAACGCCGGCATCGGCGTCAACGGCAAGGCGACGGAGAAGCTCAGGATCGGCGGGATGCTGTCGTACGTCAGCAATACCGACACCTACTCGCAGGGACTCGACGTGAACCCCGCGCCGGGCAATGCAGAGTTGCTCGCCGTCACGGGCGGGCTGCCCGACGTCGTCTACCGCCGCACCGAGTTCAGGGTCTTCGGCAACTACGCGCTGTCGACGCGCTCGGCACTGCGCTTCGACGCGGCCTACCAGCGCCTGACGTACGAGGACTGGGGCTTCGCGTACGGCGGCACGCCGTTCCTCTTCAGCGACAACACCACCGCGTACATCCAGCCCGACCAGAACGTCGGTTACCTGGGCGTGAGCTACATCTACTCGTGGAAATAGGAGCGCGCGCCTCTCGGCGCTGCTCCCGCTTCGACCCTGCAAAGGCCACGCACCGCGTGGCCTTTTTCTTCTCGTCGATCCGGTACTCTCCGCTCGCGCGGCGGTTCGTGAGCGGTCCTGTTCAAGTGCCGTCGCTGCTGCCACAGGGGCTTACCCGTATCGCCTTGATCTAAGCCAGAGCCGGCTGTAACGCCGCTTGTAACGCCCAGGGGGCTCCCGTACCCTTCGGGCGCCCTACCCACAAGCAAAAATGATCCTGGCGGCCTCCCTCCGCCCTTGCTCCTCCGAATGCTGGAAGTCGTTGAACTGACGTGTGAACGCGGCGAACGCAGCCTGTTTTCCGGCCTGAACTTCACGGCTCCCGGCGGCACCCTCCTGCGCATCGCAGGCCCGAACGGCACCGGCAAGACCAGCCTGCTGCGGATCCTGTGCGGCCTGCTCGAGCCCGTTTCCGGCGAGGTGCGCTGGCACGGCAGGAACGTCCGCAAGCTGCGCGAGGACTACTGGAAGGACCTCGTCTACGTCGGTCACATGAACGGCGTGAAGGACGACCTCACGGTGCGCGAGAACCTGCGCGTCAACGCCGAGGTCGCGGGCCGCCCGGCGTCGCCCGAGCGGCTGGCCGATGCGCTGGACCGCGTCGGCCTCACCGGCTTCGAGGACCGCATGGCGCGCTTCCTGTCGCAGGGGCAGCGACGACGCATCGCGCTCGCGCGCCTGTACGTCAGCGAGACGGCGCCGCTGTGGATCCTCGACGAGCCGTTCACCGCCCTCGACGTGAAGGGCGTGGCCGAGCTGTCGGCGCTGATCGGCCAGCACGTGCACAACGGCAACACCGTGGCGCTCGTGACCCACCAGGAAGTCCCGATCGACGCGCCGCGACGCCAGCGGGTCGAGTTCGCCGGCGGGGGCAGCGGTGCGACCAGCTCCGTCGAGGAGGAAGCGACGTGCTGAGGGTGCTCCTCCAGGTGATCCGGCGCGACCTGCTGCTGGCGGTGCGGCAGAAGGCCGACGTGCTGAACACGCTGTTCTTCTTCGTCGTCGTGGTCACGATGGTGCCGCTGGGCATCGGCCCCGAACCCAACCTGCTGCGCGCGATCGCGCCCGGCGTCGTCTGGGTGGCCGCGCTGCTGGCTGCGATCCTGTCGCTGGCGCGCCTGTTTGCGAACGACTACGCCGACGGCACGCTCGAACAGATGCTGCTGTCGTCCGAGCCGCTGACGCTGATCGTGCTCGGCAAGGCGGCCGCGCACTGGCTGGTCACCGGACTGCCGCTGACGGTCATGTCGATCGTGTTCGGCGTCGTCTTCGACCTCGGCCTGCAGGAGACCGGCGTGCTGGTCGTGTCGCTGCTGCTGGGCACGCCCGTGCTGTCGCTGATCGGGGCGGTCGGAGCCGCGCTCACGCTCGGGTTGAGAGGGGGCGGAGTGCTAACATCGCTGCTGGTATTGCCGCTCTACATCCCGGTGCTGATCTTCGGATCCGGTGCGGTCGGAGCAGCGGCTTCCGGCGTCGCTTACGCCGCATACCTCCTCCTGCTGGGCGCCTTCCTGCTGTTCGCATCGGTGCTCACGCCCTGGGCCGTCGCCCTGGCGCTGAGGATCTCCGTTGAATAGGACTGCCCGATGACTCCGCTGATGCTGAAACCGTTCCCGAGGGCTCGATGAACACTGCCGCCTCGCCGCGCGTAGGACTCTTCTGGTTCGCCTCGCCGCAGACCTTCTTCCCGCTGGCCGGCAAGATGGTCCCGCTGTTCTCCCTGCTCGCGGCCGGACTCCTGCTCGTCGGCCTGTACATCGCGTTCCTGGTCGCGCCGACCGACGCCACGCAGGGCGAGTCCTACCGGATCATCTTCATCCACGTGCCGGCGGCCTGGATGTCGATGTTCCTGTACCTCGTGATGGCGTTCTGGGCCGCCGTGGGGCTCGTCTTCAACACGCGGCTGTCGTCGATGATGGCAACCGCCATCGCGCCGACCGGCGCGCTGATGACCTTCCTCGCGCTCTGGACCGGCGCCTTCTGGGGCCGTCCCACGTGGGGCGCTTACTGGGTGTGGGACGCGCGCCTGACGTCCGAACTGATCCTGCTCTTCCTCTACCTCGGCTTCATCGCGCTGCAGGCGGCGATCGACGATCCGCGCCGCGCGGACAAGGCGGGTGCGGTGCTGGCGCTCGTGGGCGTCGTGAACGTGCCGATCATCTATTTCTCGGTGCAGTGGTGGAACACGCTGCACCAGGGCGCGTCGGTCAGCATCACGCGCGCGCCGTCGATGGCCACGACGATGTTGTGGAGAATGCTGATCATGGCGCTG
>CAYGXL010000157.1:0-6359 GCA_964353935.1 uncultured Burkholderiaceae bacterium | reverse complement strand
GTGCGGCGCGCCGGCCGAGGCGATCCAGTGGGTGCTGCCGCGCGACTCGTGGCTCTTCAATCGCGTGGGAACGCAGAGCGGACCGGAGTTCTTCTTCGAGGCCGTAGGCGGGCAGGCAGACCAGCTCGAAGCCTTCGCCAAGGCCACTTCGGTTGCCGATCTCTATCTGCGCCTTGAAGCCTGCGGTGCGCTGATGCGCATCGACCCAAAGCGCATGCCGCAGATGTTCCACTTCGCCACGCTGTCACCGGGCGAGCTTGACGTGTTGCGCGGCATCCGCGATGTCGTGCGCATGGGCCACGCGCAGGCGCTGCGCACCGACGAGATGGTGCTGCAGCAGGGCCGCGTGCCGGTGGCGCCCGGGACGCTGTTCATCGACTGCACCGCCTCGGCCGTGCGCTTCAAGCCCGGTACGCCTGTATTCAGTGACCGGCGCATCACTCCGCAACTGCTGCGCGCACCGCTGGTGACCTTCAGCGCCGCGCTCACGGCGTACGTGGAGGCGCACTACGACGACCCCGCGCACCAGAACCGTCTGTGCTCGCCGGTGCCATTCACGCACACGCTGGAGGACTACCCGCGCACGATGCTCGTGGCTCTGACGAACCAGTTCCACTGGAGCCAGGACAAGTCGCTGCGCGAGTGGATTCGCCACAGCCGCCTCGACGGCCTGGCCCCGCTGGTGAATGCCGTTGGCAAGGACGACGCGGAGAAGCAGGCCGTCCTGGCACGCCTGCACGGCCAGATCGGTGCCGCGGCGGCCAACCTGCCAAAGCTGGTAGCCGCCGCCGAGGTTTCCGTTCGAGAACGGTCTCGTGACCTTGCCGGTTCTCCCGGTGCCGGTCCGTAGTACAGGGTCAAGACGACCCAGAAAATAACCGTTGTCGGGCGAGAGCGTGGTGCCTGCTTTTGGCCGAACAGCGACCTGTCCTGAACATGCGCTTGCGCCGCGCGGAACCCTAGGCGCCGATCAGCTCCAGGTTGAACACGCGCTCCGCGAGCCACACGAGCGCCACCATCAGGGTGAGAATCGAGCCGCCCACGAACACGCCCCTGCGGTACAGCGGCGTATTTCGCAACAGGTAGGCCACCGGCAGGAAGCACGCCACGATGACCAGTTGGCCGACCTCGACGCCGACATTGAACCCCAGCAGCGAGAGCACCAACGCGTCCTTGGGCAAGCCGAGCTCGGTCAGCACGCTGGCGAAACCGAATCCGTGAATCAGGCCGAAGCCGAACGCCACCAGCCAGCGCCGCCGCTCCACCATCGGCCAAAGGTTGTTGGCCGCCGCCAGCACTACCGAGGCGGCAATGGCGGATTCCACCAGGCGCGACGGCAGCTCGACGATCTGCAGCGCCGCGATCGACAGCGTGATCGAATGCGCTACGGTGAAGGCGGTGACCACCCACAGCACTTCCGTCAGCGCGGCGCGGAATGAGTTCACGCCCGTCCAGCGCCTCGATTCGCGCACCAGCACGGCGGGCAGCAGCAGCGACAACAGGAACAGGACGTGGTCGAAGCCGATCCAGATGTGAAAGGTGCCCTCCACCAGGTACTGGCCGAACTGCGCCAGCCGGGAAGTCTCGCCGGCCTTCACGCTCAGCACACCGCTGTCCGGCCCCAGCACCGAGGTGTGCGAGACGCCATCCACCTCCAGCCGCAGCAGCCCGCGGTGCAACTGGTCGATGTCGAACAGGAGCCGATAGCTCAACGCCAGCACCGGGGCGTCGGACGGGCACGTGCCGGCAAGTCGCAGCACCGCGTAAGCGCCGTCGGTGTGGTTGTCCACCAGGAGTTCCGTCGCCCGCAACGAGCAGTCACCCCCGCGTTCCAGCTTCAGCCGCCCCAGCGCCCAGGCGGCGATGTCGGCGTTTCGCGCCTGCACCTCGCCCCAGGTGATGTCGCCGTCGCCGTTGGCGTCGAGGCCGATGGCGAAGTCGATGTCGCGCAGGGCGACATCCCACTGGCCAGACACTTCCCGGCCCTTCACCTGCAGCACCAGGTAGCTGTCGCTCGCCTTGTGCGCCATGGCGGGCATGGCGGCCCATGCGCAGAACAAGAGCAGGAGATGCAGGAACGTCCGCGGCCGCATCATTGCGCCGACGCCGATCCCAGCCGCCGCAAGTGCGCGTCCTCGAATCCGCTGGCCCGCAGCCAGTCGCGCACCGGTTGCGCGGCGCCGGCATCCTTCGTCGCGATGGACGCTTCCAGCAACACCCGGGCGTCGCGGGGCTCACGCTGCACCCGGTAGTTGGCAGCGGCCACGGTGAGCGCGGCGGCCGGATCACCGGCCAGGTGCATCAGGTAGCGCGCCTCTTCGGCCCGATGGGTGGTGTCGCCGCGTACCTTTGCCGCGGCGAAACGGTCCGCGAGCGCCTGTACGTGCGCCTTGGCGGCGGGCTGCTTCAGCGCGGTCTCGGCCAGCGCGAGCCGCAGGAGCAGCCCATCGGAGGCCTCCCATCCGGCCAACCACTTCACCACTTCGGAGGGGCGTTGCTGATCGAGCAGGAAATCGCTCCAGGCGGCCAGCAGGTAGCCATCATCGATTCCCAGCGCGAGCGCGGCGCGGTAGTGCTTTTCGGCCTGATCCGGCTGCCCGCGCCAAGCCGCCACCTCGCCCAGGCGGGTGAGCAACCATAGCCGGTTGCCTGCGTCGCGCGTCTCATCCAGGGCGCGCTGCAAGGCAGCGGAACCGGCCTCCATCTGGCCGCTGTAAGCGCGCAGCAGCCCGATGCAGCCGCCGTAAAGCGTGGCGCGGTCCAGTGCCAGGAGGGCATCGCATTCCTTCCTGGCCGCCGCGTAGTTGGCCTGGACCAGGTAGATGGCGCCGCGCCAGGCATGGGCCGAGGCAAACTGCGGGTCGGCCTCGAGCGCCCCGGCAAAGTCTGCGAGCGCCCCGTCGAAGTCATGCCGGGACTGCCGCAATTGCCCGCGTATCGCCAGCACCTCCGGGGACCGGCTCTTGGCAAACGGCGCCATGACGGCGTCGGCATAGCCGATATAGCGCGGGTCGCCCCGGGCAATGGCCAGCTCGTAATAGCGCCCGGCCAGTCGAGTGGCGGGTAGCGGATCGGCCGGAGCCTCCTTGGCCGCTCGGGTCACGGCCGCCCGCAGGCCCGCCAGTTCGCGTGCGGTGGCGTCACCGGGCCGCATCGGCAGGCGCTCGAGCACTTCGGCCGGATCGGTCGGAAGACGCGGGGCGGCCAGCAGTTGAAGCGGCGCCAAACAGGCTGCCGTCAAGGCGAACACCGCCAGAGCCGGCTGAAACATCCCCTTACTCTCTGACAGCGGCGGCTTGATGCGGTGGCTTGCGGTCATTATGTAAGCACTCGGTGAAACCGTTCACGGCTCCGCAGTTCGTGCGCCTGCTGCTACGACAGGTTCACCGAATGCTTACGTCCTTCTTGCTTTAGGATCACGACGTTGTAGAAGAAATCCGAAAGCGGCCGTTTCGGGTACCGCACTCGCGCAGACTCCGTTTCCGTCGGCGCCATGAAAGATGCGGCTGAAACACGCGAGATCCGTCTATGCGAAACGGACGCGAACGAGTCCATCATCACGTTCGCTTGTAACGCCTGAATCCTGGATGTAATCTCGCACGCGCTTTACGACCTCAACGGACACGTTCATCGAGAACGTTTCTTTCCAACCCATAGTCAGGAGTCTATACATGAAGAAGCTGATGTCGATGTTGATTGCCACGACCTTTACCGCCGCTTCCGTTGGCGCTTTCGCCATGTCTCACGGCGGCGCGATGAGCGATGCGGACAAGGCCAAGAAGATGGACGCCTGCAAGAAGATGGATCCGAAGTCGACCGACGACAAGATGAAGGCCGAGTGCAAGAAGCTGATGGACGCGGCGAACGCGGCCGCCAAGAAGTAAGCACGCTTCGTGTGCTGACTCGTTTCAGCACTGCGTTTCAGAAGTCGGGCCGCGTGCCCGACTTTTTTTGTTCCTCGAAGGCGATCCGCTTCGAGCGGGATCGCGGGCTCATTGCGCGGTTCGCCGGCCTGCTAGGCCTTGCCCGCGACTGCCGCAGCGGTACGCGCCCGTGATGCGGGCTGTCGCGCAGGGGAGCTATTCGGGCCGGCACCGCGCTTTGAAGGCGCCGCTGCGTGACGCGGGGCCGCGCCGGCCTTCTTCGCGCGGGCCTCGGCGCGGGCGTGCGCCCGTGCGCGGCGCCCCCGCTCGGCCAGTGCGAGGTCGCGCACGCGCGCGATGTCGTCGTCCGAGAATGGCCCGTTCACCCCCGAGATCGCGGCCAGCTTCATGCCGTGCTTCAGCCCCAGCTTGTAGATCTCGCGCACCTTTTCCCACTCGATCGCGCGGCCGACGGTGAAGTTCTCGAAACGGCCTTCGAGCGCCAGCACGATGGTCTCGGCCAGGCAGGCGTAGGCGACGTTCTTCGGCAGGCCGATGTTCTTCATCGACACGTCGCCCGGCAGCTCGATTTCGCCGGACTCGATCACCAGCACGTCTGGTCGCTTGGCCACCTCTTCCGGCGGCAGGTCCAGCGGCCGTGCGACATCGGTGATGACGCAGCCGGGCTTGACCTTCATGATGTCGAGGATCTTCTTGCCGGCGCCCGAGGTGGCGGTGACGATCATGTCCATGTCGGCAATGTCCTTGTCGGCGCGCGCCGACAGGAACATCTTCGCCTGTGGCGTTTCCTTCAGGATCGACTCCTTCAGCGCCAGCAGCTTGGCGGTCTCGGGCGAGACCATGTAGACCTCCTCCGCCACCTGGACCAGCAGCCGCGCGCACACCGAGCCGATGGCGCCGGTGGCCCCCACCACCATCGCCTTGAACTTCACCTTCTCTCTGCCGTGCGGCCGCGGCACCAGGCCGAGCTTGAGCACGGCGTCGTGCGCGGCCCACAGCGCACCGGAGGCGGAGTAGCTGTTGCCGGTCGTGATGGGCAGCGGCGCGCGCTTGGCCACCGTGGCGCCGGCGTCGCCCACGACCTTGGTGAAGGCGCCCAGGCCCATGATCTGCGCGCCGAGCTTCTTGGCGATCCTGGCCGCGTCGAGCAGCCGGCGGTAGGTGAATTCGGGGCTGCGGCTCATGATCTCGCGCGGCGTGCCGCCGACCGAGATCAGCCAGCCCTCGGCCTCCACGCCGGTGGGCGAGCGGATGCCGGTGACGTGCGAGTACACGAACGGTGGCGCGTAGGCCATGATTTTCTCGAGCGAGTCCATGAACACCGGTGGCGACACGCGCGACAGCAGGTCGATCTGCCTGACTGTCTTGAAGTACTCCTGCGACAGCGGGTGGATCACGAAGGCGAAGCGGTTGATGCGGCGGAAGCCGTTCGGATAGATGATGCGCGGCTCGATGCCGAGGTCGGTGATGATCTCGAGGTAGTCGTCCTCGAGCAACTCGTCCGGCTGCTTGCCGGTGGCAGCGATGATCATCGCGTCCAGCAGGTTGGGCGCCAGAACGTGGTCGAACAGGAACGGCGCCCCGTCGACGACCAGGTTGACGCCCTTGTCGCGGAACTGCTCGATGCGCTCGTCGTTGACCGTGCTCGTGATGATGGTCTTGCCGGCCAGTTCCTCGAGACCAAAGCCGTCCAGCTCGTGCACCGGGGCGACGATCACAGTGGCGTTCTGCATCGCCTTCCTGAGCACGTATTTGCTCCAGTCGCTCAGCAAGCCCTCGGCCAGCACGCGCGGTGGTTCCCAGCGCGACACGTAGTGCGCGCCGCGCTGGTAAAGCGCAAGCGCATCGAGCGAGGTCAGCAGCTTGGGCACGCCCAGTTGCAGCACAGGGTCGGCGAACTGGAAGTTGTCGGTGTACTCGGCCATCGAAGCGGCCAGCTTCTGGTTCGCGGCGCCCGAGAAGAACAGCACCTTGGCGTTGTTGAAGTACTGGCCCAGCGCGATCTGCGTGTGGCGCACGGCCCACTCGAGGAAGATCTCGCCCAACCGCTCGCCGCTCGTCACCGGGCTCGCCTTGACCTTGGCCGCGAGGCGGGCCGCGTCCTGCGCTTGCCGCCGCAGCCAGCCGCCGCCGTTGCCCTCCTTGGCCACGCCCAGGCCGATCGCATCGGCCTTTCCGTCCCATTGCCTGACCAGCTTCTCCGCCGTTGCCAGGCTGCCGTCGGTGCCGAGCCGGCGCACCGTCAGGTGCTCGCCGAGGAACTGGGCGGTGAACCTGAAGTCCTGGCTGCTCGCGCCAAGGCTGATGCTGATCACGTTTTTCATGGTTTTTCCGTGACGGACGGGTGTCTCCTGAGCAGACTTGATCGCGCCCAGCAGGTTGAAAAGGCCCGCGTCGCGCTTTGGAGCGCGCCTGCACCTTGCAGTCAACCACAGTGAATACGGAGGTTCTTGATGACGAACAGGCTTGGCGACT
>CAYGXL010000156.1:0-6383 GCA_964353935.1 uncultured Burkholderiaceae bacterium | reverse complement strand
GCCTCGTCGATGAAGAGCACGCCGCCCATCGCCCGCTTCAGCACGTCCTTGGTCTTGGGCGCCGTGTGGCCGATGTACTGGCCGACGAGGTCGTCGCGCGTGACGCTGACCACGTGGCCCTTGCGCACGTAGCCCAGCCGGTGAAGGATCTGCGCCATCTTCAGCGCCACGGTCGTCTTGCCCGTGCCCGGGTTGCCCGAGAAGCACATGTGCAGCGACGGCGGGGCGGCCTCCAGGCCCAGCTGGCCGCGGGCCTTCGACACGACGAGTAGCGCCGCGATGTCCTGGATGCGCTTCTTCACCGGCGCGAGACCGACCAGGTCGCGGTCGAGATCCTCCAGCACCTCGAGCACGTGCGTGTCGCGCAGGATGGCCTGCAGGTCCACGGTGGGTGCGGCCGCGGCGTTCATTTGGCTACTCGTAGCGCGACCCGGCCGGTCGCATCGCGGCATAGCCCTGCGTCGTGTAACGCACCATGCGGCCGGCCGCTTCCTGCCGCTGCAGGCCGAAGCCCGGCTCTTCCTTCGGGCGATTGACGATGAACGACAGGCACATCGACTCGACGCCCCGCGTGTTGTCGAAGGCGTTGACCTTGATGTAGTGGCTCGGGAAGGCCTTGCGGCAGGCGTTCACCTCGAACAGCACGGCGGCGCCGTCCTTCACGGTGAACATCGGCAGGCCCCACATCTCCCAGTAGACATTGCGGGGGTGCGGGTCGTCGGTGTACTCGACCGACAGCGCCCAGCCACGGCCGAGGGCGTAATCGACCTGCGCGCGGATCTCGTCGTCGGTCAGGTCGGGAAGGAACGAAAAGGTGCCTTGCGTGATTCTCATGGAAGTTCTCCTGCTCAGCTGGCCGTCGCGGTGACCGCGAAGTCCGGCGTGTCGGTCGAGGTGTAGTTGAAGCTGACGTCTTTCCACGTATCGAGCGCCTGCGCCAGCGGCTTGCACCACCTGGCGGCGGCGTTGAGGACGTCCGGCCCTTCGTTGGCGATGTCGCGGCCTTCGTTGCGCGCCTTGACCATCGCCTCGAGCGCGACGCGGTTGGCGATCGCGCCGGACTGGATGCCGGCCGGGTGGCCGATCGTGCCGCCGCCGAACTGCAGCACCACGTCGTCGCCGAACAGCGACAGCAGCTGGTGCATCTGGCCGGCGTGGATGCCGCCCGAGGCCACCGGCATCACCTTGCGCAGGTCGACCCAGTCCTGGTCGAAGAACAGGCCGCGCGAGAGATCGGTCTTCGTATACGTGTCGCGGCAGACGTTGTAGTAGCCCTGCACCGTCATCGGGTCGCCTTCGAGCTTGCCGACCGCCGTGCCCGCGTGCAGGTGATCGACGCCCGCCAGCCGCAGCCACTTGGCGATCACGCGGAAGCTGACGCCGTGGTTCTTCTGCCGCGTGTACGTGCCGTGCCCCGCGCGGTGCATGTGCAGGATGATGTCGTTCTTCCGGCACCAGTTCGACATCGACTGGATCGCGCTCCAGCCGATCACTAGGTCGATCATCAGGATGTTCGAGCCCAGGTCCTTTGCGAACTCGGCGCGCTCGTACATGTCTTCCATCGTCGCGGCGGTGACGTTCAGGTAGTGGCCCTTGATCTCGCCGCTCCCCGCCTGCGCCTTGTTGACGGCCTCCATGCAGAAGAGGAAGCGGTCGCGCCAGTGCATGAAGGGCTGCGAGTTGATGTTCTCGTCGTCCTTCGTGAAGTCGAGGCCGCCGGTCAGCGCCTCGTAGACGACTCGGCCGTAGTTCTTGCCCGACAGGCCCAGCTTCGGCTTCATGGTCGCGCCGAGCAGCGGGCGGCCGTACTTGTCGAGGCGCTCGCGCTCGACGATGATCCCGGTCGGCGGGCCCTTGAAGGTCTTCACGTACGCGGCCGGGATGCGGATGTCCTCGAGCCGCGCCGCCTTCAGCGGCTTGAAGCTGAAGACGTTGCCGATCAGGCTCGCCGTCATGTTGGCGATCGAGCCCTCTTCGAACAGGATGATGTCGTAGGCGATGTAGGCGAAGTACTGGGCTTCCTTGCCGGTGCCCGCGCCGGTGCCCGGCACGACGTCGACGCGGTAGGCCTTGGCCTGGTACGACTCGTGCGCCGTCAGCAGGTCGGTCCAGACGACCGTCCAGGTGGCGGTCGACGACTCGCCGGCCACGGCGGCGGCGGCCTCGTCCGGGTCCACCCCTTCCTGTGGCGTGATCCGGAACACGCAGATCACGTCCGTGTCCTTGGGCTCGTAGTCCGGCCGCCAGTAGCCCATCTGCTTGTACTTCAGGACGCCGCCCTTGTAGCGCTCCTTGGTGTCACGGATCATTCCCTCGACCGGTTTGTTCATCGCAAGATCTCCTTTTGAAGCGTCCTGTTGCAGCGCACAGCGCGCGTTGGACGGCACTCTAGGGACATGGGTATATAAGGTACAGTCACTTCTTCTGACTTCTCAGTTAAGTTTTCCTTATGCGAAACGCAACGCTCCGCCAGTTGCGGGTCTTTGCCGCCGCCGCCCGGCACCAGAGCTTCGGCAAGGCCGCCGACGAGCTGCACCTGACGCCCCCCGCGGTCTCGATGCAGATCCGGGAGCTGGAGCAGCAGGTCGGCCTGCCCCTCTTCGACCGCTCGGGAAGGCAGGTCGCACTGACCGTGACAGGTGAGTACTTACTCGTCTATGTGCGCAAGGTGCTGGCGACTCTGAAGGACGCCGAGGACGCGATCGCCCGGCTCCGTGGACTGGAGACCGGCCGCGTCTCGATCGGCATGGTGAGCACGGCCAAGTACTTCGTGCCGCGTCTGCTGGCGCAGTTTCGCCAGGAGCACCCGGCGATCGAGGTGAAGCTCGCGGTCGGCGGCAACCGCGAGCAGCTGGTGGCGCTGCTGCGCGCCAACGAGGTCGACCTGGCGATCATGGGCCGCCCGCCGCGCGAACTCGCCACACGCGCGGAACCGTTCGCCGTGCACCCGCACTCCGTGGTCGCGGCGCCCGATCACCCGCTGATGCGGATCGGCCACGCGCCGGCGAGCCTCCTGAACAACTATGAATTCATCATCCGCGAGCCCGGCTCCGGCACGCGCGCCGCGATGGAGAAGTTCTTCGCGGACCACCGGCTGCAGCCGCGCGTCGCGATGGAGATGGCCAGCAACGAGACGATCAAGCAGGCCGTGATGGCCGGCATGGGCGTGAGCTTCCTGTCGCTGCACACGATCGGGCTCGAGCGCCGCGCCGGCCTGCTCGCCGTGCCGGACATCGAGGGGCTGCCGGTGCTGAAACGCTGGTACGTCGTCAACAACCTGTCGAAGACGCTGTCGCCCGCAGCGGAGGCGTTCCGTTACTTCATCCTCGAAGAGGGCGAACGGTTCCTGGCGAAGGAGTACGGCACGCCGGAGGCCGCGTCCGAAGCACGCGAGCCGGCGTGAGCGTCCCGCGCCGGTCAGCGCGGAAAGTACATCTTCTGCTTGTCGAGCTCGTAGCTCCAAGGCAGGCCGGAGTTCTTCCAGCCGTTCAGGGTGCGGCGGCCCTTGTCGGACATTTCGCCCTCGTAGCCGTACACGACGATGTAGACGCGCTTGTAGCCGGAGTCGCTCAGCAGGTCGGCCGCGCGTGAACTGCGTTCCCCGGCGCGGCACATGAGCACGACCGGATCGTCCTTGGTCAGGCCCTTCTCCTTCAGGCGCCGCTCCATCTCGGGAACGAAGTCGTTGAACGGCTCCAGCTTGTAGAAGGCGCGGCTCGCGTCCCAGTCGGTCATGAATTCCTGGAACTCCACGTACGGAACGAGCGCATCCACGCCCTCGGCCATGCCGAGGAACTGGGCCTCGGCGCGCGTGCGGACGTCGACGAACAGGACCTTGCCCTTCTGCGCCTTCAGGAACTGCTGCGCCTGCTTGGGCAGCAGGTAGTTCTGCTGCTTGGTGCGCATCTCTTCGGGCACCTTGGCAGGCGCGATGGTCTGCGCGCCTGCGGTGGTGGCAAGCACGGCGAATACGGCGGCGAACGCCAGGGCGAGGAAGTTTTTCACGGCAAAGCTCCGAAGGCGCGGTCCTCCATGGACCGGCGAGCCGGACATCTTAGGGCGCGAAACGCCGGCATCCAGGACAGGGATCACATATGGGCATTACCGCGAGCCGCATCGGGGCGGGCCGGCGGCCGGCGGTTCGGCTCCGGTATCGTCGCCGCCGATGCCCGCTCCGCCCCGCTTCGTGGCCTACCTGCTGCTGACCGCCTCGATGGCGCTGGTGGGCAGCTACGTCGCGCTGTCCAAGCCACTGGTCGCCGCGCTGCCGGTCTTCGCGCTCGCCTTCCTGCGCTTCGCGATCGGGGCCGTCGCGATGCTCCCGTGGACCCCTCGCTCGCGCGGGGAAGCGCGCCTGAGCGCGAGCGAGCGCCGCTGGCTCTTCCTGATGTCGTTCTTCGGGAACTTCCTGTTCTCGATCTGCATGCTGACCGGCATCGCCCTGACCACCGCCACCGCGGCCGGGGTGATCCTCGCGACCCTGCCGGCGGTCGTCGCGTTGCTGTCCTGGGTGTTCCTGCGCGAGCACCTGGCCCCACGGACGCTGCTCGCCATCGCGCTCGCCGTGGGCGGCATCGTCCTGCTGCAGTTCGCCAAGGCGACCGACGCGATCGGCGCGCGCCAGGCTCTGCTCGGCAACCTGCTGATGTTCGGCGCCGTCGTGTGCGAGGCGAGCTACGTGATCCTCGGCAAGCGGCTCGCGGCCACGCGCACGGCGCTGCGCGTGTCGGCGCTGATCAACCTGTGGGGCCTGGCGCTGACCGCGCCACTCGGACTGTGGCAATTGATGCGTGCCGACCTCGGCGCCATGACCGGCGGCCTGTGGACGCTGCTCGTCTTCTACTCGCTGGCGGCGGGCCTGTTCTCGGTGTGGATGTGGGTGTCCGGACTCAAGCATGTTCCGGCCAACCAGGCGGGGGTGTTCACGGTCGCGCTGCCGATCGCGGCCACCGCGGTCGGCGTCCTGCTGCTGGGCGAAGCGTTCACGGTGGTGCACGCCGTCGCCCTCGGCTGCGCTGCCGCCGGGGCGGTGCTGATCGCCACGTCGCCGCGCGCGGCACCGGCGGCCTGAGCGCTCGGCCTCAGGGCTCCGCGTCGGCGCGCGCCGGCGCCTCGGCGAGCAGCGGCTGGATCAGCTTGCGCACGTCGACGTGCGCCCCGAGGCGCGCGAGGAGCAGGTACATGCCCGCCAGCTTGCGGTGCAGGAACATCGTGTCCGGCGGCGGCGCCTTCAGCAGGCCCTGCTTGAACGCCAGATCGAAGCCGAGCTCGCGGACCCGCGCGGGGAGGCTCGACGCAGCGAAGTCGTAGCGGCCGCGGTATTGCAGCGGTTCGCACACCAGCTGGATCACGTCGACCACCGCTTCCCGCTCCCGCGGCGGCGCGTCCGCCGCGAGATAGCCGATCGCCACGGCCTGCTCGGCGATCGTCACGCGGTCGCGCGCCACGATCGCGCGCGTGATGCGTCGGAACCGGTCGACGAAGTCGACCGTGAACTCCTGCGTCGCACCGAAGTCCAGCAGCACCAGGCGCCCGGAGTCCGGCTGGAACAGGTAGTTCGCGAAGTTCGGGTCGGTCTGCATCACGCGGAACTCGAAGAGCTCGCGGAAAGTCAGGTACTCGAGCGCCGCGCCGAGCTGGTCGCGCTGTTTCTGCGGCACGTCGTCGCGCGCCATCTCCTCCAGCGGCACGCCCTCGACGAAGTCCATCGCCATCACGCGCGGCGTCGTGAAGTCCCAGTGCACGCGCGGCACGAGCAGGTCAGGATCATCGGCGACCAGCGCCGCGTACTTCTCGAGGAAACGGGCCTCGGCGATGTAGTCGGACTCCTGCTGCAACTGGCGCTTCGCTTCCTTCGCGATGCCGTGGACGTCGATGCCGAGCGGCAGCACGTTCGCCATCCTCAGCAGCGCGGCAACGTTGTCGACGTCGCTGGCGATCGACTTCGCCACACCCGGGTACTGGATCTTCAGCGCCAGCTCGCGGCCGTCGCGGGTGCGCGCGCGGTGGACCTGTCCGATCGACGCCGCGGCGATCGGCTCGTCGTTGAACTCGGCGAAGCGACGCTCCCAGCCTTTGCCGTACTCGCGCCCCAGCACGCGACGCAACTGCGCGAGCGGCATCGGCGCCGCGGACGAGCGCAGCACCGAGAGCGCCTGCGCGAACTCGGGCGGCAGCACATCCTCCCCCTGCAGCGAGATCAGCTGGCCGAGCTTCATCGCCGCCCCTCGCAGGTTCGACAGCCGTTCCGCGAGGCGCCGCGCGGTTGCCGCCGTGAAGAGCGGGCTGCCCGCCTTCGGGTCGTTCGGCTGGCCCAGGCGACGCAGCCCCTCGATCGCGCCGCCGACCGCGAGTTCGCCTGCGGCGAATCCGATGCGGGCGAG
>CAYGXL010000155.1:0-6462 GCA_964353935.1 uncultured Burkholderiaceae bacterium | reverse complement strand
TGATCGTCTCGCTGTCGTTCTACGGCATGTCGACCTTCGAGGGGCCGATGATGTCCATCAAGACCGTCAACGCGCTCAGCCACTACACGGACTGGACCATCGGCCACGTGCACTCCGGCGCGCTGGGCTGGGTGGGCCTGATCTCGATCGGCGCGATCTACTACCTGCTCCCGCGGCTGTACGGCCGCACCGAGATGGCGAGCATGCGGCTCGTCACCACGCACTTCTGGGTCGCCACCATCGGCATCGTCGTCTACATCGCCGCGATGTGGATCGCCGGCGTGATGCAGGGGCTGATGTGGCGCGCGGTCAACGAGGACGGCACGCTGACCTACACGTTCATCGAGAGCGTGAAGTCGACCTATCCGTTCTACGTGATCCGCCTGGCCGGCGGGGTTCTCTATCTCGCCGGCATGTTCCTGATGGCATGGAACATGGTGAAGACGATCGGACTGGGCAAGGCCGTCGAGGCACCGATCCCGGCCGCCGTCGCGCACGCCTGACCGCATACGAGACCGAGGAAACGCAATGAAAATCACCCACGACAAGATCGAGACGACGCCGACGCTGCTGATCGTGCTCGTCATCCTCGTCGTTGCCATCGGTGGCCTGGTGGAGATCGTTCCGCTGTACTTCCAGCGCTCGGTCACCCAAGCGGTCGAGGGCATCAAGCCCTACGAGCCGCTGCGGCTGGTCGGACGCGACATCTACATCCGCGAGGGCTGCTACAACTGCCACTCGCAGATGATCCGGCCCTTCCGTGCAGAGACGCTGCGCTACGGGCACTACTCGGTGGCCGGCGAGTTCGTCTACGACCATCCGTTCCAGTGGGGCAGCAAGCGCACCGGTCCGGACCTGGCTCGCGTCGGCGCGCGCTACTCCGACGAGTGGCACCGTGTCCACTTCAACAACCCGCGCGACGTCGTGCCCGAGTCGAACATGCCGGCGTATCCGTGGTTCGCGAGGTCGAGCCTCGACGATGTCGACGTGCAGGGCCGCATGAAGGCGCTCAAGGCGATCGGCGTGCCGTACACGGACGAGCAGATCGCCAAGGCGCGGGAAGCGCTCAAGGGCAAGACCGAACTGGACGCGGTGATCGCCTACCTGCAGGGTCTGGGCGTCGAACTCCGCAACGTGCGCTGAGGGGTGAACATGGACATCAACGACATTCGCGCGGTGCTGACGCTGGCGGGCTTCCTGGGCTTCTGCGGCATCGCTGTCTGGGCGTACAGCAGCCGCGCCCGCAAGGGCTTCGAGGAAGCCGCGGCGCTGCCGTTCGACGACGAAACGCCGGGCCGGCACTGAGAGAGGCGATCGATGAGTGACTTCTACAACGTTTTCTGGGACTACTACGTCGCGATCCTCTCGATCGTCTCGGTGCTCGGCTGCGCCGTGTTCCTCTGGATGCAGAGCAAGAGGACCGTCAAGGTCACGCTCAACGCGCAGGGCGAACCGCAGACGACCGGGCACGTGTGGGACGGCGACCTGCGGGAGTTCCACAACCCGATGCCGCGGTGGTGGATCCTGCTGTTCTATCTCACCGTCTTCTTCTCGATCCTGTACCTGATCCTGTACCCGGGGCTCGGCACCAAGTGGCCGGGCGTTTTGAACTGGTCGCAGAGCGGCCAGTACCAGGCCGAGGTGAAGGCCGCCGATGCGCGGTTCGGCCCGATCTTCGCGGCGTTCGCGAAGGAGCCCGTCGAGAAGATCGCGTTCGATCCGAAGGCGAGGCAGATCGGCGAGCGGATCTTCCTCAACAACTGCGCGCAGTGCCACGGCTCTGACGCGCGCGGCGGTCGCAGCTTCCCGAACCTGGCGGACAACGACTGGTTGTACGGCGGCACGCCCGAGGCCATCAAGACTTCGATCGCCAGCGGCCGCAACGGCGTAATGCCGCCGATGGCCGCCGCGGTCGGTGACAAGGAGTCGGTGATCGACGTCGCCAACTATGTCCTGTCGCTCTCCGAGTCCGCGCACGACAGCGTGCGCGCGGCGCGCGGCAAGGAGAAGTTCGCCGCGTGCGCCGCTTGCCACGGGCCGGAGGCCAAGGGCAACCAGACCCTGGGTGCCCCGAACCTGACCGACAAGATCTGGCTGTACGGCGGCACCGTCGACGCCATCGTGCAGACGATCGTGAACGGCCGCGGGTCCAACTCAATGTCGCCTGGCCTGAGCGCGATGCCGGCCATGAAGGCCACGCTGGGCGATGCTCAGATTCACCTCGTGACGGCCTACGTGTGGTCGCTGTCGAACAAGGCCGGCGCCGCGGCGCCGGCTGCCGCACCGGCCGCTGCAACGCCCGCGTCGACGGCGCCCGCGAAGTAGTCGAGCAGCACACCGGAAAACGCGGCCGCCGGTGACGGCGCGCCGCGTTCTTACTTTGAGAAGGCAGTAACCCCATGACCGAAGCGGTCGAAGTGAAACGCAGCGACGGTCCGGCCGCGCGCGTTGCACAGACCGGCGAAGCAGCGGGCGAGCCGGCGGCGCCCTTGCGCGAAGTCGAGATCCAGCTTTACGCGAAGCGCAAGGAGATCTATCCCAGGCAGCGGATCGGCGACACTTTGGGCCTGTTCCAGAAGTGGCGCTGGCTGGCGGTGTGGGCCACTCAGATCGTCTTCTACGGACTGCCGTGGCTGCAATGGAACGACCGCCAGGCGCTGCTGTTCGATCTCGCGTCGCGGAAGTTCTACCTGTTCAGCCTGGTGCTGTGGCCGCAGGACATCATCTACCTGACCGCCATCCTGATCATCGCGGCGCTGGCGCTGTTCCTGTTCACCGCCGTAGGCGGCCGGGTTTGGTGCGGCTACGCGTGTCCGCAGACCGTCTACACCGAGATCTTCATGTGGATCGAGAAGGTCATCGAGGGCGACCGCGCCAGGCGCATGCGGCTGGACCAGGCACCGATGTCGGCGCGCAAGTTCGCGCTGAAGGCAGCGAAGCACGGCGCGTGGATCGCCGTGGCGATGTGGACGGGCTTCACCTTCGTTGGCTACTTCACGCCGATCCGCCCGCTCCTGCTCGAATTCGTCACGCTGTCGGTGACCGGCTGGTCGCTGTTCTGGATCCTGTTCTACGGCTTCGCGACGTACGGCAACGCCGGCTGGATGCGCGAGCAGGTGTGCAAGTACATGTGCCCGTATGCGCGTTTCCAGAGCGCGATGTTCGACCCGGACACGCTGATCGTCACGTACGACGGCGAGCGCGGCGAGCCGCGCGGCGCCGGCAGCAAGAAGTCCGGACGCGCGGAGCTCGGGCTGGGCGACTGCCTCGACTGCAACCTGTGCGTGCAGGTGTGCCCGACCGGCATCGACATCCGCGAGGGGCTGCAGTACGAGTGCATCGGCTGCGCCGCCTGCATCGACGCGTGCGACCACGTGATGGAGAAGGCGGGCCTGCCGAAGGGGCTGGTTCGCTACTCGACACAGCACGCGCTGCAGGAGCACTACGCCGGCGCCGGCATCTGGCGCCAATTGTTCCGGCCGCGCGTGTTCGTCTACACCGGCATCCTCGCGGCGGTCACGGTCGCGCTGTTCGCCGCGGTGGCAGTCCGGATCCCGCTGAAGGTGGACGTGATCCGCGACCGTGGCGCGCTGGCGCGCGAGGTCGAGGATGGACGCATCGAGAACACATACCGGCTGCAGGTGATGAACACGAGCGAGCAGCCGCGGCGCTACGTCGTCTCCGCCACGGGGCTGGACGGGCTCCAGGTGGCGTCGGACACCGGAATCGAACTGAAGGGCGCGACGACGCAATCGGTCATGGTGCGCCTGCAGGCGTCCCCGGAGGCGCTCAAGCCGGGCTCGAACAAGATAACGATCAGCGTCGCCGCGGTCGACGATCCTTCATTGAAGGTGGACGAGAAGGCCGTCTTTCTCGGAATGAGCAGGTGACAGGATGACATCGATGACAGCGCCCGTGACCCCGTGGTACCGCCAGGCCTGGCCCTGGTTCCTGATCTCGCTGCCGGCGACGGCCGTGATCGCCGGCTCGTTCACGTTCTACCTCGCCGCCCGGGACTGGGATGGGCCGGTGGCACAGGACTATTACAAGCGGGGGCTCGCGATCAACGAAGAACTCTCGCGGTCCACCCGGGCGAGCGAACTCGGCGTCAGCGCGACGGTGAAACTGAGCGGCCTCACGGTCGGTGAACGCGTGCGCGTCGAACTGCGGTCGGAGCAGCCGCTGCCGCCCGAATCCGCGCTGCGACTGCGGCTCGTGCATCCCGGCAAGCGCGATGCCGACCGGCTCGCGGTGCTCTCGCGCATCGACGTGGCGGCCGATGCCCGCTCCGCGGTGTACGCCGGCGAGTGGCAGGTGGGCGAGGCCGATCCGAGGCTGGCGCAGCGGCCGGTCGCGTGGCAGGTCATGCTCGAGACGCAACTGTGGCGCATCGACGACGGCTTCAGCGCCGGCGGGGCGGGTGAGTTCTCTCTGCGCGCGCGTTGAGACACGACAAGGAGGAGACGATGCCCAACTCGCTGGCGCAACGACTCGGCTGGGTGCTGTGGCCATCGTTCCTGATGGCCTGCGTCGCCGAACTCGCCTTCTTCGCGCTGTTCGATCCGACCGACCTGCACCTGTTCGGCGTGCCGATCGAGGCCGAGCGCATGCCGATCTACACGGTCGGCTTCTTCGCTTTCTGGATCGTCGGCGCCGCGTCGAGCGCGATCACGGTCTTCCTGGCGCAGTCGCCGTTCGAGGTCAACCGCTGCACGCTGGAGCCGAACGAGCGTCCGCCGAACTGTCCCAGGCGTTGCGAAGACGAGCCAGCAGAGCGCGTGGAGCGCGCGTAGAACCAAGGGGGAATTGGACGAGGCCCGCGCCGTCAGGCGGGGCCGCCGGGCTGGCCCGAGACGATGGAACGCAGGCCCTCGGGTTCGACGATCCGGACGTGCTTCTGGTTCACCTCGATCAGCCCGTCCTGCGCGAAACGCGACAACACCCGGCTGACCGTCTCGAGCTTCAGTCCGAGGAAGCTGCCGATTTCGGCGCGCGTCATCCGCAGCACGAACTCGGTGCGGGAATAGCCGCGTGCCTCGAAACGCTGCGACAGGTTGAGCAGGAAGGCGGCGAGGCGTTCTTCCGCGTGCATGCTGCCGAGCAGCAGCATCACGCCGTGCTCGCGCACGATCTCGCGGCTCATCACCTTGTGGAAGTGGTTGCGCAGCACCGGCATCGCGCTCGCGACTTCCTCCAGGCGCTCGTAGGGGATCACGCACACCTCGGTGTCCTCGAGCGCGACCGTGTCGCACGAGTGCAGCTCGCTGCTGATGCCGTCGAGTCCGACGAGTTCGCCGGCCATGTGGAATCCGGTGACCTGCTCACGGCCGTCCTGCGACATCACGGTGCTCTTCAGGAAGCCGAGCCGGACCGCATAGAGGGACTCGAAGCGATCGCCCGCCCGGAACAGCGAGTCCCCGCGCTTGACCTTCTTGCGCGTCGCAACAAGTTCCTCGAGCTTTTCGATGTCCTTCAGCGATAACCCCACGGGCAGGCAGAGTTCCCGCAGGTTGCAGCTCGAGCAGGCGACGCGGAGATTGGCGATGTTGACGGTTGGCGCGTTCATGTGAGCAGTGCTCTAAGTTGTGCCCCACTTGTCAGGAAGGCGGTCAGCAGCCTTCTCGTACGCGGTCTATCTGGTCGTTCTTCTTGAATTTGTTCTGTCAGACTGCGGGATCAAACGCGCGTTCCGGCACGGTTGACCGCGGTCAAGGCTGGGCAGACCTCGGCGGAAATAATACTCCAATGCCGTAATGCGCCCTGCACAAGGATTACCACCATGCTGATGTCCACGCGAAGCGAAGTAGCCCTGCCTGACGAGGGGATAATCAAGCGCTTCGATATTCCCGGCCCGCGATACACCTCCTATCCGACGGCCGATCGTTTCGTCGAGGCGTTCGACCGCAACGCGTTCGCGGAAGCGCTGCACGCGCGCGCGACCGGCGTGGCGAACAGCGCGCTGTCGCTGTATGTGCACCTGCCGTTCTGCAACACCGTCTGCTACTACTGCGGCTGCAACAAGGTCATCACGAAGGACCGCAGCAAGTCCGCGGAGTACGTCGACTACATCGCGCGCGAGGCCGATCTCGTCCTCGAGCACCTGACCGGCAGCCGCGCCATCGAGCAGCTGCACTTCGGCGGCGGCACGCCCACGTTCATGTCGAACGAGGAGCTCGAGCAGCTGATGGAGGTGCTGACGAAGCGCTTCCCGCTCGAGGAGCGCGGCGAGTTCTCGATCGAGGTCGATCCGCGCACGACGCCGCCCGACAAGGTCGAGACGCTCGGTCGCCTCGGCTTCAACCGCATGTCGGTGGGCGTGCAGGACTTCAACCCCGACGTGCAGAAGGCCGTCAACCGCCTGCAGAGCTTCGAGATGACGCAGGCGACCGTCGACGCCGCGCGCGCGAACGGCTTCAAGTCGATCAACCTCGACCTGATCTACGGCCTGCCGAAGCAGAACCG
>CAYGXL010000154.1:0-6471 GCA_964353935.1 uncultured Burkholderiaceae bacterium | reverse complement strand
GCCTGCGCCGTTGCGTGCGCTCCGAGCCCGCGTCCCCGCTCGGCGGCCAGCGTCGAGACGCAATAGATGCCGGCCAGGCCATCCGCCAGCAAGAGCATCGATGTCGCGACCGGCTCGCCGTCCTTGAGCACCGCGAAGAACTGGATCCTGGCGTCGGGCGCCATGTCGGCGCCCAGCGCGTCTGGAGAGAAGAGCCTTGCCAGGCCGATCGGGAGTGGGTATCCCGCGGCCAGCGCGCTGGCCCACGCGCTGCCTTCGCTGCCGGCGCCGACGCGCGCCCACGCGCAGCCTGCGGGCAGCGCGGTGTCGCCCATCGCATCGATGTCGACGGCCATCGCCGGCATCGCGCCCTGGTCCGCAAATCCCATCGCCTCGAGCGTCTTTGCGGCCTCGGCGGTGACGCCCTCCGTGAAGAGGACGATGGCGGGCAGGCCGGACTCCCGCAGCGGCACGGCCGCGGCCTGCGTCACGGCGGGATCGTCCGGATTCGAGACGATCGCGGCATTGCCCATCGGGTGCGGTTCGCCCGTGATGACACGGATGAAGCCTGGCTGGTGCTCCGCGGCGGGCGGCCGCATGATCGCCCGGAAGGTCGTGTCCAGGTGCCGCGCGGCGCGTAGCCCGATCTCGTCGCGGGTCGAGGCGATCGATGGGACCATCGCTGCTTGACTCATGAGTGCTCCGTGACTGTCCCGCGGCGGCCCGCGTCGTGCATTCTCGGTTGCTCGACACCGGCAGGGCAATAGCTGCCGCGGGCGCCTTCGCGAGGCCGTGGGCGCGACGCCGTGGGCGCGACGCCCATCGCGGGATCGCGTCGCCATCGAACGGGGCGAACAGCCGCGCGGGCCTGCTACAGTAAGGAATCCTTACTTAAAGGATTCAAGATGCTCGCCAAGCTCACGTCCAAGAACCAGCTCACGCTCCCCAAGAGCGCGGTGGAAGCGGTGGCCGCGGCCGAGTACTTCGACGTCGAGGTGCGCGACGGGCAGATCGTGCTGACGCCGGTGCGCATCCAGCGCGGCGATGCCGTGCGCGCCAAGCTGGCCGAACTCGGCCTGACCGAGTCGGACGTGACCGAAGCGGTGCGCTGGGCGCGTTCCGGCGCGCCGGCCATGCGAGCCGCCGAGCCGCGGGCCCGCTACGGCTCCACGAAACGCGCGGCACCCAGGAAGAAGCCGGCGAAACGCGCATGAAACCGCCGCCGCGGGTGGTGCTCGACACCAACGTGGTGCTGTCGGCGTTGTTGTTCGGCAGTGGCCCGACTGCGCGCGTTCGCGCCGGATGGCAGTCCGCGCGCTTCGTGCCGCTGGCCAGCGCCGCCACCGCGCACGAACTCGTGCGTGTGCTTGCGTATCCGAAGTTCGGGCTGTCGGAGGCCGAACAGGCGGAGCTGCTGGCCGATTTCATGCCGTGGGTGGGCGCGGTCGACATCCCCGAACCACCGCCCGTGGTGCCGCGCTGCCGCGATCCGTTCGACGCGGCATTCCTTCACCTCGCCGTCGCCGGCCGGGCGAGGGCCCTGGTGTCCGGCGACCGCGACCTGCTGGCGCTGGCCGGGGCGCGGGGCCTGTGCCCGATCCTCGGCGTGGATGCGTTCTGCCGGGAGTACCTGGGAGACTGAGCGCACGACTCCGAGATGAACGCCATGCGGGGGCGATACGTATGCTCGTCGCCACGGCAGTGCGTGCCAAATGAGTCGGCAGGAAAATCGGCAATGGTTGCCGGTCTACCGGTGCACAAGTCGCACTCGAAACATTGTAAATCAATAACTTAAGATATATACTTCTCCGGAAGAAAGATCGGCAGAAGTATCGGCTTTTCCATGCCAGAACTGTACACGCAGCCCCATCAATTCGAACCCTTGCTCCCGAGCCAGGGGGTCGGCGCCCTGATCGGAAAGACCAGGCGAGTCGTCGAAGGCGCATTGCGTCTGCAGGGCGCGCTTCATCCCGTTTCCCTGTCGGTCCTGAGGGAACTCGTCCGATCGATGAATTCGTACTACTCGAACCTGATCGAGGGCCAGGGGACGCATCCCAGCAACATCGAACGGGCACTCAGGGCCGACTTCTCGGCGAAGCCCGAGGTCGCCAAGCGACAGCGAATCGCCGTCGCCCACATGTCTGCCGAGCGCGAACTCGAACAGTGGATGAGTGAGCACGGCATGGCCGAAGGAAAGGCGCTCCAGTCGTCCTTCCTGCGGAGAGCGCACCAGGCCCTTTACGAACGACTCGACGAGGCAGATCGGACGACGCCCGATGGGCGAACGATCGCGCCGGGACAGCTGCGCCAGGCGGATGTCGATGTTGGCCGGCACATCGCGCCATCCCACGCGGCTGTACCGGCGTTCCTGCGGCGCATGGACGAGGTCTATCGGCAGGCAGTTGGGCTCGACAACCTGCTGACTGCGGCAGCGGCGGCGCACCATCGAGCGGCCTGGGTTCACCCCTTTCTCGATGGGAACGGCCGCGCCTGCCGGCTTCAGACACATTGCGCGCTGCTGCCGCTGAGTGGCGGCCTCTGGTCTGTAAGCCGGGGGTTCGGCCGAGCGCGCGACGCCTACTACGCCAACCTTGCCGATGCCGACATGCCTCGACGCGGAGACCTCGACGGCAGGGGCAACCTGAGCGAGCGAATGCTTCTGAAATGGTGCGAGTTCTTCATCGATACCTGTCTGGATCAGGTCGAGTTCATGGGCCAGATGCTCGATCTGGAGAAGCTGCGTGAGCGTGTGGAAGCCCTGGTCCTCGTGCGCACCGCACAGCCTGCTCAGTACCCGAACTACCGGAAGGAAGCCGTGCTTCCCTTGCACCATGTGCTCCTGGCGGGTTCGATCAGCCGGGGCGAGTTCACACAGATGACGGGCCTGGGAGAGCGCACGGCGCGGCCGATCCTGTCGCAGCTGCTCAAGGATGGCCTGCTGCAGAGCGACAGCCCAAAGGGGCGGATCTACGTTGGCTTCCCTCTCGACGCACTCAACATCCTGTTTCCGAACCTGTACCCCGAGGCGGGAACCACGAACGCGGATAACTAGGGCGGGCCTCGCCTGATCGTCGGGCAGGGTTCGCTGGACTAGCGCAACGCGAACCGATACGCCTCCAGCCCCCGCCCCTCGGATGTCAGCAGCGACGAGGGACGGTCCTTCAGGTAGCGATCCAGGAACTCGCCTGCATAGCGCGTGATCAGCGCTGCATTCGGCCGCGCCGGCAGGCAGGCGGCCGCGCTCGTGGCGCCCAGGCACCCCAGGTTCGTCCACTCGACGTGCGTTCCGCCCCGCAGCCGCACGTAGTACTTCGGCGCCGGGCTCACCGCGAACGCGCCCTTCGGCCCCTCCATGGCCGGCGTGAGGCCCCAGTCGAACTCCGCGCCCTGGTACATCACCGGGACGGCGAGCTTCGGCAAGGTGCCGTGCGCGAGGAACGGCGCGACGAAGGGCGACAGCGCGACGACCGCCTTCACTTCGGGCGTGCGCCACGCTGGCCACGCGCCGCCCATGGCGAGGGCGGCGTAGCCGCCGAGCGAGTGACCCACCGCGCCGACGCGGGTCGTGTCGGCGATGCGCGCCAGCGCGGCGTCGCCGCTCACCTTCGCGATCGCCGCGCGCAAGTCGTGCAGCCGGCCGATCTCGGTCTGGTCGGTCCAGCGCGCGGGCTCGAGCAGCGGCTGCTCGGTGCGCAGGTTCTGCAGCCGCAGCGCCTCGCCGTCGATGCCGCACGTGGCCGCGTCGGCGTGGTCGGGCGCCGCCACCACGTAGCCGCGGCGCGCGAGTTCCTCCGTCAGGAAGGTCGACTGCAGTGCGCAGCCGCCGAGCCCGTGCGAGAACAGCACGAGCGGCACGCGCGGGCAGGCGGCTGGCGGCGCGTCGCGCGCGATGCTGCCCTTGAGGTCGCCGCCGGCGCGCGTGTAGGCAAACGCCTGCTCGGCCGCGGCCGCGGGATACCAGACCGCGACCTTGCGGCCGCTCGGCAGCGGGAGCACGCGATAGCCGACGGACTGGCGGCCGTTGCAGTCGGCGGCTTGCGCGCACGCACTCGCGATGAGCGCGAACAACGCAACGAGGATGACGACTGCGGAACGCGTCATCGGCAAGCGGGGGTGACCATGGCCCAGCCTACCTGACGCCGTCGACGGTCCCCGCGCGAGCGACTGGATCGCGCCGCCGCCGCCTTCATCGGCCTGGAATCGGGCGCGCGGGAGGCCCGCCGCGCTCACTCGCGCGTCGCGGCGTTCGCAAACACGCGCCGGGCGTTCTCCGCGCCGATCTTGCGCGCCGCCTCGGGCGCAAGCTGCGCCAGCATGACGCGGAACAGGTCCATCCGGTACCGGTAGGTCTTCAACTGGCCCGTGTGCGCAACATCGGAACCGATCATGAAGCGGTCCGGAAACGCCTCGAACAGCTGCTTCATCTCCGGAACGACACGGCCGGCATCGTCCTGGAACGGGTGAACCCAAGGCGACTCCCGTGGCCACTGCCGGCCGTAGCCCGCCAGGCTGCGGGGGCCGTTGGACATGCTGCCGAGGTCGCACATCAGGTTCGGAAAGGTGCGCAGGCGTCGCGCCGTGTCGGCGGCGCTCGCGCGGCCGCAGGCGTGCGCCCAGACCAACACGGTGTCGGGATACGCGGCGAACAGCGCCTCGGCCTCCCGGGCCGGCGCCTCCTCCGCCTCGGCATGGAAGACCACCGGAAGGCGCTGCTTCGCGGCAAGCGCCGCGATGCGCCGCATCGCGTCGTGATCGACGCGAATCCGTACTTCGCCGCCGGGTTCTCCGCCGGAGACGGACGGATAGGCGTGGTGCACCAGGATGAACTCGCCAAGTCCCCGGTACCCGCCCTTCCCAAGCTTGCCCCTGAGCTCGCGCAACACGAAGCTGACGTTGCCCGGCTGATCGATGCGACCCTCGAGGAGCTCGTCGCGCTGGCCGCCGACGAGAGGGATGAAGCGCCCCGGAAAGCGTCGCGCGTAGTCGAGCGCCTGCTCGTCGGTCGCCGAGCCGCCGGCGCCCGGGTTGCGGTAGTGGCGCGGCATCAGCACCATCGACTCGACCCCGGCGCGGTCCATCGCCTCCAGCAAGTGCTCGGCGGGAATATTCCCGTTGAGATGGTTGTGTGCGTCGACCAGCGGAAAGGTCGCCGCTGCCGGCGTCTCGATTCGAATGGCGGCGCGGTCCACCCCGGTGCGGCCGAAGATCCCGGCCATGTCGACCGGAACCGACTGGCCCGCGGCCGGTGACGCGAAGAGCGCGAACGCGGACAGGCAGAGCGTGGTGGCGATCAGTGTTCTACGCATGACGCGCCTCATCGGGAAGTCGCTGTCGATCGGGCTGGAAGTGAACCGCAAGTCGGCCGCGCTGGCGGCGGCCCCAGGGACTCTTCATCATCTGTGCGCTTCGACGGCCCGGCTTGACGATTCGCAACGAGAGTCGCGCGTTCGCGGCGATGCTGGCGGCGACGCGGGCGCGGCAGGCCCCGGTGGCGCGCACGAAGCAGCGGCGGGCGGCCCGCACTGCAAGCCTGCGACCGTAGCGAAGGCCGATAATCGAGCGCACCACCACTTTGGCGAACCGCGCCGTGCAGCCTCGTTGCCGCGCACGGCGGACCTCATGACCCTCACCCACATCCTCGTCGACTTCGAAAACGTCCAGCCCACCGCCGCCGACATCGGCCTCGTCCGCGGCGACGGCTTGCGCCTCGCCATCTTCCGCGGCCCCGGCCAGAAGAAGTACTCGGCCGACGTGGCCGAGGCCTGGCAGCCGCTCGGCGGCAACGTCACCTTCGTCCACTGCGCCAAGGTCGGCCGCAACGCGGTCGACATGCACATCGCGTTCCATCTCGGCGAGCTGGTCGCGGCGAGCCGCGGCGGCGCGGGCGGGCGCGCCCGCTTCGTGATCGTCTCCAAGGACACGGACTTCGATCCGCTGCTGTTGTACATCCGCGCGCAGGGCTTCGAGGCGTCGCGGGTGGCGACGATCAAGGCCGCGCTGCACGGCGGCGCGGCCGACAAGGCCGAGCCGCGCGCCGCCAAGGCGCGGTCGCGGCGCGGCAAGGCCGAGGCGGCGCCCGCGCCGGCTCCGGTGCAGGAAGCGAAGCCGGCCAAGCGCGCGGCGAAGAAGGCGCCCGCCGCGAAGAAGGCCGTCGCGAAGAGAGCGCCGGCTGCGAAGAAGGAGAACGTCGAGTCGCTGATTCCCGTGCCGGCTCCGCGTGCCCGGGGCGTGGCGCGGCTCACCCAGGCGCCCGTGGCCAGCGCACCGAGGGCCCCGGCCGCGAGCGCGAAGGTGACGCCGGACGCGCGCGCCAAGGTGATCGAGAGCCTGCAGCGCATGGGCGAGAAGCGCCCGGCCAAGCGCAAGGGACTGGAGCGCCACATCGAGTCGCACCTCGGGCGCAACCTCGAGGCGGGGCAGCTCGAGACGCTGATGGCTCAGCTCGAGCGCGACGGCGTGCTCGTCTTCAACGACAAGAACAAGGTCGAGTAC
>CAYGXL010000153.1:0-6482 GCA_964353935.1 uncultured Burkholderiaceae bacterium | reverse complement strand
CCCTTGCGGTGGATATGGCCCGGCATGATGCCGATCTTCAGCTCTTCCGGCGTGATGGTTCCGGGGCAGTTCGGCCCGAGCAGCAGCGTCTTCTTGCCGTGCTTCCGCATCTTGTCGCGCACGACGACCATGTCGCGCACGGGGATGCCCTCGGTGATGCAGATGACGAGGTCGAGGTCGGCGTCCACCGCTTCCCAGATCGCGTCCGCCGCGCCGGCGGGCGGCACGTAGATGACCGACACGTTGGCGCCGGTCTGCTGCCTGGCCTCCTTCACGCTCGCGAAGATCGGCACGCCTTCGAAGTTTTCCCCAGCCTTCTTCGGATTCACGCCGGCGACGAAGCAGGCCTTGCCGTTCGCGTACTCGCGGCAGGCCCGCGTGTGGAACTGGCCGGTCTTGCCCGTGATGCCCTGCGTGATCACCCGGCTGTTCTTGTTGATCAGGATGCTCATGGTTGTCCCCGTCCCTGCTCTACCTGGCGCCGTTCGCGGCGGCGATGACCTTCTGGGCGGCTTCCGCCATGGTGTCCGCCGAGATGATCGGCAGTCCGGAGTCGGCGAGGATCTTCTTGCCGAGCTGCTCGTTGGTTCCTTTCATGCGCACCACCAGCGGCACCTTCAGGTGCACCGCGCGCGACGCGGCGACCACGCCTTCGGCGATCACGTCGCACCGCATGATGCCGCCGAAGATGTTGACGAGGATCGCCCGCAGCTTCGGGTTGCGCAGCATCAGCTTGAAGGCCTCGGTCACTTTCTCGGCCGTCGCGCCGCCGCCGACGTCGAGGAAGTTGGCCGGCTCGCCGCCGAACAGCTTGATCGTGTCCATCGTCGCCATCGCGAGCCCGGCGCCGTTGACCAGGCAGCCGATGTTGCCGTCGAGCTGGATGTAGGTCAGGTCGAACTTCGACGCCTCGACCTCGGCCGGGTCCTCTTCGTCGAGGTCGCGCATCTCGACGATGTCCGCATGGCGGTACAGCGCGTTCGAGTCGAAGTTCATCTTGGAGTCGAGCGCGATCACGCGGCCGTCACCGGTGAGGATCAGCGGGTTGATCTCCGCGAGCGAAGCGTCGGTCTCCCAGAAGGCCTTGTAGAGGCCCTGCAGCACCGTGCGGGCAGCGGGCAAGCTGGCGGCCGGGATGCCGATCCTGGTTGCGACGTCATCGGCTTCCGCGTCGGTCAGTCCGACGGACGGATCGACGTGGACCTTGTGGATCTTCTCGGGCGTGTGCGCGGCGACTTCCTCGATGTCCATGCCGCCCTCGGAGCTGGCCATCAGCGTCACGCGCTGTGTTGCGCGGTCGACCACCATGCCGACGTAGAGCTCCTTCCTGATGTCGGCTCCTTCCTCGACCAGCAGCCGCCGCACCTTCTGGCCGGCGGGGCCGGTCTGGTGCGTGATGAGCTGCATGCCGAGGATCTCGGACGCGCGCTGGCGGACTTCGTCGATCGAGCGCGCGAGCTTCACGCCGCCACCCTTGCCGCGACCGCCTGCATGAATCTGTGCCTTGACCACCCATACCGGGCCGCCGAGCGACTCCGCGGCCTTCACGGCCTCATCGACGGTGAACGCCGGAACGCTGCGCGGAACCGGCACACCGTAGCGTCGGAACAACTCCTTGCCCTGGTACTCGTGGATCTTCATCGTGTCGTCTCGTCCTTGATCGGAGTCGGTGGCGGCTGGTCGTGCGCGGCCGCGCGCTTTTTCGGCTCGTACCAGCGTGGGTAGAACTGCTCGACCGCGGGTCCGTCGCTGCGCAAGGCATGGCAACGGTCCAGTTGCCACGGCTTGGCATCGTCCTCGTGGTGTGCGTCGTAAGCGGTGTCGCGCGTCTTGAACACTTCGTCCGCGAACGCCTGCACCGCCGCGGTGGGAAGCACGTTGGCGAGTTCGGTGATGTGCGAACAGCCATGCACACCACCCAGCCTCGCCTGCACGTGCCTGCGGAAGTCCCGCAGCAGGTTCAGCCCGACCAGCTTGGCGTAGTCAGGGCCGATCGCGTCGCAGTGGCCCGGATAGGGGACCCACTTCGATTCGGCATGAGCGGCGAGGACGTTGAGCCTGGTGTCGATGGTGACGGTCAGCACCATCTCGTGCACCGGATCGCCCGCCTTGCGAAGGCCGGTGGCGAGCGGGAAGTCGCGGTACTTGGTGTCGACGAGCACCGCTTCGAGGTCCCACAGCCCGTCGTCGCGTGCGTACGCATCGACTCGAATCGAGCGCGTGTGGACGTGGCGGCGAGAAGGCATCGGCGGGGGCGAAAAAACGGGCCGCCATGGAATTGTCTTATGTGGTGCGGCCCGATCGGGAAATTTAGCACAGCGACCCTGCCGACCCGAGGGGCGCCGATATGCGGCCGATAGATCAGGCGGACAGTTCAGTCATCGACGGGCAGGCCGCGCAGCACCTTGCCGATCGTCTCCGCCGAGAAACCCCGCGACTGGAGGAAGCGGGCCTGCCGCGCCCGCTCCTGGTGAGTGGCCGGCAGTTCGCCGAAGCGCCGCGTCCACACGGCGCGCGCACGCTCGAGTTCCGTGCCCTCGAGCAATGCGACCGCGCGATCGGCGGTCTCGGGCTTGACCCCGGAGGACTTGAGGTCGAAGCGGATGCGGGCATCGCCAAACCGCTCGGCCCGCGTGCGCGTGAGCGCGCCGGCGTAGCGCTCGTCGGACAGCAGCTTGTCCCGCTCGAGCGCATCGAGCACCTGGTCGATCTCGGCGGGATCGTCCCCGTCGGTCAATCCACGCCGCAGTTTCGCGGCGAGTTCTGCACGGCTGTGTTCCCGACGCGCGAGGAACGCGACGGCGCGCGCGAACAGGCTTCGGGCTTCCCGCCTGCCGCGCGCCATCCTGAGACGGGGCGACCCGGCTAGCCGGCCGCCGCCACGGCCCCGCGCACGACGACGCCCTTGGCCTCGCGGATCTTGTTCTCGATCTCGAGAGCCATGTCGGGGTGCGAGCGCAGGAACTCGCGCGCGTTGTCCTTGCCCTGGCCGATGCGTTCGCCGTTGTAGCTGTACCAGGCGCCCGACTTCTCGACGATGTTCAGTTCGGAACCGAGATCGACGACCTCGCCTTCGCGCGAGATGCCTTCGCCATAGAGGATGTCGAAGGCAGCCTGGCGGAACGGCGGCGCCACCTTGTTCTTGACGACCTTGACCTTGGTCTCCGAGCCGATGACCTCGTCGCCCTTCTTGATGGAGCCGACGCGGCGAATGTCCAGCCGCACCGAGGCGTAGAACTTGAGCGCATGGCCGCCGGTGGTGGTCTCGGGGTTGCCGAACATCACGCCGATCTTCATCCGGATCTGGTTGATGAAGATGACGAGGCAGTTGGTCCGCTTGATGTTTGCGGTCAGCTTGCGCAGGGCCTGCGACATCAGGCGCGCCTGCAGGCCGGGCAGCGAGTCGCCCATTTCGCCCTCGATCTCGGCCTTCGGCGTGAGTGCCGCCACGGAGTCGATGACGATCAGGTCCACCGAACCGGAGCGCACCAGCGCGTCGGCGATCTCGAGCGCCTGCTCGCCGGTGTCCGGCTGGGAGATCAGCAGCTCCTGCAGGTTGATGCCGAGTTTCTGCGCGTACTGCACGTCGAGCGCGTGCTCGGCGTCGATGAACGCGGCCGTTCCGCCGAGTTTCTGCATCTCGGCGATGACCTGAAGGGTCAGGGTCGTCTTGCCCGACGACTCCGGCCCGTACACCTCGACCACTCGCCCGCGCGGAAGTCCGCCGATGCCGAGCGCGATGTCGAGCCCGAGAGAACCGGTCGACACGACCTCGATGTCTTCCGCGACCTGGCCCTCGGCCATGCGCATGATCGAGCCCTTGCCGAACTGCTTTTCGATCTGCGCCAGGGCCGCTGCGAGCGCCTTCTGACGCTCCTTGTTGTCTATCACTCCAATGCTCCTTCCGTCATCCATCACCGCCTCCGATCGCCCCGTCCGCCGCAACTGACCCGGCCCGACCACGGGCTGGACCTGCGCTTCAGACCTGTTAAAACGTACAGTACGCGAACTGTAGATTCTTACAGTACAGGGAGTCAACTGATTTTTTGACGGGGGCGGCGTTCCGAGGGTTTCCTTGCACCGGTCCGAGCGGGCGACCTAGACTGCACTCCCCGGCGAGAAGCACGAAGCATATCAACCACCTATGCGTATCCTGATCGCGGAAGACGACGCCGTCCTCGCCGACGGCCTGTCACGCTCGCTCAAGGCCGGCGGCTACGCCGTGGACGTCGTCGCCAGCGGCGAGGCAGCGGACGCGGCACTCGCCGCCCAGGCCTTCGACCTGCTGATCCTCGACGTCGGGCTGCCCCAGTTGTCCGGACTCGAGGTCCTGCGCCGCCTGCGGGCCCGCCACTCGACCACTCCGGTCCTGATCCTCACGGCCGCGGACAGCATCGAGCAGCGGGTCAAGGGACTCGACCTTGGCGCCGACGATTACATGGCGAAGCCATTCGCCCTGTCGGAACTCGAGGCGCGGGCGCGCGCGCTCACCCGACGCGCCGCCGGCGGCGCGCAGACCGTGCTGCGCCACGGCCCGCTGACGCTCGACCAGGTGGGCCACGTCGCGACGATCAACGACCAGGTGATCGACCTCTCCGCGCGGGAGCTCGGCCTGCTCGAGATCCTGCTGCAGCGGCCCGGCCGTCTTGTCAGCAAGGAACAACTGGTCGACCGGCTGTGCAGCTGGGGCGAGGAAGTCAGCAACAACGCGATCGAGGTCTACGTCCACCGGCTCCGCAAGAAGATCGAAGTCGGCGGCGTGCGCATCGTGACCGTGCGGGGGCTCGGCTACTACCTCGAGCGCTTCACCGACACCAGCGCCGCGGAGGCGACGGTCGGCGCAGGCTGATCGGGCGACATGCCGGACGAAGGCGGTACCCCTCAACGCGCGAGCGCGCGCTCGACGCTGCTGCAGCTCGCGCGCCGCCGGCGCGCCGCGCCGCCGCCTGCTCCGCCGGCCGACGGCGGTTACAAGAATCCGCTGCGCGCGTTCTCCGAGCAGAACTCGCTGTTCGGCGAAATCCTCGACTGGATGCTGGCGCCTCTGCTGTTGCTGTGGCCGATGAGCGTGACGCTCACCTACCTCGTCGCCCAGTCGATCGCGAACGGCCCATTCGACCGCAACCTCGGCGAGGCCGTCGCGGTGCTCAGCGACTACGTCACCGAGTACCGCGGACAGGTCACGCTGCAGCTGCCGATCGCCGCCCGCGAAGTGCTGCGGGCCGACAGCGCCGATTCCGTCTACTACATGGTGCTCGGGCTGCGCGGGGAGTTCGTCGCGGGCGACACCGACCTTCCCCTGCCGGCCGAAGACGAGTCGCCGGCCACCAGCGGCGTGAAGTTCCGGTTCGAGAACCTGCGGGGCAACGACGTGCGGATCGCGTACGCGTGGCGCGAGTTCAAGGTGGACGGCACCTCGAAGTACGCGCTCGTGCAGGTGGCCGAAACGCTGGAGAAGCGGTCGCAGCTGGCCAACGAGATCATCCGCGGCGTCATCGTTCCGCAGTTCATCGTGCTGCCCATCGCGGTCGTGCTCGTCTGGTTCGGACTGTCGCGCGGACTCGCGCCGCTGGCGGCGCTGCAGGCGCGCATCCGCGCGCGCGCGCCCGACGACATGTCGCCGATCGATCCGCAGGCCGCGCCCGAGGAGATCTCGCCGGTGGTCGCGTCGTTCAACGAACTGCTCGAACGGCTGTCGCGCAACATGCAGATGCAGCAGCGGTTCCTCGCGGACGCCGCGCACCAGATGAAGACGCCGCTCGCGGGCCTGCGCACGCAGGCCGAACTCGCGTTGCGGGAGACCGATCCGCAGCAGCTGAAGCGCAGCCTGCGGCAGATCGCGACTTCCACCGAGCGAGCGACGCACCTGATCAACCAGTTGCTGGCGCTCGCGCGCGCGGAGCACCAGGCCACCGACCCGGCTCGCTTCGAACTTGTCGAACTGAACGCGCTCGCGCGCAGCGTCGTGCAGGAGTCGGTGCCCGACGCCATCTCGCGCCGCGTCGACCTCGGCTTCGAGCCGGCCGAGCAGCCCGCGCGGATCGTCGGCGTGCCGCTGCTGCTGCGTGAACTGATGCTGAACCTCGTCGACAACGGACTGCGCTACACGCCGGAGGGCGGCAGCGTGACGCTGCGGATCCGCCGCGAGCGCGACCTGGCCTTCATTGATGTCGAGGACACGGGCCCGGGAATTCCGGAAGCGGAGCGAAACCGCGTCTTCGACCGCTTCTACCGGATCCTCGGCACCAATGTCGACGGCAGCGGACTCGGCCTCTCGATCGTCCGCGAGATCGTGGAGCGCCACGAAGGGACGATCGGCATCGAAGCCAGTCCGGCCAGCAAGGACGCGGCGCTTCCGGGCACGCTGATCAGCGTCGAGTTCGCCGCGATTCAGGGCGATGACTCGCCCGCCACGATCGGGTGACCGAAGCGCGTCCTGCCCTCGGGTTTGACCGGCCCTTGTGCGCTACGGCATAATTTCG
>CAYGXL010000152.1:2844-6562 GCA_964353935.1 uncultured Burkholderiaceae bacterium | reverse complement strand
AGATTGCGATCGTTCTGGAGGTCACGCATGTGCGATCCAAGCGTTAACAGGCCCTGGCGGCACCTCTACAATCCGCGGCTTCATCACCCGTGGGCCTGCCCGAACGATGAAAGTCGTCCACTCGATCGAAGCCCTGCGCGACCAGTTGCGCGGACAGAACCGGATCGCGTTCGTACCGACCATGGGCAACCTGCACGCAGGCCATCTCGCGCTGATGAAGATGGCCCGCCAGCACGGCGATCCGGTGGTCGCGTCGATCTTCGTCAACCGGCTGCAGTTCGGCCCCAGCGAGGACTTCGAAAAGTACCCGCGCACGCTGCAGGACGACGTCGACAAGCTGCAGAAGCAAAACGATGTCTACGCGCTGTTCGCGCCGAACGAACAGGAGATGTACCCGGAACCGCAGAGCTACCGCGTGAGCCCGCCCTCCGATCTGGGCGACATCCTCGAGGGCGAGTTCCGGCCGGGCTTCTTCACAGGCGTCACCACCGTCGTGCTGAAGCTCTTCTCCTGCGTGCAGCCGCGCGTCGCGGTGTTCGGCAAGAAGGACTACCAGCAGCTGATGATCGTGCGCTCGATGTGCCGCCAGTTCTCGCTGCCGACCGAGATCATCCCGCACGAGACCGTGCGCGACACCGACGGCCTCGCGCTGTCGTCGCGCAACCGCTTCCTCTCCGAGCCCGAGCGCCGCGAGGCGCCGCGCCTGTACCGCGTGCTGAACGAAGTGCGCGACAAGGTGAAGGCCGGCGCGTCCGACGTCGCCGCGATCGAAGGCGACGCGATGCGCGAACTGGCCGCCGCGAACTGGAAGGTCGACTACGTCGCGCTGCGCCGCCAGCGCGACCTGCGCACGCCCACGCGCGACGAAGTCGCCGCGGGCGAACCGCTCGTCACGCTCGCCGCGGCCAGGCTCGGCGCGACGCGGCTGATCGACAACCTGGAAATCTGACCGGCGATTTTGTTTCGCCGACCCCTTCGTCGATAATGCGCCGTCCCGTGCCGGGATGGCGGAATTGGTAGACGCACGGGACTCAAAATCCCGCGATCGCAAGATCATGGGGGTTCGATTCCCCCTCCCGGCACCACCCCCTCAATTCTCATGGCCGGTAAAGCCATGCAGGCGACGCAAGACCTCACCCTCGACGACTTCGACTTCGACCTGCCGCCGCACCTGATCGCGCAGCACCCGCTGCCCGAACGCACGGCGAGCCGGCTGCTGCATGTCGCGGACGACGCGCTGCACGACCTCGCGTTCACCGACATCGAGCACCTGCTCGTGCCCGGCGACCTGCTGGTCTTCAACGACACGCGCGTTCTGAAAGCGCGGTTGCTCGGAAACAAGAGGACCGGCGGGCGCGTCGAAGCGCTGATCGAGCGCGTCGTCGAGCCGACGCTCGCGCTGGCCATGGTCCGCACCAGCCACAAGCCGCAGCCTGGCGCGGTGTTCCTGTTCGACGATGCGCGCGCCATCGTGGAAGGCCGGCGCGGCGAATTCTTCCTGCTGCGGTTCGACACGGACGTGAACGCCGTCATGGAGCGCATCGGCCACGTTCCGCTGCCGCCGTACATCGCGCACGCCGACGCCGCCGAAGACGCCGAGCGGTACCAGACCGTCTACGCGGCCCGGCCGGGCGCCGTCGCGGCGCCGACCGCGGGACTGCACTTCACGCGGGAACTGCTCGACCGGCTGCGCGCCCGCGGCGTCGAGCTCGCGACGCTGACGCTGCACGTCGGCGCCGGAACGTTCCAGCCGGTCCGCACCCGGAACCTGGCCGAACACCGGATGCACAGCGAGTGGTTCGACATCGGCGAGGCGACTGCCGCCGCCGTCAACAACGCGCGGGCTGCCCAGCGCCGCGTGATCGCGGTCGGCACGACGAGCCTGCGCGCGCTGGAGTCCGCCGGACGGGACGGAATCCTGCGCGCGGAAGCCGCCGAGACCGACATCTTCATCACGCCCGGCTTCCGTTTCCGCATCGTCGACGCGCTGGTCACGAATTTCCACCTGCCCCGGTCGACGCTGCTGATGCTCGTGTCCGCGTTCGCGGGGATCGACCGCATCCGAAGCGCCTACGCCCACGCGATCGCGCGGCAGTACCGTTTCTTCTCCTACGGCGACGCCATGTTCCTGGAGCGCACCTGATGACGGCCGGGTTCGAAGTGCTGGCAACCGACGGCGCCGCGCGGCGCGGCCGGCTGACGCTGAACCATGGCGTCGTCGAGACGCCGGTCTTCATGCCTGTGGGGACCTACGGCACCGTCAAGGCGATGGCGCCGGCGGAGCTCGAGGCGCTCGGCGCGCAGATCGTGCTCGGCAACACGTTCCACCTGTGGCTGCGCCCGGGACTCGACGTGATCGAGGTCCACGCGGGACTGCACCGCTTCATGGGGTGGAGCCGGCCCATCCTGACCGACTCGGGCGGCTTCCAGGTGTTTTCCCTCGGCGCGCTGCGCAAGATCAGCGAGGAAGGCGTTCGGTTCGCCTCCCCGGTGAACGGCGACCGCCTGTTCCTGACGCCCGAGGAGTCGATGCGGATCCAGGACGTCCTGAACTCGGACATCGCGATGGTGTTCGACGAGTGCACGCCGTATGCGATCGGCGACCGGCCGGCCACCGTCGATGAGGCCGCCGCGTCGATGCGGCTGTCGCTGCGCTGGGCCGGCCGCAGCCGCGGCGCATTCGACCGGCTGGGCGAAGCGCGCGAGCGCCGCAACGCGCTGTTCGGGATCGTGCAGGGCGGCATGTTCGAGTCGCTCCGCGACGAGTCGCTCGCGGGGCTCGTCGACATCGGCTTCGAGGGCTACGCGATCGGCGGCCTGTCGGTCGGCGAACCGAAGGAAGACATGCTGCGGATCCTCGCGCACACCACGCCGCGCCTGCCGGCTGGCCGCCCGCGCTACCTGATGGGCGTTGGCACGCCGGAGGACCTGCTCGACGGCATCGCCGCCGGCATCGACATGTTCGACTGCGTGATGCCGACCCGCAACGCGCGCAACGGGTGGCTTTTCACCCGGTTCGGCGACGTCAAGCTGCGCAACAGCCGCTATCGGGCGGACAGCGCGCCGCTGGATGAAACCTGCGCCTGCCCGACGTGTCGAACGTTCTCCCGCAGCTACCTGCACCACCTGCAGCGGGTCAACGAGATCCTCGGGGCGCGGCTGAACACCGTCCACAACCTGCACTTCTACCTCGACCTCATGCGGCAGGCGCGGGCGGCCATCGCGGAAGGCCGGTTCGCCGCGTTCCGTGAGGGTTTCCTGCAGGATCGCCGGCGCGGGGTGTGAGGCCGCGAACCCGGGGCCGGCCGCTATACTTGCGTGTTTGTCCGGGCACCGTTGCCGGGACGTTCACTTCCCCGGGAGTTTGTCGATGTTCCTGATCTCGAACGCATACGCGCAGGCCGCCCCGGCCGCCGCCGCCGGAGCCGAATCGTCCTACATGTCGATCGGCTTCATGGTGCTGATCTTCGTCGTCTTCTACTTCCTGCTGATCCGCCCGCAGGTGAAGCGGCAGAAGGAGCACAAGGCGATGGTCGACTCCCTGAAGAAGGGCGACGAAGTCCTGACGGCCGGCGGCATCGTCGGCAAGATCATCGAGATGCACGACCAGTACGTCACGGTGCAGGTCGCGGCCGTCAACGGCCAGCCCGTGCAACTGTCGATGCAGCGCTCCGCCGTGCAGACGCTGCTTCCCAAAGACACCTTCAAGCCGGCCTGA
>CAYGXL010000152.1:0-2744 GCA_964353935.1 uncultured Burkholderiaceae bacterium | reverse complement strand
CGCTATCCGCTCTGGAAGTACATCGTCATCGTCGTTGCCCTGTTGATCGGGGCGACGTACATGCTGCCGAATTTCTTCGGCGAGTCGCCCGCGGTGCAGGTCTCCTCCGCGAAGTCGACCGTCAAGGTCGATCCGGCGCTGATGACGCGCGTCGAGGAGATCCTGAAGGGCGCGAAGTTCGAGCACGCGGGCCTGTACTTCGACCAGGTCGGCCTCAACTCGACGATCCGGGTGCGGTTCAGGGACGCGGATACGCAGCTCGCCGCCAAGGACGTGATCCAGAAGGCGCTCGACCCGAGCCAGGAGGACCCGGCCTACGTGGTGGCGCTGAACCTGGTGTCGAACACGCCGCGCTGGCTGCAGAGCCTGCATGCGCTGCCGATGTACCTCGGCCTCGACCTGCGCGGGGGCGTGCACTTCCTGATGCAGGTCGACATGCGGGCCGCCGTCGACAAGCGGCTCGACACGCTGGCGTCCGACATCCGGACGCTGCTGCGCGAGAAGAACATCCGCCACACCGGCATCAACAAGACGCCCACCTCGATCGAGATCAGGTTCCGCGACGCGGAGACCCGCGCCAAGGCGGCCGACGAGATCCGCGGCCAGGTGCGCGAGCTGACGTTGAGGGACGAAGGCGCGGGTGACAACCTGTCCATCGTCGCCACGCTGTCGCCGGCGGCGCAAAAAGAGATCCAGGACAACGCGCTGAAGCAGAACATCACCACGCTGCACAACCGGGTGAACGAACTCGGCGTGGCCGAGCCGGTGATCCAGCAGCAGGGCGCAGACCGCATCGTGGTCCAGCTGCCCGGCGTGCAGGACGTGGCGCGCGCCAAGCAGATCCTCGGCCGCACCGCGACGCTCGAGATCCGGATGGTCGACCAGGAAGCGATGGCCGCCGGGCTGCCGGGCGCGATCACCGTGCCCGAGCGCAAGGCCGGCGGCGTCGTCACGCCGACCCCGCTGAAGCGGGAAGTCGTCGTCACCGGCAACCAGCTGAACGGCGCCTCCGCGACACTCGACCAGAACCAGCGTCCCGCCGTGTCGGTGCGGCTCGACGAAGCCGGCGGCCGCGCGATGCGCGCCATCACGCGCGACAACATCGGCAAGCTGATGGCGATCGTCCTCTACGAGAAGGGCAAGGGCGAGGCGATCTCGGTGGCGCGCATCCAGGGCGAGTTCGGCAACCAGTTCCAGATCACCGGCAGCTTCACCGTGCAGGAGACGAGCGACCTCGCGCTGCTGATCCGCTCCGGCTCGCTCGCGGCGCCGATGGAGATCATCGAGGAACGCACGATCGGCCCGAGCCTGGGCAAGGAAAACATCGAGCGCGGCTTCCGCTCGACGCTGTACGGGTTCACCGCGATCGCGGTCTTCATGATCTTCTACTACCGCGTGTTCGGCCTGATCTCGGTGGCCGCGCTCACGGTCAACGTGATGCTGCTGATCGCGCTGCTGTCGATGCTTCAGGCGACGATGACGCTGCCCGGCATCGCGGCCGTGGCGCTGGCGCTCGGCATGGCGATCGACTCCAACGTGCTGATCAACGAGCGCGTGCGCGAGGAACTTCGCAACGGCCGCACGCCGCAGCAGGCCATCACCGAGGGCTACGACAAGGCGTTCGCGACGATCCTCGACTCGAACGTCACGACGCTGATCGCCGGCATCGCGCTGCTGACCTTCGGCTCCGGCCCGGTGCGCGGCTTCGCGATCGTGCACTCGCTCGGCATCCTGACGTCGATCTTCTCGGCGGTGTTCGTGTCGCGCGCGATCGTCAACATCGTGTACGGGTCGCGCAAGAAGCTGCAGTCGATCTCGGTCGGCCAGATCTGGAAACCGGGCGCCTGACGCCGACGGAACGAAAGAGGAGGCGCCATGGAGTTTTTCCGCATTCACCGCACGATTCCGTTCATGCGGTATTCGCTGGTCCTGAATGCGATCTCGCTGATCTCGTTCCTGGTCGCAGTCGGGTTCCTCTTGTTCCGCGGGCTCAGCCTGTCGGTCGAGTTCACCGGCGGCACCGTGATGGAAGTGTCCTACCGGCAGGGCGCGAACCTCGAGCAGATCCGCGAGGCGATCGAGAAGAAGGGCTGGGGCGAGTTCCAGGTGCAGAACTTCGGCACGTCGCGCGACGTGATGATCCGGCTGCCCGTCGAAAAGGGCTACACCTCGGGCCAGCAGGCCGATCGCGTGATGCAGACGCTGAAGGCGCAGGACCCGACGGTCGAACTGCGGCGAGTGGAGTTCGTCGGGCCGCAGGTGGGCGAGGAACTCGCGCACGACGGCCTGCTCGCCCTGCTGATGGTCGTGATCGGCATCATGATCTACCTCGCCTTCCGCTTCGAGTGGAAGTTCGCGGTCGCGGCGATCGTCGCCAACCTGCACGACGTGATCCTCGTCATCGGCATGTTCGCCATCTTCGGCTGGGAGTTCTCGCTGCCGGTGCTGGCCGCGGTGCTCGCGGTCCTCGGCTACTCGGTGAACGAGTCGGTGATCATCTTCGACCGGGTGCGGGAGCACTTCAAGAAGATGCGCCGGGCCTCCACCGTGGAGGTGATCGACTCGGCCATCACGGCGACGATCTCGCGCACGATGATCACGCACGGCTCCACCCTGTGCATGACGCTCGCGATGCTGTTCTTCGGCGGCCCGGCGCTGCACTACTTCGCGCTGGCGCTCACGATCGGGATCCTGTTCGGCATCTACTCGTCGGTGTTCGTCGCGGCCGCGATCGCCATGTACCT